>CAZRUV010000020.1:0-39033 GCA_964603315.1 uncultured Rhodobacterales bacterium
CCCCACCCCAGGACGCCTTGAGCATCAGCGGATAGCCGATCTCGGCGGCTTCTTTCTTGATCGCCTTCATGTCGTCACCCAGCACTTCGGTCGCCGGAATGACCGGCACACCGGCTGCGACGGCGACCTTGCGGGCGGACGCCTTGTCGCCCAAGGCGCGCATGGTCTCGGCTCTGGGGCCGATAAAGGTGATCCCGGCCTTGTCACAGGCATCCACAAAGTCCGGGTTTTCAGACAGCAGACCGTAGCCCGGGTGGATCGCGTCCGCACCAGACATCTTGGCCACGCGAATGATCTCTTCAATGCTGAGATAGGCCGCCACGGGCCCCAGTCCTTCGCCGATCCGGTAGGCTTCATCCGCCTTGAAACGGTGCAGACCCAGCTTGTCTTCTTCGGCAAACACCGCAACCGTCTTCTTGCCCATTTCATTGGCCGCACGCATGATGCGAATGGCAATCTCGCCGCGGTTGGCGATCAGGATTTTCTGAAATTCGGGCATAGTGCCGTGTCCCCCGGTGCAGTCATTGTGCAGTTGCAGCACGGTTTATGACGTTTGCTTGACGGGAACAACTCGTAGAATTGGGTATGGGTCGGGCGTCACGTGCACCCGACCCCGGCAGGTCAGCCCTTGTTGTAGTAAAAGACCTCGCGCACCACCTTACCGTCTTCCCAGGTCTGGAAGGCCACCTGGCGCTGGACAATCCGCGCGCCGCCATGCGGCGTCATTTCAAATTCCCATTCCACGGCTGCATGGTTGCCATCGACAGCGACCCGGCCCACGCGCGCCGCGTGAAACTCGACCGAGGCAACAAACGCCTCTTCAAACGCGCGATTTTCGGCTTTGCCAACACGGTCTTCGACACCGTTTTCACTCATGACGATGTCGTCTGCATACCATGTGTCGAATGTCTCAACAATTTCGCCGCGCAGAATGCCGTCGATGACGGCTTGAACATTTTCTCGGATGGACATGGCATTTCTCCTTGCCTTGCTGTTGTCTGATCCGGCATCTAAGACGTTCATTTTTGCAGATAAGGCAGATGATAGCAGAGGTTTCGTTATAAAATGCACATAAGCGCCTTTTCCGTGATCGTGCCCGACTACGATGCGGGCATTGCTTTTTTCTGCGGAACACTTGGATTTGACCTGATCGCGGACGAAGATCAGGGCCGCAAACGCTGGGTCGAGGTGCGCGCACCCGGCGCGCAGACATCGATCATTCTTGCGCGGGCCGACGGCAAGGCACAGGAAGCGGCTGTAGGCCAGCAAGGGGCCGGACGGGTCTGGCTGTTTCTGGCGACGGATGACTTTGCCCGCGATCACGCAAGGCTAGAGGCCGCGGACGGCGTCGTTTTCGAGGAAGAGCCGCGCCACGAGGCCTATGGCACCGTAGCGGTCTTTCGCGACCCGTTTGGCAACCGTTGGGACCTGATCCAGCGCGCCTAGCGGCGTTTTGTGAAACCGGACCCCATCGCGCCACGCAGGCAACGCGGCAACACTGGATAGGTGTCGGTGATGAAATAGGCATAGGTGCCGCCGGGATAGTCCGCCGTCGTCACCTGCGCACCGTTGCACTCATCCAGACTGCCCGAACCCGCGCGATATTCGTAATCCTGCATGAACGCACCGTCATAGCGCCCCGAAGGTTGCCCGCCGCCAGGGCGGTTCCCGGATTTCAGTTGATAGGACGATGTCATGCGCACAACCCGCCCGTTCCCCTCCGCCGTGAGCGCGTAGATCGGAAACCCGTCTGCCGCAAAACCGATAAGCGGCGATGCCTCGGCGGCGGACCAGCCAAGCTGCTGCATCAAGTCCACGGGCAGACCGTGGTAGTGATAGGCACCGCCGGGTTGCACATGCGCATAATTCGCGTCGAGCCCCAATCCCACGGCACCGCCAAGGGCATTGTACTGCCACCCGGACCGCGGGTTGCCCTGCCAATACTCGGTGGCATTGGGGTCAAAGGGAACACCGTTGACCGCCACGCAAAAAGATGCGCCGTTCTGCAGGCTGCGCGGGTTGCCCGCGCGCGGCGATACCGACACTTCGAACCGGTGGTTTTGCGCGGCAATGCGATGCGGGTTCCCGCCGTTGGGAAAACGCCCCACCCGGTGCGAGGGCACGCCGTTTGACGCAATGATGCGGGTGTTGCCGCGCAAGGTCATGTCCACCTGTGCGCCGCTGACCTTCTGGCGCGCGCTGGCCAGTGACACAGGCTCGGCTTCGGTTGCGGTATGCTGACGCAGTTTTGGCTGCGCGTTCGACTGTGCCACGCAGGCCAAGAGGATTGCGACGCTCAGCGTGACCAGCTTGATCGAACTCCAGTTCAATGTCATGTCAGCCTTCCTCTCGCTCGAATGCGTTTTGGAGTTTTGCGGGTTCGGGAATAACGACAGCACCGCCCTGCCCCGCCGCGCCAAAATCAATGCCCAGGGTAAAGATGCCGGGCGGCACCTCTTCAAACTGAAGGCGCACGGGGATCACCACATCCTCGGCGAAACCAACCGGAACAGGGGTGGCGAGCGGCGCGACCGCAGCGTCATCCGCAAAGACGCCTGAGATCGCGAGCCTTTGCACCGGCTCAAGCCCCGTCACCATCAGGTCAAGCGACACTTCGGTGTCGGCGACCTTCGCGCCAAGCGCCTGCGCCAGGACGCGGGGGCCGTGCGGCCCGTCATGGGCCTGCGCAAATCCGGCCCAAAGGCTCAGAGCGCCCGCGCCGAGCAGGGCAACAATCGCGATCAGTGTCTTTTTGATGTCCGCCATACCCTCCTAACGGTGACGCTGGCCCTTTCCGTCGCGCAAGGCGCGATTTTTTCCGGTCCGCTGATCTTTTCCTCTTGCAGGCGGCGCGCGAGATAAGTATCTGACCACTCACCCAAGGAAGCGGGCGTAGCTCAGGGGTAGAGCATAACCTTGCCAAGGTTAGGGTCGGGCGTTCGAATCGCCTCGCCCGCTCCAACATTCTCCCGGCGCGGAGATTGAAATGGCCGCCTTTCGGGCGGCTTTTTTCATTTTTGCCAACCTGCGACACTCACGTGATTGTGCCCTCGGCATCACTCCTGAACGGTGCCAACACCCGCGCCGGCACCGACGTCCGCTGCATCGTCAAAGACACGCCGCACCGTGGGGGCCGCCTTTGGCGCCGTCGCGTTGTCCAGAAAAAGCTGGTTGATCGCGCACCATGTCGGGTATTTGGCCCAATCCGCATGTTTGCGGATCGCGGTATCAAGCACGCGCACATTCCAGAACGGTGTCGTGCCCGGCGCCACGGACAGGGCGTCTGCATTGATCGACGTGTAACGCACCGCCTGTCGCCACCGGATCGACGCGTTGTTCATGTCCGCGCCCACATTTCGGCTGGGGCGGCTTTGACCATCCCGCTTGGGCAGGTAGCCGTAGTCCCAGTTGACCACGATGTCGCGCGTATCATCCGCTTTCGGACGGCGCGCCAGTGCCAGCCAACCGTCCGACGGCGCACACCACGCCGCTGCAGGTCGGGTTGCGTTGGCATAGGTCGACGGAGCCGCATTCACGCCGACGCCCGCGCTCCACAGCACAGCCATCTCATGTGTCGCACCCACAGGCTCTGCGCCGTCCTGCAGGGTGCGTCGATCTTTGTACTGCGGCATCAGATGACCGATGGTGACATATTCCTCGCGTTTCGTTCGGTTGTTCGTTTTCTGTGCGAGTTTGAACACCTTGTCGGTGACCTTGTCGTAATCCGGTGCATCCCGGTTCAGGAGCGCGCCCCAATTCGCCGTCGCGGTAAGCGAGATGTAAACCGGCCTTTGGTCGGTCGGGTACAGGCTGTGCCATTTCCTTGTCTGAGCGAAATACCTGTCGAAACAGGCCGCGCCCCTGCCCTCGCATGTCAGGATATTTGTCTCGCCCAAGCCGGCCAGTTTCCGTTCCGCCCGCTGAATGCCCGTCCAGTTTTCGGCCGGGGAGGCCGGGTTCAGCAAAACCACCAGATCGCCGATGGGCGGTTTCATCCGCGCGCCCGGCCGGTGGTTCCGGACGGCAGCCTCGACCTCGTCGCGCAGCATCGTGGCCAGCATGTTGCCCCCCAGCGAATGGCCGAAGACAAGCAACTTGTTGGCCGAGGGATCACTTTGGTCGAAGGGGCGCAATTGCCCCTCGATATCGCTCAACACTTGTCTGAGAGGAGGGTCGGATGGCGGCTGCGTGTCGGTATGGCACGGCGCCGCTGAACCCAGTTTGCAAGACAGGTCATAGCGCCCGCCAAACCCTGCCAGAGCCGACACCGTGCCCAACCGGAACGGCAATCCTTCGTCGACATTCTGGTCCTGAAAGCCCTCGTTGATACGTCGACCGGGCCAGCCAACGAAAACGCCTGTCAGGGCGGCGTCACAATACTGGCCCGCTTCGATACAGCGTGTATTCAGCGCCGCCCGCGTGTATCCCAGCAACCGCCGGAATTTGACAGCGTCCGCGTTTCGAATACCCGCGTCGTGGCGGAACCCATGCACATAGACGATGACGACATTCTGTTGGCCTTGCGCCAAGCGATCTTGCAGATGCGCGCGCAATTCGCGCCGCTGGGTGTCGACGGAAAACAGGCCCGCTTCATCCAGTTCGACGAATGCGAGCGTATATGCGTCCGAGTTGTTCAGGTCGCGCGCCGGAACAAGCGCACGCGCGGCATCCGTCCACGCATTCATCGGCATGTGGATGAACTGCAGGTCTGTATTTGTGATCGTGCGGGCATCGGCCGCGCTCAGGTTTTTACTTGGCAGCACGTGCTGTTGCAACCCGCACGCATGCTGCTGACGATCGATGATTTCGAGGTTTGCCGGACCAAGGGCATGCACGCGGGTGCAGGGGTTTGCTGCCGCGCTCTTGGAAGGATCACCGGTCAGGCTGCCCGTCCGGAACGGGGCCTCGACGCAAGACGCCAAAGCGAACATGAGCAACAAGAGCGTGCCGGACAGAGGGAGGTTTTTCAAATCAAATGGCTTTCGACAAACAACCATGAGATGAAAACACGATTCGCCGGGATCGCAAAATGTCACAGAGCGGTCCAAGCGCACATGGCCGTCTTGGAAGTGGGTCAGGGCCTGCCTATAAGGGCGGCGAATGGGCAAGGACGTCTGACATGCGCAGCACCACAGTAACGCGAAGCACCGCAGAGACGGATATCTCGGTCGAGGTGAACCTCGATGGAACCGGCCGATACGACAACCAGACCGGCGTGGGCTTTTTTGATCACATGCTCGACCAGTTGGCGCGCCATGCGCTGATCGACATGACCGTCCGCTGCAAGGGTGATCTGCATATCGATGATCACCACAGCGTCGAGGATGTGGGCATCGCGCTCGGGCAGGCCCTGACGGCCGCAATGGGCGACAAGACGGGTATTCGCCGGTACGGGTCCTGTCTGCTGCCGATGGATGACGCGCTGGTGCGGGCCGCACTGGACCTGTCGGGGCGGCCCTTTCTGGTCTGGAACGTGGACATGCCCACGCAGAAAATCGGGACATTCGACACTGAACTGGTGCGCGAGTTCTTTCAGGCGCTCAGCACCCATGGCGGCATCACGCTGCATGTGGACAAGTTGCATGGGCTGAACGCGCACCACATCGCCGAAGCCGCATTCAAGGCGGTGGCGCGCGCCTTGCGCGACGCGCTCGAAGTGGATCCGCGCCGGGCGGACGCCATTCCGTCAACCAAGGGCGCTTTATGAGCCTCACTGCCCTGATCGACTACGAAAGCGGTAATCTGCATTCGGCCCAGAAGGCGTTCGAGCGCATGGCGCTGGACGCGGATGCGGGCGACGTCGTCGTCACATCGGACGCCGATGTCGTTGCGCGCGCCGACCGTATCGTGCTGCCGGGCGACGGCGCGTTTCCGGCCTGCGCCGCCGCATTGCGGGGCGCAGATGGTGTCTACGAAGCCCTGCGCGAAGCCGTGGAAGTGCGCGGGCGGCCCTTTCTGGGCATCTGCGTCGGCATGCAACTGATGGCAACCCGGGGGCGGGAATACGAGGATACGCCCGGTTTGGGTTGGGTCGATGGCGAAGTTGTTCGGATCGAACCCGGCGATGCGTCGCTGAAGGTCCCGCATATGGGCTGGAACGATCTGGTGATCGAGAGGGCGCACCCGGTCTTTGACGGCGTTGCCACGGGCGATCACACCTATTTCGTTCACTCGTACCAGTTCAGGGTCAAGGGCCCGTCGCAACGGCTCGCCCATGTGGACTATGCGGGTGACGTAACTGCGGTCGTCGGGCGTGACACGATGCTCGGGATGCAGTTTCATCCCGAAAAAAGTCAGGATGTGGGCCTGCGAATGATCCGAAATTTTCTGACCTGGGCGCCGTAGGCGTTTTCCGATGCGGAAAACGGCCGGAAAACGTGTCGTTTTCCGGTGCGCGCCCGTTTCAACCGCGAGACGCCTTTTCTGAAATGCCGGACACGCCCTGACGACGTTCAAGTTCGGACATCACAGCCTGAAACGGCACATCGCGCGCCACAAGCATCACCAGAAGGTGGTAGAGTACATCCGCCGCTTCCGCCGTCAGCGCGTTCTTGTCGTCACGCACGGCCTCGATGATGGCTTCGACCGCTTCTTCACCGAACTTTTCGGCGCATTTCTCCGGCCCCTTGGCCAGCAGCTTGGCGGTCCAGGAGCTTTCGGGGTCTGCACCCTTGCGACTGAGAATGGTCGCATGAAGGTCATCAAGGGTCATGTCAGCCTCATCGGGATACCTGCGGCGGCCATATGCGCCTTGGCCTGGGCGATGGTGAAATCGCCAAAGTGGAAGATGGACGCCGCCAGTACAGCCGACGCGCCGCCTTGGGTCACACCGTCCACCAAATGATCAAGCGTGCCCACGCCGCCCGACGCAATCACTGGAATGGTCACCGCGTCCGAGATGGCGCGCGTGAGCGGCAGGTTGAAGCCCGCGCGTGTGCCGTCGCGGTCCATGGAGGTCAGCAGTATTTCCCCTGCCCCCTTGGTGGCGGCGGTCCGTGCAAAGGCAACCGCATCAATGCCTGTCGGCTTGCGCCCGCCATGGGTAAAGATCTCCCACTTTCCGGGCGCAACGGTCTTGGCGTCTATCGCGCAGACGATGCATTGGCTGCCAAACTGGTCCGCCGCGCGCGTCAGCACATCCGGGTCCGCCACGGCTGCGGAGTTGAAAGACACCTTGTCGGCACCAGCAAGCAGCAACGCCCGCACATCCGCGACCGTGCGCACGCCACCGCCCACCGTCAGCGGGATAAAGCACTGCTCGGCAGTGCGCCGCACCAGATCAAACATCGTGCCGCGGTTTTCATGGGTCGCGTGGATGTCGAGGAAACAAAGCTCGTCCGCACCCGCGGCATCGTAGGCGCGCGCAGCTTCCACCGGGTCGCCCGCATCGACGAGGTCGACGAAGTTGACGCCCTTGACCACGCGGCCATCGGCCACGTCGAGACAGGGGATGATGCGCGTCTTGAGCATGCGCGCTGTCGTAATGCGGATTTGCGGGCGTGGAAAGGGGCGCAATGGCAGTGAAACGCCGTCGAGTTGCCGTTTATGCATCGGTGGCCCTCCGCCGATCACGCGATGGTGTGTGGGCGGTGATGCGGATGCGTGCGACGACGGAAGGCGACGCAAGACGAAAGAAAGGACGTGTGATGCGGTTTCTACTGGGATGGGTTTTGGCGATGGCGATGGCAGGTACGGCATTGGCAATGGCAATGGCAATGGCGGGTATGGCACTGGCAGGTGACAGCGGGATCATCCGCAAGGAAGCCGCAGGCGGTGTGAGCGAAACGGTCGACGCGCTGGCCAGCGCCATGGAAGCCGCAGGAATCACGATCTTTGCCCGGGTCGATCATGGCGCAGGCGCGCAGTCCATCGGCGAGGATATCGGGGCGTCGCAGCTTTTGATCTTTGGCAACCCCAAGGTGGGCACCCCTGCGATGCAGGATGACCGGACGGCGGGGCTGTTCCTGCCGATGAAAGTGCTGGTTTTTGAGGACAGCACCGGCAAGACGATGATCGCCTACGAGGACCCCAAGGCGATGCTGGGCGGTCTGGGCGGGGTGTCGGAGGATGCCGCTTACCTGAAAGTCATGACTGGCGCTTTGGCCAATTTCACAGACGGTGTGGCCAAGTAAACGCGCATCCCCGCGTCGCGTGTTACACCCGCAACGCGGAGAGCGCTGCTGCCAAATCAATGGCGCCGTCGTACAGGGCCCGGCCCGAGATGGCGCCCGCAATCACGCCCGTGGCCTTGAGGCGCGTGAGATCACCAAGGGATGAGACACCGCCCGACGCAATGACGGGAATGTCGACAGCGCGCGCCAGGGCCTCCGTCGCCTCGATATTCGGTCCGCCCATCGCGCCGTCACGATTGATGTCGGTGTAGATGATGGCCGCGACGCCCGCATCCTCGAAGGACCGGGCAAGATCCGTGGCGTCGACATCCGTTTCTTCGGCCCAGCCCTTTGTCGCCACCCGGCCGCCGCGCGCATCGATGCCCACGGCCACCTGCCCGGGAAAGGCGCTGGCGGCGTCTCGCACAAGGTCGGGATTTTCAACCGCAACGGTTCCAAGGATCACGCGGGCAAGCCCCTTGTCGAGCCATGCCTCGATCGTGGCCATGTCGCGGATGCCGCCGCCCAGTTGCGCAGGCACGTTGCAGGCCGCAAGGATCGCCTCGACCGGTGCGGCGTTCACCGGCGTGCCTGCAAAGGCACCGTTGAGGTCCACCAGATGCAACCACTCGCACCCCGCCTCCACAAAGGCGCGGGCTTGCGCCGCCGGGTCGTCGTTGAACACGGTCGCACTGTCCATTTCGCCGTGCACGAGACGCACGGCGGCGCCGTCCTTGAGGTCGATGGCAGGGTACAGGATCATGGGGCGCGCCTTGTTCAGAAATGTCACGCGCGGCACATGCCAGTCCGTCACGTCATTTGCAACGCGACCCAAGGTCATTCTTGCCATGACGCCCCGGCATGGCCCAAGATTTTGACCATCATGCGGAGGAGACAAACATGAAAACGCTATTTGCTGCTGCGGCTCTGGCTCTGGCCGGCGCGACAGCCGCGCTGGCCGCCGATCCCGTCGAGGGCGTCTGGAAAACAGAAGTCGATGATGGCGCCTATGCGCATATCGCGATCAAATCCTGCGGCGCCGATGTCTGCGGCACCATCGCCAAGGCGTTCGATGCGTCAGGCGAAATACAGTCACCCAATGTGGGCAAGCGGATTGTCTGGGACATGACGCCCGAAGGGGGCGGCAAATATGGTTCCGGCAAGATCTGGCGCCCGTCCAATGACAAGGTCTATCGCTCGAAAATGGCGCTCAACGGCAATTCCCTCAAGGTGTCGGGTTGCATCGGGCCCATCTGCCTTGGCCAGACCTGGACCCGCGTCCAGTAGACAAATCGGGGCGCATCAGCACCTTTTCGCGCAGGGCCGGCGATAGTGCACGGGGCCCTGCGCAGCACCCCTTGCATGGGGACAAAGTGAACCAATATCCGAAACGGTCGTCGCGGATGCGATTTTGCTGTAAGATGGTTGCGCAAGCTCCCGACGCTGCAAGGGATTGTGCCTATGAAACACGTTCACGCTCCTGTTGCCCTGGTGGCAGCCCTATCGCTTTTTGGCGCGGCGGAATTGCGCGCGGCTGGTCCTGAGGGACTGTGGCGCACGGAACCCGACCGCAAGGGCCAGGTCGCTCATGTCAAGTCGACCCGGTGCGGGCCCGCATATTGCGGCACCATTGTCGAGGTGTTTTCGCGCGACGGGCAGCCCGTTGCTGCGCCGACCGTGGGCAAGCGCGTCTTTTGGGACATGACCGGTCAGGGCGGCACCTTCGAGGGCCGCGCCTTTGTGCCTGCGCACAACCGCACCTATGACGGCAGAATGACAGTGTCGGGCAACCGCATGAAGGTGTCAGGATGCCTCGGCCCGGTGTGTCAAAGCCAGACCTGGCAGCGCGTCCGCTAGGGTAGCTTTGACGAAATGACGCCGGTGGCAAAGCCGCCCATGCGCAATTCGCCAAAGAGGCGCTGATACTCGATCTTGGGGCAGCGGTTCTGGATCACGGTCACCCCTGCTGCTTCGGCCTTGGCCGCGGCAGCGTCGTGCTGCACGCCGATCTGCATCCAGATCGTCCTGAGCCCGGGCAGCACATCCAGCGCCGCGTCCACAATGTCGGGCACGGCTTCGGAACGGCGGAAGATATCAACCATATCGACAGGTTCGGTGATGTCCCCCAACCCGGCCACGATCTCGCGGCCTAGCAGGGTTTGCCCGGCATAGGCCGGGTTGACCGGGTGCACCTCGAACCCCTTGAGATCGAGATAACGCGCCACGAAGTAACTGGGCCGCACCGGGTTGGTCGACACCCCGACCATCGCGATGGACCTGCTCCGCTTGAGGACATCACGCAAATGGGCATCGGAATACTGTGTCATGCGCCACCGCTACCGCAAAGCGGCGCCAGAAAAAAGCGCCCCGTCCATAACGGAGGGGCGCAAGGTACGGAACGAGGGACAGTGAATGTATCTGCGGGGGTTCCAGACCCGCAGTTCATGAAAGACAGATAGGCATATCTGCCGCTCAAAAAAGACCGTCTCGCAAATCTGTGAACGGAAGGTTAAAGCCCGGCGGGTCAGTCGAAAATATCTTCGATCACATCAAACGCGTCCTCAAAAAGGTCGGCAAAACGGCGCATCTTGCTCTTGCGTTTCTTCGGTCTGGCCTTGGGTCGGTGCGATGCCTGCGGCTGCCTGCGGACCGCCGACGGGCGGACCAGTTCGCGATCCCCCTGTTTCTTGCGAGGCAGCATCTTGAGATCGTGGAGCGGTGCGCCACAGCTGGAACAGGCCAGCTCGTGCCGGTCCCGGCCCGTCAGCACAAGGGCCGCACGCGTTCCGCAATAGCAGCATGTGGCGATTTTGGTGGGATGCGCGATGTCAGCCTCCTGATTGCCGTGTTGTGGCATATAGGGCGACTGCAGCCGCATTTGAAACGTTGAGCGAGCCAAATCCGCCCGAAGCGTCGATCCGCACCAGTGCGTCACAGGTGCTTTTGGTCTTGTCGCGCAGGCCCGGCCCTTCCGCACCAAGGACCAATGCGACGGGTTGATCGCGTTTGTCCGCAATCGCAGTCTCCAACCCGATCTCGGCGGTGCCGTCGAGCCCCAGCACCAGATATCCCATGGCCTGCAGGGCAACGATAGCATCGGCAAGGTTGCGCACCCGCAAATACGGTTGCCTTTCGAGCGCGCCCGAGGCGGTCTTGGCCAGCGCACCGGTTTCGGGTGCAGAATGGTGCCGTGTGCCAATCACGGCGGAGGCGCCGAAAACCTCGGCAGAGCGCAGGATCGCGCCGACATTGTGCGGGTCGGTCACGCGGTCCAGCAGGATCAGGCGCGGGCACTCTGCGCCGATTGCCACATCTTCCAGACGCCCCCAATCAAGCGGTTTGACCTCAAGCGCCGCCCCCTGATGTACGGAACCCGGATCAAGCGGCGCAGGAAAGCGGCGCGGGTCGGCCATCTCGGGCGTTATGCCCGACTGTGCGACAGCATCTTCCAGTTTGGCGAGGGCATTCAGGGTCACAACGAGACGCAGCTTTTCCCGTTTCGGATTCATCAGGGCGTCCCGCACCGCGTGCAATCCAAAGAGCCAGACAGTCTGCGCCGCGTCCGCCTTTTTGGCCTGTTCCTTGGCCACGACCCATTTGGGCTTTTTTGATGCCATACTGCCTGCTCTGCCTCGCCCATTTTCGCCCTTGACCCCTAGGGGGTCGCCCGGTAATCACGCGCTCACGCCAGATCGGGCTTGGCCCTTTTTGGCGCAGTGGGCGACAGGCCGCAAGGTGTGGCAGGGGACTGTAACTCCCTCGCGGAGACGCACGCCTGGTTCGATTCCAGGGTCGCCCACCATTCAATTCAAATCCTCCAAAAAAATCGAATTGAACCTGTGTCGGGGTGAGAGCGGCAGGTTTTTCGCATTTTGCGCGCTTTTTCGGCCGTAGATCGCCCCCTGACCGCGCTGATGCACCGGCATGGACATCGCAAGAGGCATCCGTTTTTTAGGCGAGGCCCTTCTGGATCAAAAAACCGCTGCGATCGCGCGCACCGGCGACCAAGAGGCGGGGCGGAATTCACACAAACCTAACCGCTATGACCTAAGCGATATCCCACGGTTGGGTTGAGTATGAGTCTGGACGTCCTGAAAACACGCTTTTTGGATTTGACCGGGGACCCGGTTGCCGTCGGGCATGTAACACCCGCCGGTGACACGATACGTTTGTGCCACGTCAATGCAGCCTTCACACAACAACTGGGCTTTGCGGCGTGCGATATTCTCGATGCACCGCTAGATACGCTCTTCGATCCGGACATCTGCGCGGACGTCCTGGCGCGCATATCTGGCAGTTCCGGCGATTCCGAGACCGATACGGTCTGCGAGGTTTCGGTCGTGTGCGCGGACGGCAGTCGCGTTTGGGCCAGCGTGCGCCTGACCTTGATCCCGGACGATGCGGCGGAGGGGCACTATGTCTGCGCCACCTATCGCGACATCACGGCGCTGAAGAACGCCGAAACCGAGGCCCGACAGGCAAGTGAACGCCTGATCGCAGCCCTCGATGCCTATCCCGACCCGATTGTAATCTACGACAAGGATCTGACGCTGGTCAGCTGGAACGAGGCCTATGAAAAATCGATGTCCACAACACGCGGCGGTTTGTGCGCGGGCATGCACCTGACCGACGTTCTGCGACTGGCCACGAAGGAGGGGCGCTATCCCGTCGCGATTGGCCGCGAGGAGGAATGGATTGCAGAAACCGCATCACAGGCATCGCTGAAACTGGGATGGGAGGATGTCGAACTTGAAAACGACACGCATCACAGACTGCTCCGGTCCAGATCGTCCAACGGCGACTATGTTGTCATCCGGCTGAATTCCACCGAGTTTGTGCGACAGCGTCGCGAGGCGGAAGAGGCACGCGCTAGGCTGCTCGCAGCGCTCAACGCCTACCCTTCTCCGTTTGCGATCTATGATCCGGATGATTGCCTTGTGGTCTGGAACGATGCCTATGCCGCGTCGATGACGGACAATGCGGATGAGTTGCAAATCGGCATGCACTGCACGCGGGTTGCAAGTATCGCCATCATGGCGGGCAAAATCGTTCCTGCAGTCGGGAATGAAGACGAGTGGATGTCAAAGGAGCATCAGAGCGCCGATCTGGCCAAACCCGTGCAGGACCTCGAACTGCCGGGTGACGTGCATCACCGCCTTCTACGGTCGCGCGCGGAAAATGGCGATCTGGTCCTGTTGCGGATCGACACGACAGAGCTTGTGCGCCAGCGGCGCGCGGCTGAGGTGTCGCAGGATCGTCTGATGTCGGCCATCAACGCCTACCCGGACCCCTTTGCCATCTACGACGCCAACCAGAATCTGCTGATCTGGAACCCGGCCTATGCCCGTTCGATGACGGATCACCCCGAAGATCTGCAACCCGGAACAAACCTGAAAACCATCCTGCTCGAGGCGGCGCGATCCGGTCGCATCCCGGCCGCCATGGAGCATCCAGAGGAATGGGTGGAATCGTATTATTCCCCCGAATTGCTCGCCCCCGGCACCGAAGATTTCGAGTTCAGCGGTGACCAGCATTTTCGCATGGTCAGGTCCCGTGCCGAAAACGGGGAGCACGTTGTCCTGCGTCTCAACATCACCGAGGTGGTCCGCAACAGGCGCGCTGCCGAGGAAAACGCCCGCGAGCTTGAAGCGGCAAACCGCGCGATCATGCACAAGGCCTATCACGACGACCTGACCGGCCTCGGCAACCGCCGTCACCTTGCAGCCAGTTTCGACGACATGATCCGGCAGCGCGAGGCGTCGGGCGGCGAAATCGTGGCCCTGCATATCGACCTCGACCGTTTCAAACAGATCAATGACACAATGGGGCACGCGGCCGGTGACAAGGTGCTGCAGGACACATCGCGGCGCATTCGGGCAGCGGTCCGGCCCGAGGACATTGTCGCGCGCATCGGTGGCGACGAATTTGTCATCCTTCTGCATGTGCCCGCGGACTCCAAACGCCCCGAAACACTCGCGCGGACGCTGCTGGATGAACTGGCGCGGCCGACGATATTTGAAGGCAAGGAATGCCGGTTTGGTGCCTCCATCGGCATGGCGCGCACGCCTCTGTCCGAGAAGGAAGAACTGTTGACCAACTCCGATGTGGCGCTCTTCAAGGCCAAGCGCAGCGGGCGCGGCCAGTTGGGAATCTTTGATCGGTCCGATCTGGAAGACGTGCGCAAGAACAAGACCTTGGCGGACGACATCCTGCGCGCGATCGAACAGGAGGAGTTTCATCCGTACTACCAGCCGCAGGTTGATGCGCAAACCGGTGAGATTGTGGGCCTTGAGGCGCTTGCCAGGTGGGCGCACCCGACCAAGGGTGTCTTGTCCCCGTTCGCATTTCTGCAGGTCGCAACCGACCTGAACGTCCTGGCAGATATTGACCGCATGATTTTCGAGCGCGCGCTTGAGGAATGCGGGCGGTTTTTCAGAAACAGCCCGGCTCCGCCGTCGCTTTCATTCAATGTCAGCGCAAATCGGGTGAATGCGGAAAACTTCCAAGCGATCCAGCGCCAGATTCAGAACTATCCCGGGCAGGTATGTTTTGAACTGCTCGAAACCATCTTCCTTGAAGAGGAAAGTGATCAATTCCTGTTCCAACTGGATCGCTTGCGCGAAATTGGCATCGAACTCGAAGTTGACGATTTTGGAAGCGGACGCGCGTCGGTTGTTGCCCTGCAACGCATTGGGCCGGACCGGCTCAAGATCGACCGTCGACTGGTTTCGCCCATCGCGGAATGCGAGAAATCACTGCGCCTTCTCCGCTCCATCATCGAGATCGGGCTGGCCTTGGAAATCGGCGTCACGGCCGAAGGTGTCGAGACCAATGAACAGGCGGATATCCTGACCCGGCTGGGGTGCGACAGGCTGCAAGGCTACCTGTTCTCGATGCCGCTGTCTTTCCCCGAACTGACCCGTCATTTTGACGTGACCGCGCCGCTGCGAAACCGGCTATGAACGGGCGCCATATGCGACGCGACGCCGGACATTGCCGGCACGTGTTCACGGGCGCACGCAATTCACACTGACAATCAAGGCGGCAGCGGGCAAACTCTGCGATGAACCCTGCAGTGACCGGTGCGGCGGTTGAAACGGAGGGCGCATGGCAAAATCGGAACGTCAGAAGATGGAGGCCGGAGAATGGTACACCTGCCTTGACGAAGAATTGGAGGCCTTGCGGGATGTGGCACGGTCAGCGGTGCACGAGCACAACACCCTGCCCCCCGACGAGCGTGGCGCCATCGGCCCGAGGCTGCGCGACCTCATCACCGCCACGTCCGCCTTTGTCGAAGCGCCGTTCCACTGCGCATACGGTATCAACATTCACCTGGGCGAACAGGTCTACCTCAATGCGGGGTGCACGATCCTTGACTGTGCGCGGGTGACAATTGGCGATCAATGCCAGTTGGGCCCGAACGTGCAGATCTACTGTGCCGAACATCACAAGGACCCGATGAAACGCTGTGTCGAGGGATTGGAAATTGCGCTGCCGGTGACGATCGGCAGACGGTCCTGGATCGGGGGCGGCGCGATCATACTTGCCGGGGTGACCATTGGCGAAGGCGCGGTGGTGGGCGCGGGCAGCGTCGTGACCAAGGACGTCGCCGCCGGTCAGGTCGTGGCCGGCAATCCCGCCCGGTTGGTGCAACGGGCGCCGGCGGACCACTGAGGGCGCGCCCCCACGCGCACATGCATGCGCTGGCAGACGTTGCGCTGCCCCCTGCCCGCACTTGCATGACCCTCACCCAGCGAACAACGGCGCGCGCGCAAATTCGTTTTCGTTCGGACCCAAACGCCAAAAGCAGGCCCCGCCAGCAATTCCGCGATGCGCCATGCAATCGGCCGCAGTGCGTCGTTGACCCATGGGGTGTCACGCCACGCGAATGGGCTTGTCCGGGATGATGTCGAGCCGAATGACGCGTTCCAGGTCTTCAGCCCGAACATCGATCAGGATGCTCAGCATCGATTCGAGCGTGAAATAGGCGCGCAAGACGCGAAAAATCAGATACTCGGGCAAGGCAAGGATGCCTTTGGGCACACCATTCAGGAGCGACGCAAGAACGGCCATGATGGCCGGGGCACCTGTGGTCACGGCCACGATGGATTGCCAGACAATCGGGCTGTCGGTGTTGAACCCCGCCCCCCATTCGAGACCGCCGAAAATGATCAACGGCACCAGCATCGCGCGGCGCGCGGAGTTGATCAGCATATAGGGCAGGATCACCTTGCCCCGCAAAGTCTTGCTGCGCCCGTAAATCAGGTCCCGGCAACGCGACGAGATGTGGTAGATCGACCGGAACCACCGCATCCGCTGCTCGCGCATGTGACTGTAGGACGACGGCACTTCGGACACGTAACGCAGTTTGGGGTCCACGACGGAATGAAACCCAAGCTCGCCAATGCGCAGCGAGATATCCGTATCCTCCCCGTTCATGCCTTCGACAAAACCGCCGAGGTAGCGGGGATGATGCGTGCGATAGACCACAAACATGCCGGGGATGCCAACAACGCCGTTCACTGCCCCCATGGCGACCGAATAGAACCCGTGCTTGACCAGCACTTCAAGCAGGCGGGCGCGGTCAAACAGAGCGCCGCCCGGCGGGACCGGCACCCCGCCCACGACCCCGACGCTCGGGTCGGTGAAATAAGGCATCGCGCGGCTGAAATTGTCCTCGCCCACAAGCGTGTCCGCGTCGACGCGCACCAGAAATTCGGTTTCGCAGGCATCAAGCCCTGCGTTCAGCGCGTTGGACTTGCCGGGCTTTGGCACGTTGATCACGCGGCCCTTGGCGGCCTTGCACGCAGCCAGGGTTGCGCGGGCGATCTCTTCGGTATCATCGGTCGAGTTGTTGTTCATGATCAGGATGTGAACGTCCCCGCCGTAATGGGCCGCCGCGCGGTCCATGGCGTTGATCGTGTCGCGAATGATGTAGCTTTCGTTATGCGCCGGAACGATGACCGATACGGGCGGTCTGAAAGCGGGTGTCTTGGCCGTCAGGACGTCATAGATGGCCAGCACGTAAAGCTGCCCGAACAACACCGGCAGGAACAGAAAGACACCCGGACCGATCCCGCCCAGCAACGTCCAGTTGCGCATGACCTGCACAACCTGCAGGTCCATGCCCCCCACCCAGATCGAGACGGCGCCGGCAAGTGTTATGGTCACGCCAAGCCGGATAAAGGCCCGGACCTGGCTGACAGGCACGTGTTCGATCCGGATACGGGCAGGCATGAAACCGCGTTCAAGCAGCTTGAACGAATAGACGGCAAAGCCAAACAGCCCGGACACAATCGCGCTGAAGTGCAGCGACAGTGACGTGCCCGTCACCTGATGCGTCGCCGCATTCGCCAGATCAAACGCAGCACAGCCCGCCAAAAAGGTCAGGGTCATGTCGAGGCCGAAGAGAACGCGTTCGCGGAGGCCACCCGAACTGAAGGCGGCAAATGCGACAAAGAAGGAAATCAGGAAAATGCGGATCGCGATCGCATGGCGACCGGTATGCAGCGAAAACACATAGTCGCTGTTGGGAAAGACGCGGGCAACCGCGTCTGTGTTCACAATCCACAGTTGAAGGGCCGCCAATACCGTGAAGACCGCCAACATGCCGGGCGCGCGCCAGACAGACACCGGACCGGCAAATCGCTTTGGCGCGCTGTCGACCGAGATGTAATTGATCTGTTCGCGCTTGTCGTCGGCGGTGCTCATGAGGCAACCCCGCTGACATCAACACCTTGCGGCACGATGAGCAGGAAGGGGCCGGCCTGTGGCAAAGCCTGTCCCGCTGCGACCGGGCGCACGTCGAAGCTGCCGCTCTCACGGCCCTGCGTCAGCACCCAGGCCGCCGCGCCTTCGGGGATGGTTGGCAATACATCACTGGCGCCTGCAATCACGATCTCAGCGCGCTTTCCGGCGGGTTTCAGAGTGGCGGATTGCGGTGTGACCTGCGCCAGCCAGCTTGCAATCCGTTCGGCCTGCACCGCCGTCAGCGACGCCATCAGGGACACGTGGATCGGTTCGCTTTGCCCAAGGGCTGCGCGAAGTGCGTCAATCGGACCGGCATAGATATCATCCCCCGCCACCAACTGCGTGTCGGGCAACATCTCGGCGACCAGCTCCGGCCCGCGATTGCAGGGGCCTTCGGTCCACGCGGTCGTCGACGCTGTGACCTCAAGCTGGTTCTTCGCGTCTTGCCAATCGGCGGGCAGAGCTATGCGCGCCTCGTAAGCGCGCGTATCCCCGCGAACGCTGTCCTGAACCAGCAGGCGATTGTTCAGTGTCACGGTCAGCGACCACATTTGGTCACCATAGAGTTGTCCAAGCGCCAGACGCAGATCAAGCGACGCAGGAATCCGTTGTCCGTCACCATCTGCCAACGCGTACCGCGCCCGCCAGGACATGCTGCGATGAAACCTGCGTATGCCGGCATTTGCACCGTCTTGCGCCAGAAACCGCGCGTGATCCACGGTGCGGTTGTCCGCGCCCGGGAGTGCAGCCAGCGCTTCACGCAGCGCGACCGTGTTCAATGCCTCGTCCTCGCCCACGGGCAGAAACTGCGTCTGCAATCCGCGCCGTGTCGCCTGAACGCCCAGCAAAAGGCGGCGCGCCTGTTCGTCACGTTGCAGCCAGGTCGGCCAGGCCACGCGCACCACATCGCCCCACGCGTGGACCCGGTCGCGGGCGCTGACCAGCGGTTCGTTCAAGGTCAGGTGAAGAGCGCTGGTCGTCTCGATCTCGACGATGGCGGCAATACCATCTTCTGGTCCGCACTGTTGTTGGGGGACAGTGCCTTGCAGTGAGAAAGAGACGACCAGCTGGTCACCTGCAAAATCCGACGGTGATAGCGGAATTTGCAGGGACCGTCCCGCCTCGCCCGGACGCAGCAACAGCGCACCGCGGCGGGTGCCGGTGATCGAGATGCGCAGCACCCCTTTCACGCCGGGCAGTACCTGGGCTGTTGCGTTGACTTGGAGGTATCCGGACGTCGGGCGTGCATCCTTGGGGAAGGTGAACGCCACGCTCTGGTAGGCGGGAAAACCGGACAGGATCACTGGTTGATCCGGGTTGGAACGCAGGATTACGGCCGTTTCCGCACCCTCGGCCCGGGCCGGCAGGCGGTGTTCGAACACCAGTTCCGGCCCGGTCGCAATGTCGCGGACGAAGGCTTGCCCCCGTTCCAGAATGTTCATTGTCGACAGCAGGAGGGCGACACCCGCCAACAAGAAACCCATCAGCCCTATGCCAATCATGCGCATGGTTTTCACCGTTGTGTTCGATCAGGGGATGTCCGCTTGCGCCACCCCACCTCCAAGCGACGGCAGCGCAAGCGGGGCGAGATCAGGCCGCTTTGCGTGCGTTCGGCGGAACGACGCCCGGGCGCTGATTGTCGGTCCACGTCGACACGCAAGGGATCATGCGGCGAATGCAACGGTCGGCATATTTGGCCGCGATCTGCTGCGTTTCGTCGATGAGCCCCTGGGCCAGCGTGACCGGTCGCAGACCCAGAGAGAGAAAGGTCTTGTTGGAGACACGCAGGTCATTCTCCGCTGCCTCGTTGCGCGGGTTGTCCACATAGGCGATGGACGCGCCCGAGGCCTCTGCCACCAGTTTGGCCAGCGACCGGACAGTGTGCGTCTCGGTCATCTGGTTGAGGATCGCGACTTTCCCGTCCTTGGCGGGCGGGTTGTTCACCGCCAGCGCAAGGCATTTCACCGTGTCCTGAATGTGGATGAAGGCACGGGTTTGCCCGCCGGTGCCGTGCACGGTCAACGGGTGACCCACCACCGCCTGCATCAGGAAACGGTTCAGAACGGTGCCATAGTCGCCATCATAGTCGAACCGGTTGATCAACCGCTCATCCAGGCGGGTTTCTTCGGTCTGGGTACCCCAGACGATACCCTGGTGCAGGTCCGTGATCCGCAGCCGGTCATTCTTGGCGTAGAACTGGAACAGCAGTTGATCCATGGATTTGGTCATGTGGTACACGCTGCCGGGATTGGTCGGATAGAGGATGTCCCGCTTCATGATCTGTTTGTCGTCGCCGGGAATGTAGACCGGCAGATAGCCTTCCGGGATTTCCAGCCCGTCGTCGTCATAGCCGTAGACACCCATCGTGCCGAGATGGACAAAGTGGGGATCGAGGCCGAGTTCGACAGAGGCTGCCAGCAGGTTGTGGGTGCCGGAAATGTTGTTGTCGACGGTAAAGCGCTTTTCACTCACCCCTTTCATGGAATACGGCGCGGCACGCTGTTCGCCAAAGTGAATGATCGTGTCGGGCCGGATCTCGGCCAGCAATGCCACGACAGCGTCAAAGTCCCGTGCCACATCCACGTTTTCGAACCGGATGGAGCGGCCTGTATGATCTTTCCAGGCGGCAATCCGATCGTCCATGGACGCAATCGGCGTCAGGCTGTCGGCGCCCAGGCGCCGGTCAATATCCCGACGCGACATGTTGTCGACGATGGTGATATTGTGACCTTGGGCGGAAAGGTGCAGGGCTGTCGGCCAGCCACAGAACCCGTCGCCCCCGACCACGATGATGTCTTTTGTCTGTGTCATGTTTCTGTTCCCTCAGATGGGTCCCTCCAGGCGACCCGTTACAAGATGAACAAAGGTTTAGACGTCGACTGCGCCTCGCGGGGCAGTGCGGGGGTATAGGCCGGGGGGAATTCGGGGAAGGCACCTATCCCTAAGGATACCTCGCCTGTGCTTATGGGGAGCCTGTGGCTTGGCGCAGCAGTGCGCGAAGCTGGCTTTGCGACGCGTCACTTTTGGCCTGTAGCTGTTGCGCCCAGTCGTCAGGCGCGGTCAGGGCCATGTCGCGCGCCTGCGATTCCATGTCGCGCAAAACCGCGTCGAGACCCGACTGGCCCAGAAGCGATGCGGCCCCCTTGGCCTTGTGCGCGGCTTCGGCCAGCGTGGCGTGGTCCACTTGGGGTCCCTGCGCGCGCAAGAGCGCGCACAACGCCACCAGTTCATCAAAGAATGCGTCAGCGGTGGTCCGCACCTTCTCCACGCCAAGGAGCCCGATCATCTCGCTCAGCGCTTCGCGGTGGGCGACGCTGTCCGACGGCGACACGTGGCCCGACGACACCTCGGACAGCACGCTCTGCAGTGCATCAAGGCGAATGGGTTTGGTGTGAAACAGGTCCATACCCGCAGCACTCGCCTGCGCGCGATACTCCTCTCGCCCGTGGGCCGTGAGGCCGACGATCAGCGTATCCGCATTTGGACCACCACCGGCGCGCAAGCGTCGTGTCGCCTCGATGCCGTCCATGACGGGCATGCTGATGTCCATGAAAATGGCGTCAAACACCCGCGCCTGTGCACCCTCGATGGCTTCGGCGCCGTTTACCGCTTCTTCGACCGTGTGGCCCATGGAATGCAGCATGTCACTGAGCACGCTGCGATTGATCGAATTGTCTTCGACGATCAGCACCGAACAGGCCTTGTGTGCAGCCTGAGCGCCATCGCTTGCATCTGCCTTTTGCGCATGGTCCGTCTCGCCGCGGCTCAGGGCCAAGGAAAGCACAAATGTCGATCCCTCGCCTTCCGCACTATTGACGGACACATCCCCACCCATCGCGCGCGCAATCCGCCGCGAAATTGACAGACCCAGGCCGTCACTACGCGCCTGGCGCTCGTCTGCCGGGCCGTGTGCAAAGAAGTCTTCGAACACCTGTTCGTGTTGATCGGGTGCAATGCCGATCCCGGTGTCGGTCACCGAAAATCGCAGCGACGATGTGTCGGGCCCGTGGATGCCGGTCACGCTGACAGCAACGCCACCCTGTTCCGTAAACTTGATCGCGTTGCCGATCAGGTTGGTGAGGATCTGGCGGATGCGCCCTGCATCCCCGACATAGGGCCCGCGCATTGCGGGCGCGATATCCAGCATGATCGACAGCCCCTTTTCCTGTGCGAGAGGTTCGAACATGTCGGTCACGCCCTGCATCAGGTCGGTCAACCGAAAGTCCTGAAGGGTCAATTGCAGATTGCCTGTTTCGATACGGGTGATGTCCAGCGCTTCGTTCACGTGTTCCAGCAGCACTTCGCTGGACGACGTGGCGATCTTGGCATAGCGCGCTTGCTGGTCCGTCAGCGGCGTTGTCTTCAGCAGGTCGAGCACGCCCAGAATACCATTCAGGGGCGTGCGCATTTCGTGGCTCATCACGGCCACGAATTGCGACTTTGCCTTGTCCGTCCGCTCGGCGCGGTCGCGGGCATCAATCATCTTTTGTTCATTGATCTTCCGGGCGCTGATGTCGCGGATATAGGCGATAAAGATAATGTCTTCGCCGTCCTGCACCGTCGTGATGTTCAGTTCGACCGGGAATTCCTCTCCGGACTTGCGCAAGGCGGCCAGTTCCACCCGCCCGGCATTCACTACACGCTGTTGACCCGTTTTCAGATAGCGTTGCATCCCGTTGTGATGCGCATCGCGCATGCGGTGCGGAATGAACGTTTCCTCCATGGTGCGGCCGATGATGTCATCGCGCGGCCACCCAAACACCTGCTCGGCTGCGCTGTTGAACCCGATAATCCGTCCGTCCACGTCCGCCGTCACGATGGCGTCAAGCGACGCGGCAACGGTTGAGGCCAGCTGTTTTGAAGACGCAGAGAGCGCTGCATCGCGTCTGGCGGCGCGCAGCAGGAGGCGATCGAGGACGACCATCAGACCGGCCATCACAAGCAACAGGGCAATCGCGATGCTGCCGGTCCAGATCAACTGTTGCGCAAACTGGCTGCGGCGCGCTTCGGATCGTTCTGCACCAAGTCGGATGCCCAAAAGCGCAATGTCACGCACCGCCGGTCGGACGGCGCGCACATCTTGCTGCAATCGGGCCAGAGCCTGCGCATCCAAAGCCCCCGGCGCATCAAGGATGGCAACCGTGCGCGCGGCGAAGGCGTTGATCGGTGCGATCAGATCAGCCGCCACGCGGCTTTGGCCAAAAATCTCAGCCGATCGGCCCGCGTTGATGATGTTGAGGCGGCTCAACGCAATGTCGATCCGCAGACGCACCTCGTCTTCGTTCAGGGTGCCATTTGCAACCTGATCGGTCAGCAATGCGTCCAGATTCGCAAATTCCGTGTCGATCTGCGAAATGCTCCACTGCGTGTTGTCGCCAGCAGCCCGTGACAAGTCCTGCACCTGAGACACAAGGTTCGTCACCATCACGGCCAACAAAAGAAAGAGCAGGCAAATGCCTGCCAAAACCGATAGACGGTAAGGATTGAGCCGTTGCGTCATGGGTGGCCTCGAATGTGTCAAGCCCAGCCTATGCGCTTGCCGACCGTCAATCCACGACCATGAGACGGTTCAGTTGCCAGATGCTGAGCGAATAGATCGTCTCAGTCTGGTATTTCGGGTCCTCGTCATATGGAAAAACGATCCAGTATGGGCCCTTGTCCCGCACCGACATCACCTCGCCATCCATACGGGTGGCAACGATGGGTACGGTTTGCTCAAGCATGCTCAGCGGCATGGTCACCTTGTAGTCGTTCAGGGCGACCATCTCGACCGCGCTGCCTGTGGCGTCCACCGCATCCAACACGGCCCAGAGGGGCACACCGGAAAAGGTGACGGTCCCGTCGGTCCAGATGGTGGAAGTGGTGAAAGACGCCTGTGGCAGGGCATCAAGATCCGCAAGCTCAAGTGTGACCGGAACCGACGGTGTTGCATCTGTGGTGATCTGCAATCCGGTCAGGGATTGCGCCATCGCCGACGCATGCCACCCGACAAGCAGCATGACAGACAGGAAAATGGCCCGTGAGTGGTGAAGAATTGCCATTGTTGATCCTCTGTATTCCGGTGACACACCCTTATTGGACTGGCAGCAGGAGGTCATCGGGGCATTGGCATAGGCACCTATACCAAAGTATAGTCCTGCCATCGTTTGGTCAGGATCGCAAAATACTATGTACCGCGTATGCAAGAGTTTCTGAGATGCCCAATATTCTGATTGCAGACGACCATGATCTCGTTCGCGACACCATCGCGGCGTATCTGCAAACCGTCGACGCCTTTCAGGTCCAAACAGCCGCCAGCCTGGACGATGCATTGACCAAAATGCGCGGCGTCGATGCGGTGGATTTGCTCATCCTGGACTACAACATGCCGGGCATGAATGGCCTTGCCGGTCTCGACAAGGCACAGCGCGGGTTTCCCGCCACAAAGGTGGCGCTGATGTCCGGTGTCGCCAACCGCGACGTCGCCAACAGCGCCATGGCCAACGGGGCGCACGGGTTCATTCCAAAGTCCCTGACGGCCGTGTCACTTGTCAACGCGATCAAGTTCATCCTGTCGGGCGAGCGTTACTTTCCCTTCGATTTCGGTGCTGAAGACACCCGCGCCCAGCCTTCTGGCGCCTTTGCCACCCTGTCAGCCCGCGAGATGGAAACGCTGGAGCAGCTTTGCATTGGCCTGTCGAACAAGGAAATCGCGCGCCATCTTGGCGTGCAGGAGGTGACGGTCAAACTGCACGTCAAGAACGTGTTGGCAAAGCTCGGCGTGTCAAACCGCACGCAAGCCGCATTGCTCGCCAAGGAGCATCAATTGTTCTAGGCAATCACCATCTTGTGGCTACGGGCCGACGACATCTGCAAAGAGATGCGGCAAACACTGGCACTGTATCACGCTGAACGCAGTCAGGCCATCCTGAGTTCTCGCCAGAGAACGCCGCAAGAGGCATCGTTGATCCAGCTTGTTTGGTAACGGTCCAGACTTCCACTTTCGACCCAAACCCATTCTGTCAGGCGCAAATTGTATCCAACTTGGATCCTTCCCGCTGCCCCCAGCCGCGCAGAGTGCTGGATCGATTAGAGAACCAGAGCCTGCAGCTGCAATTTTCGACGCACTTGCATCAAGATTTCTCCTTTCTTGAAGAGCGCCGCCATGCCTCAGGCCTAGGATGACCTTGGCAGCAAACGCGTATGAAAGGTTGAAAGATGTGCCCAGACCGGACATGGCAACCACTGTTTTGCACGTTGCACGGGTGACCAAATCGGAGAAACAGCCCAAAGTCGGCGCAAACGTATGAAACAGCGTTTTGAGGGGTTAGTGGTGCCCCCACACGGCACCAATTTTGGTTCCCTAGACTGCTATAGCCGAATAATTTTCTTGTTTTTATGCATACACTTGCCAATCATCTTGAACATACGTGAACACAGCTGGTCCCCCTTTTGCATCCCAAAAGGGGGACCAGAAGGGGGACCAGAAGAGGTGGACCAGTGATCATTAACGCGCTCAATCCAATGAAGGCCAAGAGCCTTGATGCAGGGAAGTACGCTGATGGTCAGGGGCTCTGGCTATACAAGCGCACCAAACAGACAGGGAAGTGGGTGCTACGCCTAAGTGTGGCGGGCAGACGGCGCGAAATGGGCCTCGGTGGCTGGCCCTCGGTTGGGATCGCCGAAGCCCGCGACAGAGCAGATCAAGCGCGTAGACAGCTGCGAGATGGCAAAGACCCAGTGAATGAGCGCGCGAAAGCATTGGCGAAATCGCGGCGGCTGACCACCAAACAAGCCATCAATGGGTGTTTCAAAGCCCGTCAGGCTGAGTTGAAACATGATGGGGACGCAGGGCGGTGGATGTCACCGTTGACGACCCACGTTTTGCCGAAGATTGGCTCACTCGCCATTGAAGACGTGGATCAGCACGTCATAAAGCGCACGCTCGGCCCGATTTGGCACGACAAGCCCGATACAGCGCGCAAAGCACTCAACCGGATTAACTTAACGATCAAGCATGCAGCTGCGCTGGGTTTGGAGGTGGACATGCAAGCTGCGACGAAAGCACGTGCGCTCTTGGGGAAGCAACGACACAAACACAAGCACATCCCGTCCCTGCCCTACGTGGACGCCCCTGCCTTCTATAAACTACTCTGTTCAAGAAATCAGATGTCGTGCTTGGCGCTGCGATTTTTGATGCTGACAGTCTGTCGAACGTCCGAACTGCGATTTGCCATGAAGTCAGACATTCAGGGAGCCCTTCTTGTTCTTCCGGGCGCGCGTACAAAGACCGGCGTTGAGCACAGAATACCTCTGAATGCGGAAGCTGTGTCTGTCGTAGACCACGCGGAGAGGATGCAACCATCAGACCGCCTGTTTCCTGCGCCTCGCGGCGGCGCGCTATCGGATGCAGCCATGGCTCGATTTATGGAGCGAGAGAAAATGGAGACGCGTCCACATGGCTTCAGGGCGACCTTCCGGACTTGGGTAGAAGAAACCCAGGATGTGCCATTTGAGGTAGCCGAGGCTTGCTTGGGCCACGTCGTTGATAAGGGGGTGGTCCGAGCGTATCAGCGGTCCGACCGGCTAGAAAAGAGAAAGAAATTGCTCGGTGCCTGGGAGGCGTTCTTGCGTGATTGACGGTCTAACTCATCAAAACAAATACTTTGAGAGGCAATTGATCAGCCTCTTTTGACTCTTGACAGAATCTGTTTTTGATACCGGTTTAGACTCGCCGAAATCGATTTTTCTGATAGATTCCAAATATATGAATATACTTCATACAGTTGACGAAGTTATTAGACAACGTCTTCTTTCAAAAGACGCGCGATCAGCAGTTTTGCATATTCTGTAGTACGATGTTGTCGAAGAGATGAACAGCGCGCTCGATATCTTGACGGACGAGTGTTATTGAGCTGACCTCAACAATGCTCGATATGATTGTGATCGATGTCGCTTTCCATGGGTTTCTGAGAAAGAAGCCGAGGAGATATGCGCTTCCATACCAGCGGACCATAAGATTGGAGCGTTCTAGAAATGTGACGTCTAGGCTCGGGTTGCGTCAGGCGCCCATCACATCTAACCGGCTTGCCAGGCTGCATGAAGAGAATTTGCGATTTTTTTTTCCGAGTTCCAAAGGAGCTACTTCAGAGAAACAACTTCAGCCTAATACCGCGTTCAAAAGTAGTTTTGTTGCCCGAAGCGAACACGACCGGCCTGCAGCGGGGCCGACATTCGAAAGTTCGCAACGAATGCTAACTAGTCACGCAGCCATTCAAGAGCGAACATTAGTGACTTATCAGTTGATAGCAGGTTCTAATCCTATCGCAGAATCCGTTTTCCTATTTTTTTGAACCTTTTTGGCACTACTATCGGCGCTATTGTCATCTATTTCTTTGTTTTTATTTTTTTTCACCGGTACAGGCGCGTAACACTGATCATACCCACCTGAGTGGTCCAATTTGTAATTTTCTGTCAACGGCACATACGGATTTCCAATAAAACGCAAGCAAAGTTAGAGATTGAGACAAACCCAATCTGCGCAAACGCAATCTCACGCTTGCCAGGTCATTTGGCTCAAAATAGGAAGCTGTCTGGTGTCAATTCGTCGAGCGCAACCCATTTCAGCATCACTGAGTTTCCTGCACCGTCGTCAATTACCGTATGTGCGGCGACCTGCGAGACGTGACTTGCCAATAAGTCCGCGTAGTCCGAGATCTCAGAAACCTCCGAAAGATCAATTCGTTCAAGTGTATTTGCAACCTCAAAATCACCTACGGTGTCGTTCCCAAACCCGTCAGCAAAAACAAAGATATCATTGCCTTGCTTTCCGAGTATAGCATCATTTCCCGCACCACCCACGATAGTGTCGTCGCCAACACCACCGTAGAACACGTCCGCGCCATCATTGCCGTACAGCACGTCATCTTCCGAGCCGCCGTAAATCGTGTCGTCTCCTTCTCCGCCGTGGATTTCATCGAGGCCAGACTGACCGATCAAAAGATCGTTGCCAATTCCGCCGTAGACCAGATCGTCGTTGTTGCCAGCGTAGACAGTGTCGTCTCCATAGCCGGCGTCTACAGTATCGTTGCCATTGCCAGAGAAGATGTCATCAGACAGCGTTTTATTGACATACGCATGGTCAGTTGCAGAGCCAATTAGGCCGCTATCGAGAAGGTTGCCGATCTCAATGCCGGCATCTGCCGACGATACGTTGAGGGACAGATCCGCAGCACCAGTTTGATGCTGGTAAACCACCGTAAACTCGTGCGTCCCTTCGGTCATTTCAAGGAAGCCTGCACTGACGGGCTGACTGAACGTTTCAAACAACAACTCGCCATTGATGCTCAGCGACACGTCTTCATTTGTAGAGCCAAACCACAGGTAGCTGCCTGCAGTTTCGATACTGACCGTAAAGCGATAGACGACTCCAAAGTAGTCACCAGTGCTATCCTCGCGCTCATCAACCGCGTTCACGTCAAGCGTCGTGGTAAAGCCCTGGGTTGTCGGCGCGTTCGTATCAAAATAGTCCAAAGACACTGCGCCAACATTGTTCAGGTTGAAGTATTCGTAGTGGATCGCCCCATCAAAATCCTGCTCCACGTCACCAAACACCCGGTCTGCGCCAGCGCCGCTCGCAATCGTATCGCTGCCACTTCCACCAAAAATGTCATCGTTGCCCGCGTAGCTCGTGATAACATCATTGCCGCCGCCGCCTTCAACAGTACTGTTGCCGCCGCTGCCCGTAAGGTTGTCATCGTAGTTTGAGCCCGCCACGTTTTCGATGCCAATAAATGTGTCACCCTCAGCGTCACCGCCAGATGCTGTCCCGGCATACAAGTCGACTGTGACGGCCGCTTTTGAGTTGGTGTAGGCAACCTTGTCTCGATTGCCGCTACCGCCGTCTAGCGTGTCCGCACCAGCGCCGCCCTGCAGAATGTCAGCACCAGCATCGCCAGCAAGAGAGTCGTCACCGTCATTGCCGTACAAAAGGTCGTCGTCGTCGCCACCTTCCAGCGTGTCATTGCCTGCGTTGCCGTAGAGCCTGTCGAAGCCCTGCCCGCCAGAAATGAAATCGCTGCCCTCACCGCCGGTGATATAATCGTAACCCTCGTGTCCAAGGATGATGTCATCACCGTCGTAGCCGTGCAGGTTATCCGACCCTGCGTGACCGCGAATGACATCGTCGCCTTCACCGCCAAAAACAGTATCGTCTCCTGTCCAGCCAACCAGCGTGTCCGCGCCCACGCCACCGATCAACATGTCGGCACCATCACCGCCGTTAATCAGATCGTCGCCATCATCGCCTTCGAGGTAATCAGCACCGGAATGTCCATTGATGACGTCATTGCCGCTACCGCCGCTGACGTAGTCTGATCCGCTGTTTCCTGACAGGTCGTCATGACCGTTGCCGCCATACAGTCTGTCGTCACCTTGCTGGCCGCTGATCGTGTCGTTGCCGCCGAGCCCTTCAATCGTGTCATTGCCCGACCCACCTTCGATGAGATCGCTTTGGCTGCTGTGTCCCTTAAGCGCGTCGTTTCCGTTAAACCCGTCAAGATGCGTGTAGTACCAAAAGTCGTCCCAGGTCCAAATGTTGTAGGTCTCTGGGTCGCTGCCATTTGTCGTGATCTCTTCCAAAAACCTATGACCGTAAGTTCCGTACCCCCAGGTTTCAAAAACGCCGTCGCCAAAGGTCGCTGACTCAAATTCGCGGATGTAAAAACTGCGCGTGCTGAGCGACGTGTCACCCAACAAATCAATCGTGACGCCATCCGAGAACACCAGTGTCTCCACGTCCACCAGGTCAATGATAGTCGATGTGTCATATGTGGACCCTACCGAGACCAGCCTGTGCTGGTTGACAACGTTATTGCTCATGTTCTGCAAAGTGAAATCAGTTGAAGCCATGTCGATTTCGACACGGTCATCGCCAACACCGCCGTAGAGTACAGCCCATCCGTACGCAGTCTCACCCCAATAGTCGGCGCCAGAAACAAGAAACAGGTCGTCCCCATCGTCGCCGTGCAACTCGTCGTCGCCAGCCCAGAATGTCAGCGTGTCGGCGCCTTCTCCGCCTCGCAAAATGTCGTCGCCAAAGCTGCCATCGAGCACATCATTGCCCTCGCCGCCTTTAAGAAGATCGTCTCCAGCGTGACCATTCAGCGTATCATTGTCCGAGCCGCCATAGAGGCTGTCATCGCCGTCACCGCCATTTATCAAATCAAAGCCTGCTGAACCGTCAAGCACGTCATCACCGGCACCGCCGCCTAGAGTATCGTTGTCGGATCCTCCTAGGACCAAATCGTCACCAATGCCCGCCAGAACCAAATCATCGCCGACATCCCCACTCAAAAAATCGGATCCGTTGCCACCTGTGACAGAGTCCGCACCATCACCACCCCTAATAAGTAGATCGACGTAAGTGTTGCCACCAGCGATTGCGTCATTGCCGCTCCCACCTTGTGCCACTTCGAAGCCGCTCGCAGTCATGTTCAATGTGAAACCGACATCATCGAGGCCAAACACTGTGTCTTGCCCAGAACCGCCTTCAACCAAACCTTGAGTGACATCCTGAGCATCAATGAAAATTAAGTCGTTGCCGTCGCCGCCGAGAATGTGATCTGCGCCAGCACCCCCAGACAGAAAATCGTTGGCGCTGCCGCCCAAAACAGTGTCGTTCCCGTCGCCGCCATCAATTTGCACATTGCGAGTTTGGTTGGTGGCGTCCAGTACGTTGTCGCTTGCGTTTCCAGTCACGCCATCGATCGCCATCGCGCCAAGATCGATGTTTGGTGCATCTGTCGGTGCCATTTCAGCGTATTTCAGAAGTTCGCCAGTCTCAAACTCAATGTCGAACCCGATGTCAGTTTCGATGCGGCGCCAGCCTCGATTGTTATAGCTGAGAGACACATCACCAACACCGCCCGTTGCCGTGTACAAGCCATTTGCGTCCGCCGTTGCTCCGTCGGCCAACGTGACGGCGGAGCCATCGTGCACAAACGACGCGACCCCGTGCAATGTGTTGTTAAAAACCTCAACATCATCAGACGTGTCACCAAAAGCTGACCCGTCATCGTACGCCACAGAGATTTCCGAGATGCCCCACTCCGCAAGTGTCTTTAGTTCTCCATCATCTGTCTCGCCGTCTTCGTCCAGATCTTGCCAAACGCGGAGTTCATCCCAAATGCTGTCGGCCGCATTGATTACGCCGTTGTTGTCGTCGTCAAAAGCGCGCGCCAGCGCTTGCAAATCTGTGTCACCTTCATTGCCCCACAGCGACCAGACAAGCTCTCTGGTTTGATCGATTTTGCCATCTCCGGCACCGCGCGTTCCATCGGCGTTGAGATCGAGCACGAGAAACCCATCAGTCGATGCAGCCCACGTGCCGCTTTCGTAAAAGCCATCATCATCCCAATCGAACACCGCGTTGTTGTATTGCGCTAGTTCAATACCGTTGCCGTTCAGATCGAGAATAATGGGCTGGCCTTTTGAGCGTGGGTCGTTGTCTTCAAAACCATGGAATGTTTTGTCCTGCCCAGAACCCCCCGTAGCAACGCCATAGTTGCCGCCGCCAGCTCCAGGCCCATCGTTGCCAGAACCAGCCGTGCCAGGCGTCGAAGAGGTCGTATCTGGTTCGCTACCTACATCTGGTTCCTGATCAGGATCTGGAGCACTACCGTTATCCGCGTCTTCGCCTGTCCGCTGCTCTCCGTCAGTGCCAGATCCTGCGCCTTCAACAACCCCAATCGTCGGCCACGACGCCGGTTGAAACCCACTACCGTCGTCTCCTACGATGCCGTTATTCTGCTTCGCTGTAAGGTTTTCAGTCGGTAGGTTCACATCCCGATTTTGACGCGCTTCAAGCTCTGCTTCGGCCTCTTGGACAATAAGGGCCATTTCTTCCTGCGTCGCATTGTAGGATCGAATACTGTACTCATGCCGCCAAACCGTGCCTCCGGCTATGCTAACAGCGCTGTCTTTTATTCCCTGTACTGCCCTGTACGTAGCGGCCCCAAAGCCAATAACCCAATTTGCAACTGTAAAAATGTCTTCTTCTTGCTGCAAAGGACGCTCACTATTTCTTACGTCCCTGATCAAATCGCCGAGTTCCTGATCTGACATGTTGGTATAGTCAAAATCAAACGCGTCCAAATTTCCCAGTCGTATTGAAGAGACATTGAAAGTAGTGTCGCCCATGTTTTATCCCAGCCCTAGCGGACTGCCCCCAGTTGGTTTTAATTTCCGATTGACTTACTCGACGCGACAGGCGTCAAGTTTCGCATCCAAGATGCGTTTAACTTTTCTTTGGTTGTCAGCTTTGAAATACACGGTCGGGCTGTCTACCGAATAACGGCTATATTTTTCGAGCCCAGTGCACCCGTGGAACGTAATAAATGAGCGCGAGCCGTTTTCGACCATGAAGTCTCTCGCCGCCGCTTGAGCGTGCGCCCTCGCGCTTGCCCATGCTTCCGGCCACGGCGTGAGATTTGCCCGATGAATTTCCAAGCGACGCGTCGTTTCCTCTTCCATCACAGCCTCGGCCTGCTCGTTAAGAAACTTATGCTCATCGCTGAGAAAAAACGTAAAATCTCCGACTTTTTGTGAAAGAGGTGCGCGAATGTCCGCGACTTCGCGCAGATCGATCAACCTTGTCGTGTGTGAAAATTTGTCCACAAGATCACCAGGCCCCTGACAGCTGATGTCTTTGCGAATGACAGTGCGGATTTCACACTGCTTCACTTCAATTTCTGAGAACAACCGCTCGCTGATCTGACCTTGCAAGAACGCATCATTATCTGGCGAGTTTGCTTCTTTTCTTTGAAACACATCCCCCGTGATTATGAACAAGACGACGGCTATGAGCGCCGCGAACGCAGTAAGATAAGTCACAGCTTTCCAATTGATAGCATCATCACGCATATCACCCCCTATTACACCGCGCGCAAAACCCGCACCGACTTACATCGCCAGGAACACGCAACACGAGAAAAAAAAGCCCGTCAAGGGAGAAAATCTCTCGGTGAAGTAACTCTGCGGGACACTTTGCAGGCTACAATCGGCCTTTACTTCGCTGCATCTGTTGACGCATTAAGAGCCTTGATTTTGCGATCATGCGCGCGGCCATTCGCTCTGCTTGAGCTTACGGTCCATACTTCATCGATCAACAAATTTGAGTGACTTGACCATGCTACAAATTGCGCTGCGGCTGACCACTAAACGGAAGGATGTGGCCGAATAGGTGATGTCAATTACAAGTTCAAAATGCCAATCGGAAATTTCCCAGAAACACAGAAGGTATTTTGTAGTCAAGCTTAACTTATATTTTGCAATTTTTTGGCGGCACTGAAAGAGCAAAAAGATATGCCAGAGAACAGCTGGATGACTTTACTGAATTGATGGTCGCTGATCTTGGGTTTTAGTCCGAACCTCAAGCCTCTCGTTTTGGCTGCGGCTCTTCCTTCATTTAATCATTTTTAGTTTTTATATGGAATTTTGCTTTGCTAAAGCGCCTTTCGATATCGATTGTTGGATCCGCCGTATTCCGTTACTCTCTAGGACATATAAGTGTGTACATGATGGAGTGTCGTGCAGTTGCGAGGTTTGGATGAATTTCTAGAGGGTATTTCTACAGCAAAATTTTGGCTGATCGACTTACCAGGACTGTTTGGTTTTATTGATCTAACAGTAGGCGAGCTAGCTGTCTTTTGCGGATCTGTGGGTGCCGTTTTGGTTGCTGTCGGCTGGTTTTTGCCAAGAGGACTAAGCGTCGTGCTATGGCAATCGTTTCCACAAACTTACCCAAAGTACGTATCCACCTTCTCGAGGCCTTCGATCTTATGTTGTTGGCGAGCAAACAGGGCGCAGAGGGTAAGGCAGTGTTATGAAACTAGCTTTTTTATCGCTATGTTATGCCGCTTTTTCTATGTTTGAGTATACTCGAAATCGCTTGGGGTGTTGACTGGGACGCTTCTCCTTTTGGCAGCCCTGGTGTGTTAAGGTGGACGTTTTTGGCACTTTTTGTGGGGTTGCTTGCAGAAGCGTACAAACGTTTCTGTGACGGATTGAAATTGCAGTTTCTTGCGCTTAGACGGCCAGAGTTGACTGTAGTGTCTGCGCGCGTACCACGTTTCTTCGAGACCTTGGGATTGAGAAAATTTCCGGACAAGAAAGGAAGACGCCTTTTTTGATCGTTGGGTCTTCATGGTCTTAACACCACCAGTATTGATTTTGCTATTTTTTAGGCAGCTTTGAAGGCGAATGCGACGTCGAACATACTGACTTCCAGCTCAAAGCGCACATGGGTGATCTACACCACCGGCCGATACCGACCATTCGCTGCACTCGCGAGCCAACAACGGAGACTGCGCAAGGCTGCCATTTGAGCAGGCCGTGGCCTACGCGACTTAGGGTTCGGGTCGCACGTGTGCGAACGCAGCCACGTATGGGCCCTGGCTATTACTTCAACTGTGGGATAAGACGCAACGCAGCTGGTCGGTCTTCGATTGACCAGCGATCAGACTTTGATCAAAAAGTCATCTACCGACTTACCAGCGGCAAGGCCATCTTTGATCCATGCTGGCTGACGACCCCGTCCAGTCCATGTCAGGCTTGGATTCTCCGGGTGGGCATATTTGGGATAAGACGTAGTTTTCTTTTTTCCAGCCGGCTTGGTTTCGCCCATCAATTCGACCAGCGTGAAGCCATATTTGGCGGCCGCATCCTTTGCCGCTTGCAACGCCTCTTTGCGATCAGCTTTGCGCTTTTCAACGATCTTTTGTTCCGCACTGGTCTTAAGTTCTTCCAGCTCACGTACAGACAGTTTCTCAAGATTAATTTTCGCCATGGCTCCTGGTTTCCTATTGCTGATGGTGCCGGGATACCTTCCGCTAGAGCAAATTGGAGATGCATGCAAACCGTTCAACCACAGGTCACCTCAAAGCGCATCGCTGACGCGAATGCGCGTCCCCGTATCCATCACGACCGGTTCTAGGTTGGATGTTTCCGGGTTTGCGGAAAGGCCATATTCCGTTGATCGGGTTCAAAGGACTATCACCAAGAAACCGCCTAGTCGGCGGTTAAAGAACAAAGAAAATCCAATAGCTGTTAGTCAGTTTGCTTTTTTGCAGCATGCGCCTTTGGCCAGGACCAGTGCTTCGAACACGATCATACCACGCGGTTCAAAATCGAAGATTCGTCGTTTTTGTTTGGGTAGATATCCTGCCAATTCCGGATGCACTGTAATTAGGTATGCCGCTTCCTCATACTTTGAGGGATAGGTTCTCTGTCGCGGCACAGACACGTCGAGAACACCATTGTAGCTCGCGAGTGCAGCCAGGTCAGAGATGATGCGCTTGACGCGCTCGCCTTTGCGACACTGTGCGGCGGATATATCCTCAGTGACAACGATTTCGGGTTGCAGCTCACTGATCCGTGCTTGCGCAAACCCGATGTGATCACCCCCTGTTTTGGCGTGCTTGACCGTCGTGCCCCAGTCTTGCAACTGGCCGTCGCTCAAGAACACATAGGCTGCACCACCAGCCGCCACGGCAATCGCCAACACACTACGCGCCATGTTCGACTTGGCTCGCAAGCCGCTTTCGAAGCTGCTTGAGATGATGACCGCGGTTAAAGGTATGCGCCGTTTGTTTTTTAAGCTCTGGCAGGCTGGTGAGGCGTTTCTGAAGCCGTTTCTGCTGAGTTGTCAGAAGCTCTGCAAAAAAGTCTTCAAACGATCGGCCATAAACCAGGGACAGACAGATGATCTGCTCCAGGTCCGGGCTTTTTGATCCCTTCTCAAGCTCAGATACAAACGACTGGTTCGCGCATAGGAGATGGGCAACGTCCCCTTGGGTATAGCCCGCCCGCCTGCGGGCAAGGCGCAGGTCTTGGGCAAATTGGGTACTCATAGACTTTGGGTTATTTGATAATCGTCTAGAGCGTCAGTCTATGGTGAGAGAAGACGACATCCTAGCAGGCAGGATATCGCGAGAGACGATACGGTGACTGGTTTTGAGAAAAGGGACGAACATCTAATGCAAAGCGGACATTTTGGGAACCAGAATGCAAGCAGCATTCTGGCAGTCCATGCCCCCTTAGCACAAGATGCGATCCACGCTGTACTTGCGGTTCAGCAGCGCGACAGGAAACGACTGATGCAGACAGCCAAACAGCGTGGCGGCTGACCACGCATGAAGCTGTCTATGCCTTGACGAATTTTCAGCTCAAACCTTTCACATATCCATCGCTGCAGGACAAATCCACGGCCTCGACTAGCAGCACCGGAGATTCACGTGGATTTCATCTGCGGATCATCCGCATTTGGGGAGAACACCGACGGTTGCCTGCCGGTAGCTGAAACAATTCGTGATAGACTGCCCATCGCTGAACATTGCAGCTCATTTCTGCAAGCCGCTGAATTTACGCACCTTTTACACAGGCTTTGGTGTCTGCAACTCTCCTCAGACCACAAACAAGGAGATGCACATGTTCGGTTTTTTCAAGAGTTCCAAACCCAAACGCCGCCCCAACAACGTGCGCGCCCGAGACGGCTATGTGCGTCTCACCAGCGCACAACGTCGCTCGGTTTGTAAACATGGCGGGCTCACAAAAAAGCAACACCGCCGGGTCGTGAAAGAACGGCGTGCATACATGGCAGGGAAGCGGTCATACCGTGGACGCGCATTCTGAATTCGTGCGTCCGCCACCTGACAGTGGACCTACAGAATAAACGCTGCTCCTTCCTGGAGCAGCGTTTGCGTCAAAAGAGCTTCAACTGACGGCTGTCTTCGAGGTACCGCTGCCATTCGTCCGCTGCTGCAGCTTCATCGAGGATTGATCGTACGTAGGCTGCAACGTCAGCAGCCCCCTCAAATCCAAGGTTTGGTACGAAGATCGATCGATAGCCGGTGTCTGTGACCGGCAGTCGATCGCTGCAGCGCAATTCGATGTGCCAGGTGTCAGAGTTGAGCCAATTGGCCTGGAATTGGACCGCAACTGTCCGCCCCTCCCAGACCACCTCAAAACCTTCGTACTGACCGGCCATCAGTATTCTCTAGCCAACATAATCGTGAGCACACGTTTGGTGAGCGCCTCATTGGCGGGGTTTTCCGAGCCTGCTGTGAACGTTGGGTCGTAATAGTCGAACTTGAAGAACACCTTCTGGCGCTCGACCTCAACAGCACCGAAGTCATGTTCGCCCCAAGGGTCGTTGTCTTCGCCAAATGCATCAAAGGTGCGCACGGCTTCCACCGCCTTGACCACGAATTCGCCGCCCTCAGCTTGCATACCCGAGGTGATCAACACAGTACCGTTGCCCTGTCCTTCTCTGCGAAAGAGATCATTGAGATCCCGGATGCGCAAGTTGCGCACAGCTTCAGCGGGTACCCAGTCCAGTTTAGTGTCTTCTTCGCAGCGATGGCAGAACGCGGCATCAAACACGTTCTCTAGCTCCCACAAGCCGCTGTGGCGGTTGAAACAAGCCCATGCGTCTTTGACGACGCGCTCAGACCGGCACGTCCGGCACACGGGAACAGAGTTGATGGTGTCCGGGGTTGGTTCGTCAGGTGTATTCATCTTTCATCTCCTTTCGAGCGGGCGCGGCCAAGCAACATGCTTGGACGAACCCGACGAGAGGCGATGGATGGAAGGAACTGATCTAAGTGCATGATGCCGGATACAAACGCATCACCAAAGCAGGCACGGTATCGCCCTGGGCGATATCACGGCTGCTAGTGCGATGCATCCGGACGCGCGATCATCTCGCCATGCAAACATCAAATTCATACACAGTGGGATTGGCCTATCGTCGATACCACCCACCCAGCCCTTTTGGCCTCACCATGAAAGATCGGCTGCACCATGTGTATTGCGTGGGTCAGACAGGCACTGGCAAATCCACACTCTTGTCCAATCTAGCGCTGCAGGACGCGGCACATGGCACCGGTTTCTGCTTGATCGATCCGCACGGCGATCTGGCTGAATCACTGCACGAAGCCATCGCACCCCCGCATCTATACTGGGAAGTAGCAGACCCGGAATGCCCCCTCGGATACAACCCGCTTGCCAAAGTTTCCGCACTCAACCGGCCTTTGGTCGCCTCTGGCTTCATCGAGACGCTCAAAAAACAATGGCCTGACGCTTGGGGTGCACGCATGGAACACATCCTGCGCTATGCGATCCTGGCACTGTTGGAGCAGCCAGAGGCTGACCTGCGCGATGTCGTACGCTTGCTGACGTACAAAGGATACCGACGACAGGTCATAGATCGCATTACGGATCCGCAGGTGTTGTTTTTCTGGAAGACAGAGTTTCCGGCGCTCAACTTCCAGGGGGGCGGGGACGGAATCTCGCCCATAGCCAACAAGCTCGGCGCATTCCTGGCACAGCCAACCGTGCGGGCCGCTGTGTGTGAACCAGAGCAACCCCTGCGGTTTCGGCACATCATGGACACTGGGCAGGTGCTGATTGTGAACTTGTCCAAGGGACAGCTGGGGGCAGACATCGCGAGCATCGTAGGCGGGTTGATCACGTCAACCATCATGCTGGCGGCCTCAACGCGTCACAGTCTGCCAGAATTGGCGCGCAGGCCGTTCTTTCTGTACGTTGATGAGTTCCCGAACTTCACCACGCGGTCGTTCGCCGGAATGTTGTCAGAAGCCCGCAAATATCGCTTGGGACTTGTCTTGGCCCATCAACATCTTTCTCAGACCGAGACTGAGGTATCAGACGCCGTTTTTGGAAATGTTGGTAGCTTGGTGGCCTTTCGGGTTGGATCAAAAGATGCGCCGATATTGGCCCGCACATTGGCGCCGACGATGGCACAAGACTTGCAAAGCCAACCCAATCATCGTGCCACTGTGCAGATCATGCATCACGGACAACGCACCACACCGTTCTCAGCGTCAATGTATCCACCATATCGCGCTGAGGGATAGCGTGACTGCTAGGCCAGTTTAATCAAACAAATACAATGTACTAATGACCGAAGATGAACGCATTCAACGACATCTCGACATCTGCCAAATGGTGTTTGAGCGGCTGATAGCCGAAGGCAAGTGGCCGTGGCCAGATTCGCCAAATCCGGACGATGTGGTAGAGTCCAAAGACCCCAAAACAACCGTATGAAACCGTGCTTTGGATACATTCGAGTGTCCACCCAGAAGCAAGGTGAAGGTGTATCGCTCGAAGCACA
>CAZRUV010000021.1:0-38590 GCA_964603315.1 uncultured Rhodobacterales bacterium
GCGCCCGAATCAGGTTGGCGTCCTTGCCGCAGAGGCCAATTGCTGAACCGCCAGCGCGGAAAACCTGCGCGACAGCAACAAGATGATCCGGCAGGAAATGGAACGGGGCGTCTTCGACATCGAAGCGGTCAAACAGGCCAATGCCGACCTCATCGGCACAATCCAGGACAGTCTGGAAATTGCCGACGAAGGCAAGGCGCGACGCGCCGCTGCAGAAGAGGAACTCAAGAAGATGGAAGCCGAACTGCGCGATACGCTGGCTGCCGCCAAGGCCCGCCGGGACGGTGTCGGCGACAACGCGGCGACGTCCGTCCCGCAAGAGGCTGGTTGAAGCACGATGAACGGCAGGCCGCGCTTGTGGATCCGGCTGGGCGGTCTGGCCGCTGCGGCATTCCTTGCGGCCTGCGAAATGCCCATTACGAACGATCCGGTATTGACCCCGCGCGCGCGTCCGGACCCGGCGGCCGTCGAACCGCCTCCGCCCGTGCGCGCGACATCGGAACAAAGTGCGGCGCTGCGAAGCTACCTCGGGGCCGTGCAGTCCAGTCAGTTGACGCAAGGGTTGTTGCGTCAGGACGGCGGCGGACCGGACACCCCCTTTACCGCGGCGATGCTGGCACGGAATTTCGAACGCATTGCGTTTTTTGACGAATTCACACCGACCGGCGAGCGAGGCGGTGGCGAGGCGGTGCTGCGACGCTGGGAAACCCCGGTGCGGATCGGTGTCGTATTTGGTGCGTCTGTACCGCCCAGCCAGCGCGTGCGCGACATGGCCAACACACGCAGTTACGCAAGACGTCTGGCCCGCGCCACCGGCCATCCCGTCTCGGTCTCACCCAACCCCAATTTCTATGTGGTGTTTGCCTCCGAAGATGATCGGAACGAGGCGCTGGACGGGATTTCCGCACGGCTCGGCAACCCGCTGGACCAGTTACGGCGCCTGTCACGTGATACCTACTGCGCCGTGATTGCCTTTGGCGGCGGCGATGCGCGCGCGACAACCACGGCCGCCGTCGCCATCATCCGGGCTGAAAACCCCGATTTGCTGCGCCTCAGTTGCATCCACGAAGAAATTGCCCAGGGCTTGGGCCTGCCCAATGACAGCCCCGCCGCCCGACCATCCATATTCAACGATGACGACGAATTTGCCCTGCTCACGGATCATGACGAGGCGCTCTTGGGCATGCTCTATGATGACCGCCTGTCGCCGGGTATCGCCCGGCTTGAGGCGCGCGCCACGGTCCGTCAACTGGCGGCAGAGCGTGTGGGCGACGTTCTCACGAACTAAAACTGCGTACGTAGTTTAAGCAAATTTGCACCTTTTTCCGCCATTTCACTGCGCCAAGTGCACATTGGCGGAGACATCCTCATGGTCGCCTCGTTGAACGGCGTCATTTTCGATCAGGTCTATGGTGACAATTCGGGTCCGTCAGAGTTTGACTCCGACGGCGACGGGACGACCACCCAAGAGGACGAATTTGTTTCGTTCACCAATACGAGCGGCGCGCCGCTCGACAAATCGGGATGGCAGATCTGGTCCGATGCAACAGGCACGAACGCGCCGGACACCACACAGGATGGTCTGTATCACACCTTTGCTCCCGACACTGTCCTTGCACCGGGCGAAACGATTTATGTCATCAACGAAATCACGGGGGACGGCCCCTACAACGCACAGGAAGCGTCCGAAGGCGGCGTGGAATCGGGCGCAGGTGGCGAAAGTAGCAACTACTTGTCCGAGGGTGGTACAGATGCGGAATCCGTTGCGCTGGTCGATCCGTCGACCGGACAGTTTCTGGTGTTCAACATGGATGATCAGCCAAGCGCGTTTGCCGAGTTTGACGGCGGCGGCAGCAGCAGCAATCCCGATCTGGCAGGTTTCCCCGGCACCAGCATGGTGGGTCAAATTGATGGTCACCCGGTCGCCTCCGACCTCGACGCCGGCACGTCCTACCAATACAATTACAGCACAGGTGCCTACGAAAGCGGTGCCGTCTATATCTCCTGCTTTGGTGCTGACACGTGGATCGACACGCCGCAGGGCCGCTGCCCGATCACCGAACTGCGCAGCAGGGATCCCGTCCTGACAAAGGATAACGGCGCACAGCCTGTTCTGTCCGTGCTTCAGTACCGCGTTCGGCTGGACCGGGCGGCAACCCGCCACCTGCGGCCCATTGCGTTCAAGCCCGGCAGTCTCGGAGCGGGGCTGCCGGACCGTACGCTGACCCTGTCGCCGCAGCACCGCATCCTGCGGGCGCTGCCATGTGGTCGCGAAGTGCTCAGCCCGGCCAAGGGATTACTGGAAAATTGCGGTGTCCGCGTCAAACGCGGCTTGAAACGCATCAGCTACTATCACCTGCTCCTACCGCAACACGAAGTGATCTTTGCCAACGGGATTGCGGTTGAAAGCATGTTTCTGGGTGACTTTGCCTTGCGCGGCATGCACCCCGCCATGCGCCTGCGCCTTGAGGAAACACATGGCAACGCCCCGACGCACAGTCCTGCCCGCCCCTTTGTCGGCCCGAGCGCGATGAGGCGGATCACTGCCAGTTCCCCTTGGCCCGCCATGTGAACCATGTATAAATCCCTCGCAACGGGCCGCGCTGTGCGCGGGGTGACATGGGGGCCATCATGGGCATTTTCGACTTCCTCTCGGGCGAATTCATCGACGTCATCCACTGGGTGGACGACAGCCGCGACACAATGGTCTGGCGGTTCGAGCGTGAGGGGCACGAAATCAAGTACGGCGCCAAACTGACCGTGCGCGAAGGACAAGCCGCTGTCTTCGTGCATGAGGGCCAGTTGGCGGACGTTTTCACACCGGGTCTCTACATGCTCGAGACCAACAACATGCCCATCATGACGACGTTGCAGCACTGGGATCACGGCTTCAAAAGCCCGTTCAAGTCCGAGGTCTATTTCGTCAACACGACCCGCTTCAACGGGCTGAAATGGGGCACCAAGAACCCGATCATCTGCCGCGATCCGGAGTTCGGCCCGGTGCGCCTGCGCGCCTTCGGGACCTATTCGGTGCGTGTGGCCAATCCGGCCAAATTCCTCGTCGAGATCGTTGGAACCGATGGCGAATTCACGATGGACGAGATCAGTTTCCAGATCCGCAACATCATCGTGCAGGAATTTTCGCGCACGCTGGCCAAGTCCGGCATCCCGGTGCTCGACATGGCCGCCAACACGCGCGAATTGGGGCAACTGGTGGCCCGGGACATTTCCGATCAGATTGCGGAATACGGGCTGTCTCTGCCGGAGCTCTACATCGAGAACATCTCGCTCCCACCGGCGGTCGAAGAGGTGATGGACAAGCGCTCGTCCATGGGCGTGATCGGGAACTTGAACGAATACACCCAGTTCCAGGCGGCCGAAGCGCTTGGTCGCGGCGGTGCGGCAGCCGCCACGATGGAGGCAGGCCTCGGTGCCGGGCTGGGCATGCAGATGGGACAAGCCATGGCCGCCGGGGCTGCAGCCCCCCAAACGTCACGCCCCGCGCCACCGCCGCCACCGGTCGAACATGTCTGGCATGTGGCCGAAAACGGCGCGACGAAGGGCCCCTTCTCCAAGGCGCAACTGGGCCGCATGGCCGGTGCGGGCGAGCTTACCCGCGAAACCTATGTCTGGACCGCGGGTCAGGATGGTTGGATGAAGGCCGAAGACGTCACAGAGCTTGCACAGCTTTTCACTATTCTCCCGCCTCCCCCACCGCCGGGGGTATAGGGTGTGCTTGAGACTGGCCAGGAGCAAAGGTCTTCGTTCAGCCCAACAAGTACAATGCTCGGCGCACGAACGTCTGTTTGAGCCCATTTAGTCTCGCGAAACCAAAAAGATGAAACTGCTGACGCCCAGTATTGACCAAATCCCCGCATACGTCTCAGCACTTCGACGAGGCTGGTCGCCAGACAACTTGCGTGCTGAAGCTGCGCAAGAACAGATCGAAGCCATTTCGAAAAATGCAGCATCTTTCGTTTCAAATCTCGACGACCCGACTGCAAAGGCCGGGCCTGTTACTCTGCCAGATGGCTCCAAAGTACCTCGATTGCCAAGCATCCGCAGGTGGATATGGGAAGATGAGTTTTGCGGCCACATTGGATTGCGATGGAAGCCGGGCACGGAGGAATTGCCGCCCACGTGTTCTGGTCACATCGGATATGCCGTCGTGCCTTGGCGAAGAGGAGAAGGATTGGCGTCTGCCGCACTCATTGCAGTGCTACCGGAGGCAAAATCAATCGGATTGAAATACATTGAAATCACTACCAGCCCAGACAATCGGGCCTCTGTCCGTGTCATTGAAAAGGCAGGAGGCAAATTTGTCAGAAGCTTCATCGCTGACAAAGCTCTTGGTGGGCAAGAAACGATAGAGTTCAAAATTGCGTTGGTGTAGCGAATAAGTTCGGAACCCGACAATCACCATCAAGGGTGGAAAGTCCGCAAAGCCCGGCAAAGCCGCCCATTATGACCCTCGCGACCGCGCGCCCGGCTCTTGACCGACCCAGCCAGCAAAGCAACGATGCGCGAATGCAATTGCCCGAAAGACTTACCGCGCGACAACGCCTCGCCGAACGCTTTATAGAGTCTCTGATCAAGAAGTATCAGACTGCGTCCGGTTTCCCGTTTCTGAATTGGGCAAGCGATCCGGTCAGTTTCTACGCCTTGACGAACCTGTGGGACGACTTGTTTCAAGCGGCCTCGGGCAAGAACTTCGCCGCGTTTGAGGCGACCCTCGACGCAAAAATGGATCCCGACAGCCCGATCTATGACGTAACTGCGCGCGCACTTGGACGACGGGTCCTTGTCTCTCCTGAGCCGGAAGGCGGGACGTTTCATTTCATAGCGCGAGACGCCAACCCGGACGAACCCTTTCGGTCAGAACTGGGTTTTTCCATGGATTTGGCGCCCGAACGCCTAGCGTCTGCCTTCGAGATCATACGCGCTTACATGTCGACGGACATAGAGAACCGGGCGGACCTCAAAGCGCTTGAAGACGTCTGTATAGAGCAACATGCGCATCGCTTTGGGTTTACGGACTACGATCCTTTTGCGTCACGCCGCGCCGCGCGGAAATCGTGACATCACGCTTTTGGAGCACGCCAAAGGACGTCATGCGCATCGGTGGAATTGTTCTGGAAGCGGCGATGAACTGCAGGCCCCTTGACAGACCGCGATGACAGGGCACCTTTTGCCCATGCAACTGCCTGCACGACGCACCGCGCTGAAATGGCTGCACTGGATCATGGTGCCGCTGTTCATCTGGTTCTTGCTGGTGACTCCGGATGTGGTTGTCCCCTTTGGCCCGACGGCGTTTCAGATCCACTCGACACTCGCGCTGGTGTTCGTGTCCCTCAGCCTCGCGTGGTTTGCGGACCTGCTGCGGCGCGGGTTGGCCAGCCGACCGGGTCCCAAACTGAAAGGACGGTTGCGGACCGTGCATCGCTGGCTGCACCTCACATTGATCTGGGGGCTGTTCTTTGTTGCCTTTACCGGTTTCCTGCTGGGCCTGACCTCTCCGGTTCTGCTCAGGGCGGGAGGGTTTTTGCCCATCGCGCCCCCCTTGGGTTTGCGCGAAGCAAATGAAATCGTGGGGCTGGTGCACATAATCGAGTTCTATGCCCTTGCGGTCGTGGCTGTTGGGCACGCGGGCTTTCACATCTGGCGACACTATCGTCTGCGCGACAACGCATTGCGCATCATGGCCCCGAAAAAGCTGCACAAATACCTGTAAGGATGGCGATTTAGGCCAAAGGATTATGGCATTTTCCGCCGCAGCCCCCATTCCTGATAGCAACACACAGGACCGGGAGCAGACACAACATGACACGCCGCACGACATTGAAAGCGCTTCACTGGCTCAGCTTTGGTCTGATGGGGTACTTCTTTTTGGTCGAGCCGGAAAACGTCCGCCAACTGGGGGGTGCAGCGCTTGCAACCCATGCAGGCATGGGGACGATCCTGGCGATTGTTGTTACCGTCTGGTTGGTCATGTATCTGCGCAAGGGGCTGGCCAGCCGGCCCGGGCCGAAACTGCCCGGCTGGGCACGCACCGCGCATGGGTGGATGCACCGCGCAATGATGTGGGGCAGCTTTGCCGTTGTGCTATCGGGCGCGTTGGCGGGGTTCGCGGCGCCTTATGCGATTCATCTCTTTGGGTTGATCCCATTCTTTCCCGGCGTCGGGTCGCAGGGGCTGCACGACACATTCTCGGACCTGCATGAACTGGCCTTTGACGTGATGGTGATCGGGGTCGTGGCGCATGTGGTCTTTCACGTCTGGCGGCACTATGCTGTTCGCGACAACGCCTTGCGCATCATGGCACCAAAGGTGCTCCACAAATATCTTTAAGGACCGCGTGCCATGCGCCGCATTACCGCCACCCCCATGCATCGTCTGCCATGAGCGACCTGCCCCCCCTGACAGCCGCCGAGCCGACGCGCGAACACCGCTTTCCCTGTGATAATTGCGGGGCAGACTTCCGCTATGATCCCGCGAACCGCCGTCTGATATGCGACCATTGCGGCAATACCGGAGTGATCGAAGGGACCGGTGCGGGCCCTTCTGCCCTTACGGAACTGGACTATCGCACGGCTTTGCGTGCCGAACTGCCACAGGCGGAAATCGAAGAGACCCGCGTTTCCAAATGCCCGAACTGCGGTGCGCAAGTCGAATTTGATGCCGATATCCACGCCACGGAATGCCCCTTTTGTGCCACGCCAGTGGTCACGGATACCGGCGCGCACAGGCACATCAAACCGAAAGGTGTGCTGCCTTTTGCGTTGTCCGAACGCGAGGCACGAGACGCGATGACAGCCTGGCTCGGGCGGCTCTGGTTCGCGCCGGGCGGCTTGCAGGATTATGCGCGCAAGGGCCGCGCGATGCAGGGCATCTATGTGCCCTACTGGACCTTCGATGCCGACACCCGCAGCGCCTATACCGGCGAGCGCGGCACTGTCTATTACGAGACCCAGTCCGTGATGCGGGACGGAAAGCGCCAGCAGGTTCGCGTCGCCAAGATCCGTTGGCAACGCGCGCGGGGCAAGGTTGCCCGCTTTTTCGATGACGTTTTGGTGCTGGCTTCAAAGTCGCTGCCCAAACGCTACACCGACGCGCTGGAGCCGTGGGATCTGAGCGAGATGGAGCCCTATACGCCGGAATTCCTCGCAGGGTTCCGTGCCGAAGGTTATGTGGTCGATCTGGAAGAGGGTTTCGAGGAGGCGCGCGCCTATATGGACCGGATCATCGCCCGCGACATCAAGTTCGATATCGGCGGGGATCGCCAGCGCATCCATTCGGTGGACACCAAACTGGGCAAGATCACCTTCAAACACGTGCTGCTGCCCGTGTGGCTTGCCGCATACAAGTACCGGGGCGAGACCTACCGGTTTGTCGTGAACGGCCGCACCGGCCGCGTGCAGGGTGAACGGCCCTGGTCGACCGCCAAGATTGCCATCGCCGTGATCATCGGTCTCGTTGTCGCCGCCGCGATTGGCTACGGCATGGCACTTCAGCAATGACCCTGGACGACGCGCTCGACACCCGCTTTTCCTGCCGCGCATTCGGGCCTGCCAGCGTGTCCGAGGCGACCATCACCGCCATTGTGCAATCTGCGCAAAAGGTGCCCAGTTGGTGCAACGCCCAACCCTGGCAACTGACGATTACCAGCGGCGACGCCACCGAACGGTTTCGTGCGGCCCTCTATGAAGCGGCGCGCACGACACCGCCCAAACCTGACCTACCGTGGCCCGAAGGGTACCCGGGCATAATCGGGGAAAGGCGGCGAGCCTGCGGGTTTCAGCTGTATGACGCGGTGGGCATCGAAAAGGGTGACCGGGATGCCTCCGCCGCGCAAATGATGGAGAATTACCGCCTGTTTGGCGCGCCACATGTGGCGATCGTCACCAGCCCCCGCATCCTTGGCGCATATGGCGCGTTGGATGTTGGCGGTTTCGTCACCGCATTTTGCCTTGCAGCGGCGACACATGGCGTCGCCACAATTCCACAGGCCGCCATTGCCGCGCAGGCGCCCTTTGTCCGCGACCACTTTGATATCGCGGAGGACAGGATGATTCTGTGCGCGATCTCGTTCGGCTATGCCGATGACGCACATCCCGCAAACAGCTTTCGCACCGACCGCGCCGATCCCGCGCAGGTCATCGACTGGCGCCGCTAGATGCGCGCGCTCTTGCAACGGGTGACGCAGGCGTCCGTGTCCGTGGATGGCGAGATCGTCGGCCAATGCGGTCCGGGCCTGCTGGTTTTGGTCTGCGCCATGCCAGGTGACAGCCTCGACACGGTGCGCGCGCTGGCGGCCAAGGTCTCCAAACTGCGCCTGTTCAAGGATGACGCGGGCAAGATGAACCTGTCGATATTGCAAACCGGCGGCAGCGCGCTGGTGGTCAGCCAGTTCACGCTGGCTGCTGACACCTCGCGCGGCAACCGACCCGGATTTGCCGGTGCCGCAAGTCCCGGGGACGCGGAAACGCTCTATCTGCAGTTTGCGCATGAGCTCACACGGCTGGGTGTGCCGAGCGAAACGGGGCGGTTCGGCGCGGACATGCAGGTGCACCTTGTCAACGATGGCCCGGTCACCATCTGGCTCGACACGGACGCCCCTTGATCGCACCGGCAGAACCTGCCACCGTACCAGCGCTTTTCACGGTTTTTTCCACTAAAAGTTGCAAGGATGCGATTGCAGATGCCCTATTCGTCGACCGCCACCGTTTCGGTTCTCAATTGCCCGGAAAACAACGCCTTGCGCGCGCGGCCCTACGCGCCCCTTGGCTCGTCCGTTTGGACATCGTCGGGCAATCTGGCGCGACATGGCATAACGGCCATCGCTCAGGCTGCCTCTGGGACAATGAGCCCGCATATCGTCCAGGGCGGCGAACCAACACGCGCGTCCGTTGGCGACAGTGTCACCAATTCCCTCGCGCTCGCCGGACAACAGAACCGCGCCCGGCTCGCGATCCCTTTCATCGGTGGCGGCATCTTCTTTCGGCGCATCCAGCCCCCTTGCACCAAGGCGGAACTGGCCGAAGTCATCGTGCAGGCCGCCTCGGATACGTGCGGCAGCGTGGTTCCCGTCATCGTGGCCTACGACGCGGCAGATCAGGCCTTGTTCGGCGCAGCCATTGCCAAAGTGGGCGCAAGCAATGTCGAACTGGTTCAGGGCTCCATCACCGACCACAGCCTGCACAAGGCGGATGTGATTGTGAACGCCGCAAATATGGAGGTCCTGTTTGGCGGAGGGATCTCTGGCGCGATTGGTCGCGCAACCGGCGACCAGCAGAACATCGACGCCGAAGCCGCCAGGGAAGTTGCCGCCTTCTGGGCCGCCAATCCACCGGAAGGCTGACGGAGCGCGGATCGCTCGCCTTGCGCGCGGCCTGCGACCCTAGCCCTGCCCGTGCACCAGCAACACCTGCAAGTCGGTGGCTTCGGGCGTCGTACCGGCGGCCGTCAGCATCGCATGCACCTGCCCGCGATGATGCGTCGCGTGGTTCATCATGTGCACCACGTTGAACCCGAATGGCGTCTCAACCGCTTCCGTCCCGCGGATCCAGGAAACGGGGCGCTGCGAATCCGCCTCGGTCAGGGTCTCGGCCCATGCAATGATCTCGGCATCAAGGGCTTGGCGCGCCGGTACATACATCTCCCACTCCCTTGGCGTTTCCGTGTAGGGATGACCGGAACCGATATCCCGCGCACGGGCCGCGTCCTGCTGCAACCGGGCGAGCCAGACCTGATCGTCCCAAAGCACATGGTTCAGCGTCTGCGCGATTGAGCCAAAAAAGGCGCCCCGATCCCGCCACCGTTCTGCATCCGACAGTGTCCCCGCAGCGGTCACAAGCGAGCTGTTTTGCCACTGGTTGTACCGCGCCATGGTCCGTACGTAGTCCATAGTGATCATCGGGAGTCTCCCAGTCCGGACGGCCACAACCGCTCAAGGCAACGCAGGCCATCATGCCGCGCCCACTTCAATCCCGACGCACGGTTGCATCGCTCGCGATCAGATCCTCAACCCAATCGGGCACCGAAAGGCCCGCCTCCACCTTGGCGTCGAGGGCCTTTTCCAGCGCGGAAATGTGCCTGAGCTTGTCGATGACCGTCTCGATCTGATCATATGGCACGACAACAACGCCGTCCCGATCCCCGACGATCATGTCACCGGTTTCCACCTGTTGCCCGCCAATCTGCACAGCAAACCCGACCTGACCCGGACCGGACATATGCGGCGATGCGGGCGTGATCCCGGTGCACCACACGGGCAGGCCAACCGGTACGATCCCGTCATAGTCGCGAACGGGTCCGTCGGTGACAAAGCCTGCGGCGCCGGAATTCTTCATCATCCCGACCAGCCGGTCACCAGCGGCGGCACAGCCCTGGTGCCCCCCGAAGGCGGCAACAACGATGTCACCGGGCGTGATGTATTTCAGGGCCGCAAAGGTCGCCAGAACATCCGCAGGGCCGCAATCGGCAGTGATCGCAGGCCCCGCCGCAACACAGGCCAGATCGCGCCCTGCGCCAAGCGGGCGGATGGATGACGCCAGCGCCCCGCCTCCACCCAAAGCATCCGCCACAAAGCCCGTCGGCACACCCTGAAACATGGCAATCTGTTCATCGTTTGGTCGGCGAAACGTCTTTCGGACAGTCAGGGTTGGCGGTGCTTCGATCATGGATGCCTCCGGGCGGACGGTGGGGAATGGCCAGACACACGGTGAGCGACCCGCGCACCATCCGTCAACCGCGTTGGTGAATTCAACGACTGCGCGACGATCCCGCCGCGTCCCCGGGTCAGGGTTCGCGAAACGCCTCACGGGATTTGTAGAGCGGCTTGAGCAGGTATTGCAGCACGGTTTTCGAACCTGTGTGCAACTCCACCTCGGCTTGCATGCCCGGGCGCATTGCAATGTTGCGCTGGCGGTCCGTCAGGGCCGCGAGATCCACGGCAACCGTCACCTTGTAATGCGGATCGCCCCCCTCGCGTCGCTCGTCCTTGAACGTATCAGCAGACACCAGCGTCACCGCCCCCTTGAGCGCGCCATAGATCGTGTAGTCATAGGCCGACAGCTTTACCGTCGCCTCCTGTCCTTTGCGCACCCCCGCGATGTCCTTGGGCGGAATCTGCGCCTCGACGAACAGTTCTTCGTCAAGCGGGATGATCTGCAGGATCTCCTCACCCGGGCGGACCACGCCACCGATGGTGGTCACGGCGAGGTTGTTCACGACGCCCCGCACCGGTGATGTCAGAACGGTCCGGTTCAACTGATCCTGTGCGGCTTTGAAATTCTGGCGCAGGGTGTTCAGTTCCTTGAGCGTGTCGGAATAGGTCTGCGCCCGTTCCAGTTCGGTCTGGGTGATGATCTCGTCCAGCTTGATGCGCGCGTCAGCCCAGGCCTTGCGGGCGCGGGTGACCTCTAACAAGGCCACAATCTGCCGTTCAAGCAGACGTTCCAGCAAATCCTTTTCCTGTTCGGCCTGGTCCAGAACCCGCTCCGCACCCTCGCGACGGCTGACGAAATCGGTTTGCCGAGCCATCAGCAACGACCGTTCGGAGGCGACAACACCCGGCATCCGCGCCTCAAGCTCCAGCGGCACGACAAAATCGAATTGCCCGGCCAGTTCCGCCTCAAGCCGAAGCTGGCGGACGGTCAGCGCAGTGATCTGATCGGCCAGATCATCCGCCTGGCTCTGGAACTGGGTGGATTGCAGGCGCGCCAGCACGTCACCGCGCGCCACGACATCGCCTTCGGCCACGGCAAGCTCCGCCAATATGCCGCCCTCGAGGTTCTGGATGATCTGCGGTCGCGAGGACGAGATCATCTCGCCCTGCCCCCGCACAATCTCGTCGACCCATGCGACCGCAGCCCAAAGCACAAAGACCAGCACAGCGGCCGCGACAATCCAGATCAGGCGCGCAGGCCCGCGCATCTGGTCTTCGACCTGACCATCCAGTGATGCGATGCTCATGCGATTTTCCCCCGCACGGGAACGGTGCCCGAAATATGCGCCAACACCTCGTCGCGCGGGCCGTCGACGGTCATCCGACCATGGTTGAGCACCAGCGTCCGGGTCGTCAGCGACAGGATCGGCACGCGGTGCGTGGCGATGATCGCGGTCCGCCCTTCAAGCCATGTCTCAAGACGGCTCACCAACGTTGCCTCAAGCCGCTGATCAAGGGCCGCCGTCGGTTCGTCCAGCAAGCAGACCTTCGGGTCTTGCAGCCACAGCCGCGCCCAACCGATGGACTGGCGCTGCCCGATGCTGAGGCCGTTCCCGCCGTCTTGGATTTCAAGGTCGAGCCCCTTGTGGTGGTTGCGCACGAACTCTCCGAGACCTGCAAAATCCAGCGCCTGCATCAGGCGCGCGTCATCGCGTTCCAGCATCGTCAGGTTCAGGTTGTCGCGCAGCGTGCCCGTGAACAGACGCACATCCTGCCCCAGATAGCCGATCAGGCGGCGCAGGTCGCGCGGCTCGATCTGCGCCATTTCCGTACCATCAATCAGCACGCGGCCCTTGCTGGGCGCATAAAGCCCCGACAACAGCTTGAGCAGCGACGACTTGCCGGCACCGTTGGGCCCCAGCACAGCGACGCGCTGGCCCGGCAGGATCTGCACGCCCGGAATGTCGAGGGTCGGCGCACCGTCCGCGTCGTATTGGAACTGCACCTCGCGCAGTTCGAAGTGCCCCTCCAGCGCCTCACGACGCAAATAGGTCCGCGCGGGGTCCGCGTCCTGCGGGGCCGCCGCAAGCTCTTCCAGCCCGTCAAGGGCCGCCTTGACGTTGCCCCAGCGGGCCATCGTGTTGGCCAGCTGCGTCAGCGGGGCCAGTGTGCGCGAGGTCAGGATGCCGACGGCAATGATCGAGCCCACGGTGAATTGCCCGGCAAAGACCAGATAGGTCCCCGCAATCACGGCGCCGACATAGGTCAGTTGCTGCACCCCTTGCGACCAGAACGTCAGCACCGACGCCAGCCTGCGCTGCTCGGAGGATTTCACTGCACTCAGCGTTGTCAGTTCGGCCCAAAGGCGCGCCACGCGGTCTTCGCCGCGTTGCGCCTTGAGCGTGTCCGCCTCGAAAATGGTTTCGTGCAACAGCCGCGCGGATTTGGCAGACGCGCCTTGCGTCTCCTGCGTCAGTCGCAACATGCGCTTTTGCATGAGAAAGCCGGGGATCAGCATCAGGACACCGCCCAGGATCAGGACCCAGACAACCGGTCCGGCGATGGAAGAGACCAGCAGCAGAAACACAAAGATGAACGGGATGTCGGCAATTGTGCCAATGGTGGATGCAGTGAAAAACTCCCGCACCGAACCAAACTCGCGCATCGCGGCAAAGGTCATCGACGGCGCGCGGCCGCGCGTGTCGGACCGCATGCCCATGATCCGGTCCATCAGCAGCCGCAGCACGCGCAATTCGATCTGCCTGCCCGCCCCGTCCATCATCCGCGCCCGCGCAATCTTGAGCAGCGCCTCAAGCGTCAGGGCAAGGCACGCGCCAATGGCCAATACCCAGAGCGTCGCCTGGCTTTGGTGTGGAATGACGCGGTCGTAGACCTGCAGGGAAAACAGCGCCACCGCAACGGCCAGCAGATTGGCAACAAAGGACCCAAGGGCAATTTCACCCAACGCGCCCTTGAACCTCAGAAACTCGCCCCAGAACCAGTGCGGCGTGTCACCACCGGTTTTGTGCGTCGCGGCGATGTGTTCCAGCGGCACTTCGGCCTTGACGATCCGGCCCGCGAAATGCGGCGCAAATTCAGCCAGAGGCACATCCGCACGGTTGTCAGCACGGCTTTCATCATAAAGCGTCACCGCCCCACGGGCCTGCCCGAGGACCAGAACCACCTGCCCGCTTTTCATGTAAGCCAATGCCGGCCAGTGGGACGGCTCGGGCGTCGAGACCGTTGTCGCCCGGGCGATCAGACCTGCTGCGTGCAGGCTTTGCGCAAGTGCGTCCGCCTCTTCGGTTTCGGTGCTTGCGCCATTCAAACGGCCGAGCAGAGCATTCCGGATGTCGGTGCGCGTGGTCTGCTGACCCAGTAGGCCCGCATAGAGAACGGCCAATTCTGTGCGCCGGTTCAAACGGTCGTCCCAGCCGTTGGTGTTGTCCGCCTCCGGCTGCGCGGGACGCTTGATCAAACCGGCGGTCAGACGTTTACGCGCGGGTTTTGACGGTTTCAACTCGGCCGTCAGGCGCGCGCGCTTGCCGTTGGACACGGTCATGGACAAGGGGCGGCGCATGGGCGGGTCCGGATGCGTCAAATCTGGTCTCCATCCGCCAAAACGCCTTGAACACGGGCCAGTTCGATCTGCAGCCGCAGCGCCTCGTATTTCAACGTCAGTTCGGACTCCTGCCGTGCAGCGAAGGTTTCGTAGACGCCCACCACATCCATGACCTGCCGCTGGCCGCCCTGATATTGCGCCTGAAACAGATCGAGGTTTGCCTTGGCTGCCTGCGTGAGCCTTTGTGCCTCACCCGCCTGTCGCGCTGTCGCGGACACGTCCCCTTCAAGGCGGCGCAACGTGCGATTGGCGTCCTCGTTGGCTTGCGCCACCTGACGACCGGCGGCTTCTGTCGCGGCCTCAATGGCACGCAAACGTGCAGGTGTTCCGAGACCCAGCCCCGGGCCACCCACGGTGATCCCGGCCCCGCCGTTTTCACCGATGGTGGCTTGCGCACCGATGCCCGGTAGCTGACTGGCGCGGTCGATGCGGGCCTGCGCGATGCTGCGGCTCTTTTCGGCCTCGGCGCGCGTTACGGACAGCGGCTGTGCCTGTGTCCCCTGCACGTCCAGATGGCCCAGGCCGCGCACATCGTTGAGCGGCGTGATCGACATCGCGTTCAGTTCCGCCAGCGCCGTGGCTTCGGCCTCGGTTGCTGCTGTCGCGGCCGCGCGGATCTCGGACAGCTTGGCGCGGATCACGTTGAGATCGGACATATCCGACACGCCACCCTTCACCCGTTCCGACATCACCCACTCGAAATGCTGCATGTCCTTGAGCGTCGCACTGTGCAGGGCCGCGCCTTCGCGCGCCTCGGCCGCATCCAGGTACAATCCCAAAGCTGTGGCCACGCGGTCATTGGTGTCTTCGGCCAGCGCCACGGCGGCCACCTCAACATCGGCCTTGGCAAAGGCGCGCTCGCCTTTCTTGCGGCCATTGTCGAAAAGTACCGCGTCTACAACGATCTGACTGATGAGATCACCCAGCGAATTCAACGAGATACACGGTCCGATCGTGGGCAGCCAGTTTTTCGATGCGGCGGCGGCGCGCAGACGCGCGGCGCGCAGTTCAGTTTCAGCCGCACGGGCATTGGCGGCCAGAACGGCGGTGCTGACCCGGTCATATGCGCTTTCGGGCGGCAACACCGACCGGCGCGCCAAGAGGTTTTGCAAGACCACACTATCTGCGTTCAGGGTTTCGTCGTTCTGTGTTGGTGTCTCCGCAAGGGCCGCCACCTGCGTGCCCGGGACATCCGGAGCGACGCGCGCGTCCATTCCCGCGCTCAGCTTGGCCACCACCGGGTTGTCCGACAGGGCCGTATCACATCCGGCCTGAACCGTGAGTGCGGCGCACAGTGCCGCTGCCTTGAAACTACCTTGCCCCATAGCGTCCCCGTTTCGGGTTGTCGTTTTTGGAGGTGGGCGCGGTTGCGGTATCCGGTCCGCGCCTCTTGTCTTGCTGGTAAGCTCGATATTGTTTTTATTGTCTTGCCCAGTGAAAATTCTTTTTGATCCGCGTGTTAGACCACATTTGTGTTCACGTTGATCTCATCGTCGAGGATCACGGTGCCGCTGCCGAGGCTGTAGACGTCATAGCTTTGGCCATCGACCGCCGTTGTGCCGGTCATCGCGGCACCCGCAATGGTCACCGTATCGTCGCTGCCACCATGGATGACCACCGTGTCGGAGTTATCGGACAGCGCCACCAACTGCGCCTCGGTGATGGTCAGGTTGGCCTCTTCGGCGAATTGCAGATCCACCTGCTCGATCTGGTAGTTGCCCAGTGCCGGGCTGCCCAGCGAGATAGTCGAACCGGCGGTTTCGTCGTCAAAGGCCACGTAGGTTCCCGTCGTGTTGCCCGCCGCATCCGTCGAGGTCACAACCAGGTCGGAGCCATCCGGAACGGTCTGGTCGAACTGGAACACCGTCTCGCCGAGGATACTCACATCCGCCTGGGTGGCGGGCACATCCGTGACCGCTCCGCTGTCGCTGACCTGTGCGACGGCCAGATCGCCATCGCTGAGTTCGGTCGAGATGCCGCGAATACCGTCGCCATCGCGGGTAAAGCTGGCGATGACCGGCCCGTCGGGTGCCTCGGTGTCGATTTGCAGCACGTCATTGATGGTCTCGGTGTTGCCCACCGCATCTGTTGCCATCACCACCACTTCGGCAACGTATGTGCCCGCCGGAATGGCAGAGGGCGGAATGTCGAGCGACCAGTTCCCCGCCGCGTCGACAACAGCGGCCAGAACCGTTCCGTTGAAATCCACCATCACGTTCGATCCGGCTTCGACCTGCCCACCAAGGCTGATGCCGTCGCGCGCCTCCGCGCCACTGACGATGTCGTCGGCTGTGACCTGATCCTGAATGGTGAGTTGGCTGACCAGTGTGTCCACTTCGACCGTGTCGGACACCGTTGCCACGTTCCCGGCCTGATCCGTTGCCGTCACGGTGATGTTGGTCAGGTACTCTCCGACCGGAACCTGCGATGCGGCAAAGGGGGCTGTCCAGTTGCCGCTCGCATCGACAATCGCCGCCATGGTTGCAGACCCGAGTGTCACCATAACGGTGGAGCCCGGCTCGGTGGTGCCGGTCAGGACAACGCCGCTGGCCTGCTCTGCGCCGGAGACTATGCTGTCGCCGCCGCCGCCGTTGGCCGTGATCGCAAGGTTGTCGACCTGCGTGTCGACCTGAACCGTGTCTGTCGCGGTGGCCGTGTTGCCCGCCGCGTCTGTGGTGGTTGCGGTGATCTGCGCCTCATATGTGCCCGGCGTGATGTCGTTAGCGGCAAAAAACGCCTGCCAGACACCGGACGCATTGGCGACGGTCTGCGTGGTGACACCCTGCATCGTGACGCTGACAACAGCACCGGGGTCGGCACTGCCAGACAGCATCACGCCATCGCTGGCCTCGGCTCCGTTCACAACATCATCCGTTTCAACGGGCCCCGCGATTGTCAGAACGCTCGCTTCGGTGTCGACATTGACGGTCTGGGTCGCGGAGGACGTGTTGCCCGCCGCATCCGTGGCCATCGCCGTCATCTCGGCGCTGTAGGTGCCCGTGGGGATCTGCCCGCTGGCAAAACTTGCCGTCCAGGTACCATCCGCTGCCACGACGGCGTTCACGGAAGCCCCGCCCAGCGTTACGACAACGCTTGAGCCCGGCTCAACCACACCGGTGACGACCATCCCGCTCGAGTGTTCGGCGGCGTTGATGACACCGTCCGTGCCGCCCGACGTCGAGGTGATGTCGAGGCTGTTGACCAGCGTATCCACCTGCACGGTCCCGGTTGCGGTCGCGCTGTTCCCGTTTGCATCCGTGGCCACCGCCGTCACGGTCGCCGCGTATTCACCTGACGGGATTGCCGAGGCCGGGAACGTCGCGGTCCAGTCCCCATTGGCACTCGCGATCGCCGTTTGCGTTGTGGTGCCAAAGGTCACCTCAACCGTCGATCCGGGTTGTGCGGTGCCTGTCAGAACGACGCCATCGCTCGCCTCGTCTGCATTGATCGTACCGTCACCTTCGACAGACGAGGTGTCGATGGACACGGTCGCGACCGTGTCGACCTCGAGCGTATCGGTGATCGTTGTCGAGTTGCCAAAGCTGTCCGTGGCCACGACGGTCACACCGGCCTCATATTCCCCTTCGGCCAGCGTGCCCGCCTGCCAGGTGGCGACCCAAGTGCCTGTGTCACTGACCGTCACCGTCCGCGTGACGTCGCCGATGGTGATGTCGAGCACTGCGCCAGCTTCGCCGGTACCTTCGAGTGTGACACCGCCTGCAATCTCTTCGCCGTTCACGACGTGGCCGACGCTCTGCGTACCGGCGGTGATGGCGACATCCGGGCCGGTGGTATCAATCACGAATGCGGGGCCGTCCATTTCCGTGGTTTCGCCCGTCGAGACATGCGTGAAGACCGCGGTGGTGTCGAATGCGCCGTCATCGGGGAAATCATCGCCTTCGAAGGTCACGCTCCACGTGCCGTCATCCCCGATCGTTGTCTCAAGAACCGACGTGCCAGCCGTCACTTCGACGGTATCACCGGGCTCGCCGGTGCCCGTCACCGTGAACGTGTGGGTCGACGTATCATCGCCACCGATACTCGTTTCGCTGTCGGCATCATCGACCGTTGGCGCGGCCGGGCCTGATCCGCCGCCGCCACCTGTACCGCCGTCATCATCGCCGATAACGGTCGCAACGCCCACCGCTGCGGCAGCACCTGCGCCCAGACCCAGCAGGTTCAGCCCGCCCAGCACTGCGGGCCCGAGCATCGCCACCTCCTCGTCGGCGCCGGTGCCCACATAGGCTATCTCGTTGTGACCAAGGTAGAACAGATCGTCAGATGCGCTCCACTTGCCCCACTGCTCGGTCGGGCCGAACTGGGCAAAGAGCTCACCATCTGTCGTCTCGACAAAGGCCACTTCGTGCAGAAAGCCGTCCGAGGACACGAACAAGCGGTTCGCTTCGCCCGCATCGTTAAAGTAATTCTCGAGGGTGATGGTGCGCCCATCGGTCAGCGTCAGGATCAGGTCATTGCCGACACGCTCCTGGCTCACCAGGTCCGTCTGCCGCAGATTGAAGGAAACTTCCTGACCGCTCGTCAGCGGAACAGAGGTACTCCCCTCTGCCGGAACCACACCACGTTGCAATGCGCCCGCACTATCGCGGACGACGAAATCAATCGCCTTCATGACACCACCACTCTTGCCTCTGAGCAGCTTACCCAACCGCCCGTATTCTGTTCACGCGCCGCCGACTTGTTCGTCGTGCTGACCATTCTTATGCGTAGAGTGATACGCGAATCGCGAATCAAGGGCTAGAGTCTTTTTTGACAACACTCACAATTTCCTGCGTTTTTGGGCAGGTGTTGTGGCTGGGAACGAAACGCCCCCCCTGAAAACGGAGCATCAGTAGGCGCAATGAAACCGGATCTTTTGACACTTTGGCAGGCGGGGGTTGATGCGGCGCGCGGTGACGTTGCCGTGGAACGCGCGCTGCAGACAGGGTCGGTGCAACCGCCCGATCTGATTATTGCCGTTGGCAAGGCGGCGGTCGCAATGGCGCGCCCGGCCTGTGCGATGTGGCCCGAGTGCCCTGCGCTGATTGTCACCAAATACGGTCACGGTGCGGGCGCGCCGCCACGTGCGCGGGTGATCGAAGCCGCCCATCCGGTGCCGGATGCAGCATCGCTGCAGGCTGGTGCGGCCCTGCTGGACGCCATCGGGGCCTGCCATGCGGGCGCGCATGTTCTGATGCTGGTGTCGGGGGGTGCCTCATCCCTGTGCGAGGCGCTGCCGTCGGACATGACACTCGATGGATTACAAGCCAGAACGCAGGCGCAACTGGCCTCTGGCGCTGCAATCGGTGCAATGAACGCGCAGCGGCGCGCGGTGTCACTGATCAAGGGTGGCAAGCTCTTTGCCGGATTTGGCGGAGCGCGTGTGACGACGCTCGCCCTGTCCGATGTCGAAGGCGACGGGCTGAACGACATCGGCTCAGGTATAGGCGCCGCCCCGTCCGACGCCGGTTTTGACTTTGAGGCGCGTATCGTGGCCAGCAACGCGATTGCGCGCGAAGCCGTCGCTGCGGCCAGCCCTGTGCCCGTTATCGAAAACGCCGAAGCGTTGTACGACAACGTGGCGACGCTTGCGCCGTCCATAGGGCGCATGTTGCGCGACGGGGCACCCGGGCTGTACGTCTTCGGAGGTGAGCCCGTCGTGAATTTGCCTGACAACCCGGGCCAGGGTGGCCGCAACATGGCGCTAGGCCTGTGTCTGGCACGCGAAATCGCCGGTATGGACAATATGCGCGTGCTCGTCGCCGGTACGGACGGAACGGACGGGCCCACAGATGCCGCAGGCGGGCTGGTCGACGGCACCACCTGGGACGCTTCGGGGCAGGATGCGCTGGACGCGGCGGACGCCTACCCTTGGCTGGAGGCCCGCGGCGCCCTGATCAAGACAGGTCCGACGGGCACCAATGTCATGGACCTCGTGATCGCGCACAAGACCTGAATTCTGCATCCCAGACCTGGGGTCCGGACCCTAGACCGCCGCCTTGCGCCGCTTCAAAAGGTGAAGTCCGCCGAGCCCCAGCACCAGCATCCACATCCCCGCAGGCAGCGGCACGGGTGCGACCGTTCCGCCCGTCGCATCAGACAGGAAACGGGCATCCGAGGCAGTCACCGTCAGCGTGTCGTCCGCCTCGAACCACAGGAACGCGGTATTCGTGAAATCCGCAAGACTGGCGCCGCTGTTGCCGAAACCACGTTCGGAGACGCGCGCATTCGCGCTCATGCTGAGGTTGAAGAGATAGTCCTGCGACTGCGTTATGTTCGCCGTGAATTCCAGCAGGGTGTCCACAGCCGTCGTCTCACCGACCCCGGCACGCGCAAAGGTGCGGTCGGTTCCCAGCACGTCAAAGCCGGAAGATGTGTCGACAAGCCGGATCAGCGTGTCAAAACGCGCACCCTCACCGCCGTCGTTTCGCGTTGTTGCCGTCGAAAGGGTCCCGTCGATGGCCAGACGGAAGGTGATGTTTCCGGTGCCGGTGATCGTGAAGGTTTCGGCCAGCAACAGGTCGAAATTGGCACTCGCGCTGGATGTCACGGGTGACGACGGGGCGGTGATGTTCGTGGTCGTGCCGAACCTGAACCGGCCCGTCTCCTGGTTGATGTCATAAGTGGCCGTGGCCGCGCCCGAACCGGGGCCGAAATCCACACTGTCGTCGATGGTGGCGGTTTGGGACGCATTGTCTGGCAGCGACACAAAACCGCCGGTCGCTTCGGACGCGCTGACCGTGCTGTTGTTGCCAACGCGGACAGTCGCGCCGAGCGTATAGTCGATGGTCGCCGCTGTGACCGTCGAGGCTGTCAGGGCAAGCATCGCCCCGGCTGCAAATTCCTTAAACATATCAATTGTTCCTCAATCCTGAATATCGATGTCTTTGCCCGGCTGCGCGTCACGTTCGCGCGCGCGGCGACGGTCGAATGCACCTTTCGGGCATGGTTCAGGGGTAGGTCTGGTCGCCGAAGCGATCCATCACCCGAAAGGGTGATAAATCGGCGAAACGGCTGCTTTTGCCGTAGAATTCTCGTCTCGGACGATGTTGTGGCGTGCCTCAGGCCAGCGCTGCCTTGTGCGCGGCAAACATCTCGGCCAGCTGCGAGCTTTGGTGCAAGCCTTGCACGGTCCGCCGAAGGCCGCCCGCACCATCGAACAACAGCAACGTCACATTCGGCACATTGTATTTCCGGGCAAAGGCGGCACCCTCGGGCGTCTTGATATCCGCGATGAGGTATCTCAGCCCGCAATCGTCAAAGTCCCTGAGGGCACGGCGCGTCTGTTTCTGCAACGCTATGCAGGACGCACATTGCGGATCATGCACTTGAACGATGGCGAGCGCCCCCTGCCCCACGCGGGTCAGGTCATGCTCTGCGGCATAACTGCGAAAGGACGACACGCCCCAGATGGCGCCGCCCAGAACGAGGGTCGTGGCTGCAGCCCCGCCCCCCAGCAACGTCCGTCTGGACAACGCGGGTTGGGCGGCAGGTTTCGACGCCGCTGTGGCACGGGTGCGTTTCTTTGACTTTGGCATGAGACCGGCTCCAAACGGGATGTTTGGGGCAGCCTAGCTTGGCCAGGCGTTGGCCGCAGTCACGATCCTGTCATCGGGCTCCTATTCGGCTGCCACGGCCGCGTCGGCCATGTCCCACGGACGGATGAAATCGCCCAGCACGGTCTGAATTGCCGTCTCGCCTGCGCCGTTTGGCGCAACCTGCGCCACCAGCCCGCGTTTCTTGTCATCGATCACGGCGACGACGCGCGCGGGCAGATCGGCCTTGGTCAGGGCGGCGTTGTAGATGCGCGTTATCGCCTCTTTGCGCAGGTCCGGCTTGAACACCTTGCCCACAGCCGTCTTGGGCAGTTCGTCCATGATGGTCATGTGCTTGGGATGTGCCGCGCGTTCGTGCACGTGCTCCTCGCAAAAGGCCATCAGTTCGTCCGGTGTGACGGATGCGCCGTCAACAAGCTCCACGTAGGCGCACGGCACCTCGCCCGCATGTTTGTCCGGCTGACCGATCGCACCGGCAAAGGCGACCGCCTCGTGACCCAGCAGCGCCTCTTCGATCTCGGCGGGATCAATGTTGTGGCCGCCCCGAATGATCAGGTCCTTGGCCCGGCCCGTGATCCACAGATACCCGTCCGCATCATAGCGACCCAGATCGCCGGTGCGCAGGTATTTTTCGAGGTGGTAGAGGTCCTTGTTCTTGTCGACTTCGGTGTAGGTGTTGCCCGGCCACACGCCCGGATTGCTCACACAGATCTCGCCGACCACGTCCACGTCGGCCTCAACCGGCCCGTCGGGCGTGTCGTTCATGATCTTGACGTCCGTATAGGGGAACGCGATCCCGACCGACCCGATTTTCTTTTCGCCGTGGGTGGGGTTACAACTGACCAGGCAGGTGGCCTCGGTCATTCCGTAACCTTCAACGAGCGTCACGCCGGTCGCCTTTTCGAAGCGCTTGAACAGTTCCTGCGGCAGCGGGGCCGACCCGGAAAAGGCGGTCTTCACACTGCTCACATCCGCATCAATGGCGCGCTGCATCTTGGCCGAAATCGCGGTGGGCACCGTGATGATGAATGTCACTTTCCAGCGCTCGACCAGCTTCCAGAAATTGTCCATGACACCTTCGCCCCGATACCCTTGTGGCGTCGGGAAGACCACATGCGCGCCGGAGGCCAGCGCACCCATCAGGATCGGATGGCAGGCAAAGACGTGGAACAGCGGCAGCGGGCAGATGATCACGTCCTGTTCGGTGTAAAGCAGGGTCGCGGCGGTCCAGCCATTGTAGACCATGCCGGAATACCGGTGTTGCGCGACCTTGGGCATGCCGGTCGTGCCGCCGGTGTGGAAGTAACAGGCGACGCGGTCCTCCTGCACGTCCTCGAATTGCAGCGTCGTCGGGTGCTTGGCGCATTCGGCGTTGAAGTTCAGATACTTGACACCCGGCGCCTGTTGCAGCTTCGGGCGGATCAGCGGGATGATAAACGACTTAAGGCCGGAGACATGGGTCAAGAGATCAATCTCAAGCACGGTTTTCACATTGGGCGCCATCGCCACCGCTTCGGAGGTCTTTTGCGCCACATCCGTTTTCGGGAAGGCGCGCAGGGTCACAACGACTTTGGCGCCCGTCTCGCGCAGGATCGCGCCAATCTGCTCCGCTTCCAGAAGCGGGTTGATCGGGTTTGCAATCCCGGCCACAGCGCCGCCCAGCAGGGTGATCACGGTTTCGGTCGCGTTTGGCAGCACATAGGCCACAACGTCATTTGGCCCTATGCCAAGGCTGCGCAGCATGTTGGCGCATTGCGTCGTCCGGTCCTTGAGGTCGGTCCAGGTCAGCGTCTCGGCCTTGGATTTGGGGTCGGAGAAGATCTGGTAGCTGATTGCCTTGTGGTTCGGGAATTTCTGCGTCGTCTCGGACAGCATGCCGTAAAGGGTCGTGGGAACGTCACGGTCTTCCCAGGGCATCTCGTTTTCAATGGCGATCTTGTCCGCGATCCCGGTGATTGGCATGATGGTCCCTCCCTCGTGTCGCGCCGGTCTTGGTTCTTTGGCTGGGCGCAACTGTTCCTCGCCGCGAAAGATGCGGTGTTCTGCAGTTGGGATCAAGCGTTGGCTTGTGGCGCCAAACGGCCCCGACGCGGCGTAAAAACACGTGACCTTGGGTCACTGGTGCGCTTGTTCCCGGTCTATTCCGCTGCCATGCCGTCGGTGAACTGCAACCGGGCGAGCCGCGCGTAAAGGCCGTCTTCGGCCACAAGCTGATCATGCGGGCCTTGCGCGACCACGCGGCCCTGGTCCAGCACGATGATGCGGTCGGCCTTTTTCACCGTGGCCAGTCTGTGCGCGACGATCAGGGTCGTGCGGTCGCGGGCCATGGCGTCCACTGCCTCCTGCACCGCGCGCTCACTTTCTGCGTCGAGGGCGCTGGTGGCCTCGTCCAGCAACAGAACAGGCGCATCACGCAGGATGGCGCGGGCGATCGCTATACGCTGTTTCTGACCGCCTGACAGCATCACGCCACGTTCGCCCAGAGGGCTGTCATAGCCCTGCGGCAGTTTGGTGATGAAGTCGTGGGCCGCCGCCGCCCGCGCGGCAGCCTCAATCTCGGTGGCGCTTGCTCCCGGTCGACCAAAGGCGATGTTTTCGGCCGCCGACGCGGCAAAAATGACCGGATCCTGCGGCACCAGCGCGATGTGCTGCCGGAACGTCTCGCGCGACATCTGGGCCACGTCTACATCGTCCAGCGTGATACGGCCCGATTGCGGATCATAGAACCGCAGCAGCAATTGCAGGATGGTTGTCTTGCCCGCCCCCGAAGGGCCCACAAACGCCACCGTCTCACCGGCGGCGATATCCAGTTGCACGCCATCCAGCGCAGGCTGTCCCGGACGCGAGGGATAGGCGAAATGCACATTCTCAAAGGCGATGCGCCCCGCGACCGGCCCGCTCAGCGCAACCGGTTGCGCAATGTCGCGCACCGCATCCTCGGCCTGCATCAGTTCGACAAGGCGTTCGGTCGCTCCGGCAGCGCGCTGCAACTCGCCGATAATCTCGGACAGCGCGGCGACAGCGCCCGCCACCATGATGGCATAGATGACAAACTGGATCAGCGTGCCGACCGTAAGCGCACCCGCGCGCACGTCATTCGCACCGATCCAGAGGACACCGACAATGCCCGCAAATACGAGGAAAATCACGATGACCGTCAAGGCCGCGCGCGTGGAGATGCGCCGCTTGGCCGAACGATAGCTCGCCTCCGTCACGTCCGAGAACATCGCCCGGCTGGCCTGCTCGTGGGTAAAGGCCTGCACGGTCTGCACCGCGCTCAACTGTTCCGAAGCCCGCCCCGACGAGGCGGCAATCCAGTCCTGGTTCTCCCGGCTGAGAACCCGCAATCGCCTGCCCAGCACCAGGATGGGCACCACAACGGCGGGCACGATCAGCAACACCAGCCCCGTCAGCTTGGCAGAGGTGAGCATCATCAGCACCAGACCGCCCGAGAATATCAGCACATTGCGCAGCGCGATCGAGATGGAAGACCCGACGACACTCAGGATCAGGGTCGTGTCGGTCGTGATCCGGCTCAACACTTCGCCCGTGAGGACGTTTTCGTAAAACCCCGGCGAGAGGCCGATCACCCGGGAAAAGACAGCCTTGCGAATGTCGGCCACGACCCGCTCGCCCAGCCGCGTCACCAGTGCGTAACGCAGCCCGGTTCCCACGGCGAGCAGGCCCGCAATGGCAATCGCCGCCAGAAAATACTGATCCAGAATTGCGACTTCCGCGGCCTCGAAATTATCAACGACGCGACGTACGGCCAATGGCAGGGTCAGGGAAATGATCGCCGTCCCGACGAGCGCTGCCAAAGCGGCAGCCATCAGCAGCTTGTAAGGCAAAAGAAACGGCAACAACGCCCGCAACGAGCCGATTTTCTTCGACTTTTCGCGCTCATCCTGACCCGCGTTGGGCGGGGGGGCGGATGCGTTCTGATCTGCCATGCGCACTCCTGGCGTTTTGAGACTGGCATGCAGATGCCCTGATCGCGCAGGGATGGTCAAGTCACGCTGTGTATCATCGGAACTGGGAGGTGGAGCGGGCGGCGGGAATCGAACCCGCGTCATTAGCTTGGAAGGCTAAGGTCTTACCACTACACAACGCCCGCGCTGCGCGTAGCGACTACTATTTCACAGCATTGGAAGGGTCAAGTTCAACCGGGCAATAACTTGGCACAGCGTGCGTCCGCACACGCAAAGCTGGCTCCCAAACCGGTCATTGCAAGTCGCAGTCGTTCTCTGATCGCGCCTCTTTCTGAACAGCTGGTGATGGGCATGCCAAAAGTACGCGTCTGAAGCGCTCCTTCATCGCTATATCTCTCAGTTTTTGCGGTCGTTGCCAGTCCATCCACGTGGGAGTGTGCGAATACACACCCCATGGACACCTACCGGCTGATCTGCTCACCCCGTCCGTTCGGATACGGCTCGGCAATACTCAACGAGATCCTTTTGGATGCCAGAAGATGCAACGCACGCGACAACGTCACAACCTACACATGCCATTGACCGAAATCTGTAAATGCTGCGGCCGCGGCCCGCAGTCCGGACATTCGCTGCGACGTCTCGTTCAAGCCGACGAGCTGACCGCGTTTCGGCAATTTTTCACTTCCGCAATGCCTGTTTCAAGGACGTTGAACCCCCATCGTATTCGCGTAAATCAAGCTGGGAATAAATGTCCAAAAGGTGGCCTTTCATAAGATCTTCGGCAGCGGTTCCATCACGATTTCGCAAGGCATCGACAAGAGCATGGTGGGCGTTGCTTTCGCACAGAGCATTACGCCGCCTCCAGTAGAGGGCGATGACAAGCGAAGAGCGGGACACCAGCTGTTTCAGGAACTGCTCAATTGTTTGTTGATCCGCTATTCGGGCGATTTCCAGATGAAAGTCCCCCGATAACTTGAGAGCAAGACCGGGTTGGTCCCGATCAAGCGCTTCGTGCTCCTCCTTGATGTGCTTCTCGAGCAGCGCAATGTCATCCGGTGTTGTGCGTTCAGCGGCGGCCCGTGCCGTGCTGGGTTCCAAAAGCGCGCGGGCCTGAAAGACTTCATGGGCTTCTCTCAGCGACGGCTTTGAGACAAACGCCCCGCGGTTCTTTTCGATTGTCAGCAGGCCTTCAAACGCCAAAGCGCGCAAAGCCTGCCTGACGATGGTACGGCTGACGCCAAAGACATCGCTCACCTCATCTTCGCGCAGCTTCGCCCCGGGCTGGAGGCGATGCTCATGAACAGCATCTGTCAGCTGTGTCGTGATCTCTTCAGCAGTGACGCTCTTTGTTTTGGTGATGTCTGACATGATGTTCCCTCTGACCTCAACTTGCGAACTGCGCAGGAATGACACAATGGCTCAAGCAATCCCCTGACAGATTGTATACAATTTATGCCTCTTTTTTACACAAACGCACCTGCCAATGCTGCAGACTATGCAACCGTCAGTTCTTTGAATCGCAGTTGTTGAATTCAATTTGGTCGCATCTGGAGGTTTGAGGCAGCGTTGTTGCAACGTCTTGGAGGTGACATGAGCCAAAAGATCGATCTCGAGCTGATCAGCCTGACGAAACGCTATGGCGCTACGGTCGCGGTGGACTCAATCAGCTACCACTTCAGTGCGGGCACATACGCATGCCTTTTGGGTCCATCTGGGTGCGGAAAGTCGTCCACGCTACGAATGATTGCCGGACATGAAACTGTATCTGATGGGTCAATCACCCTTGGGGGTCGAGACATTTCCGCCTTGCCGCCAGCCAAACGCGGCACGGCGATGATGTTTCAGAACTATGCTTTGTTCCCGCACCTAAGTGTACGCGACAATGTAGCTTTCAGCCTCGCCATGAAAGGCGTCGACAAGGGCACGCGTCATGCCCGCGCCAAAGAGCTTTTGGAGCTCGTGGACATGACAGCCATGACGGATCGCTTTCCTGCGCAACTTTCCGGGGGGCAACAACAACGCGCCGCTCTGGCGCGGGCATTGATCACCAAACCCGACGTCTTGTTGCTGGATGAGCCACTGTCGGCGCTAGACCCATTCTTGCGGATTCGCATGCGGGCTGAGCTGAAAAAGCTACAACGCGAGCTGGGCATTACCTTCGTCCATGTCACCCATGGTCAGGATGAGGCCTTGGCACTTGCCGATGAGATCGTCGTGATGAACGACGCGAAAATCGAGCAAGCGGGCAAGACGCGATCAGTCTTTGACTCTCCCAAAACACCTTTCGTGGCGCGTTTCTTGGGGTCGCACAACGTGGTGTCGATGCCGGAAGGGTTGGTCGCGGTCCGGTCTGACGCGTTGAAAGTGACCACAGACAGAACGGCAAAGCTGCCGGGCACGATCACGAACATCGAATATCAAGGCACACATGTTGCACTGACCGCATCTGTTCCTGGCGAACAGGAAGTCACCGCACTGCTGTCTGACAAGGATTTCTTCGGCAACCCGAAGGAGTTGGGCGAGGCGATCGGCCTCGACTGGGACGCCACGGCGGCACACGCCCTGGCTGGATAAGGAACTGTTCAACAGAGAGGACGAACCATGACGACAATCTCAAAAGTACGCTATTCGCGTCGCTCGCTTCTTAAGTCGGGTGGCGCGGCGGTGGCGGCCGCCGCTCTTCCGGCTCCGATGGTGTGGGGACAAGAGACGAAAAACATCACCTTGCGCCAATTCGGTACCGGGGTTTCGAACCTGAATGACGTTGCCCTGAAAGTCAAAGAAGATTTGGGCTTTACGCTGGAAATGACAGCGCTGGACACCGACAGCGTGACCCAGCGCGCGGCAACACAGCCCAACAGTTTTGACATCGCTGACATCGAGTACTTCATCTGCAAGAAGGTCTGGGCCGCTGGCAACCTACAGGCGATGGATACCTCCAAGATCGCTCAGTACGACAACATCGCGGGAACCTTCCGCAGTGGTCTTCTGACCCCTGAAAGCACAATCGCCCAAGGGACCGCGCCGCACACCGTTGGGTTTACCACCGGTGTCAACGGCACGGAATTTGTTCAGGAAGAATCCGGTTGGATGACCCTGATCCCGACGATCTATAACGCGGACACATTGGGCATCCGACCTGATCTGATCGGTCGCCCCATCAACAACTGGCGCGAGCTTTTGAACCCTGAATTCAAAGGCAAAGCCTCGATCCTTGATATCTCGTCTATCGGAATCATGGACATGTCCTTGGTTGTCGAGTCGATGGGCGAATACACCTATCCGGACAAAGGAAACATGACCAGGGAAGAGATCGACCTGACCCTTGGTATCTTCACCGAAGCCAAGAAAAACGGTCAGTTCCGCGCGTTCTGGAAAACCTTCGATGAATCCGTGAACCTGATGGCATCGGGCGAAGTTGTGATCCAGTCCATGTGGTCGCCCGCAATCACTGCCGTACGTTCGCAAGGCATTCCGTGTGTCTATCAGCCGCTGGAAGAGGGCTACCGCTCTTGGGGTGGCGGGCTGGGCCTATCGGCTTCCCTGTCGGGCATGGAGCTCGATGCGGCCTACGAATACATCAACTGGTACCTATCGGGTTGGGTTGGCGGATACCTGATGCGTCAGGGCTACTACTCGGCAGTGCCCAGCACCTCCAAGGAATTCATGTCTGAAGACGAATGGGGGTACTGGTACGAGGGCAAAGAGTCCCAAGGCGACATTGTGTCCCCAACAGGCGCGAAACTGGCCGGTCCGGGCGAAGTTCGCGATGGCGGCTCCTTCCTGGAACGCATGGGCTCCGTCGTGGCCTGGAACTCCGTCATGGACGAGAACCAGTACATGGTCCGCAAGTGGAACGAGTTCATCGCAGCCTAAGCGAAGCAAGCCGGAGGGCTTGCGCCCTCCGGTACCCTCCCTTTCCTTAATTCAAGAACATTCGAGGCAGGCGTGCGGAACAATTCAGTCATAGGGTGGCTTTTAGCGTCGCCCCTCTCGCTTGTGCTGACGGTGTTTCTGGTCGCTCCGATTGCGATGATCGTCGTCGTCAGCTTTTGGGGCGCGACGGAGTGGTCGATCTATCCCGCGTTCCAGTTCGACAATTATGCGTTCCTGCTGACGTCAGACGTAACTTATCGCGTCTTCTTGAACACGCTCAAATACGCAGTGATTACCTGGGTATTCACATTGCTGATTGGCTTTACGGTTGCCTACTACCTTGCCTTCCACATTCGAAGCCTGACATGGCAAATCGCGTTGTTTCTGCTGTGTACGATCCCGTTTCTTACCTCCAACATCATTCGGATGATCTCTTGGATCCCGTTTTTGGGACGCAACGGGATCGCCAATTCGACCCTGATTTCAATGGGCGCGATTGATGAGCCGGTCGAATGGCTGCTGTTCAGCGATTTTAGCGTCATCCTTGCCTTCGTGCATCTCTACACGCTGTTCATGGTGGTTCCGATCTTCAACACCATGATGCGGATCGACAAATCCCTGATCGAAGCGGCAGCGGATGCAGGGGCGACGGGCCGACAGACGCTTTGGCACGTCATCATTCCATTGACCAAACCCGGTATCATGATCGGTACGATCTTCGTTGTCGCGCTCGTCATGGGCGATTTCATCACGGTGCGGTTCATGTCGGGCAGCCAATCCGCCAACATGGGCCGCCTCATCCAGAACGACATCGCGCTGCTGCAATATCCATCTGCTTCCGCGACAGCCATGGTATTGCTTGTCACGGTCCTCATCCTGATCGGCACGCTTCTGCGCTTCGTCGATATCCGCAAGGAGCTTTGATGATGGAGCCGCGCCCCAAGTCTTTCTACTTCCTCAGCGCCTTTTTCGTACTGTTTCTTGTTTTCCTGTACGGGCCGACGATCACCATCGGTATCCTGTCCTTCCAAGGTCCCGGTGGTGGCCTGACTTTCCCGATGCGAGGTGTGTCGCTGTATTGGTTCCAGGACCTTTTCAAACAGCAAGCCGTCGGTGATATCTGGGGATCCTTCAGCCGCTCGCTCGTGCTGGGCCTGATGGTGATGGTCACGACTGTCGTGGTGTCAGTCATGGGCGGACTGGCGTTTCGGAAACGCTTCGCAGGCTCAACGGTGTTGTTCTATTTGATCATCACATCACTGGTGATCCCGTCGATCCTGATCTCTCTGGGCGTTGGTCTTATCTGGTCACAATCCGGATTGCCGGTGCATTGGTCCAGCTCAGGCTTTGGCGCACAGCTGACCTGGACGCTCCCTTTTGGCCTTTTGATCATGTTCGCCGTGTTCAATCGCTTTGACCGCTCTTACGAGGAAGCCGCCCGCGATCTGGGCGCAAGCCCGTGGCAGGTTATCCGTCACGTGGTGCTGCCCATAATCGCGCCATCGCTGATCGGCGTCGCTCTCTTCGGCTTCACACTCAGCTACGACGAATTTGCTCGAACCCTTTTGACGGCAGGCAGTTACAATACATTGCCGCTTGAAATCTTTGGCATGACGACAAACGTGACCACGCCGGTGCTGTTCGCCTTGGGCACACTGACGACCGTGTTCTCGCTTCTTGTGATCGGGGCCTTCCTGCTTGTCGTCTGGCTGATGAACCGGCGCCGCGCCCAGCAAGGGTCCGATGCCGGCAAGGGGATGATCTGATGGTGGTGGTCATCATCAATCCCAATAGTACGGCATCAATGACCAAGGCGATGTTGGCGCAAGCCCGCCGAGCTTGTCCCGAGTTGGAATTCGAAGGATGGACCTCAGCAGAAGGACCGCCGGCCATTCAAGGTGTTGCGGATGGTGAGGCTGCGCGGATGCCTCTGCTCAGGCTGGTCAGTCGCGCGTCTGCGCAAGGCGCTGAAGGGATCATTATCGGTTGCTTTGATGATACTGCACTGGAAGAAGCAGCTGCGAGCGCAGATTGCCCTGTCATCGGCATTGGTCAGGCGTCTTACCACTACGCCGCCATGAGAAACTGGCGGTTCAGCGTCGTAACGACGCTTTCGGTCTCAACGCCAATCATTCAGCACAATATCGAACAACAGGGCTTGGAGCATATGATGTCGAGCGTCCGTGCCTCCGAAGTCCCGGTTCTGGATCTTGAAACAAACACCCGTCGTGCTGGGCCGATCGTCGCGGAAGAAGCCTTCCGTGCCGAGCGCGACGATAATGTGTCTGCAATCATCCTTGGCTGTGCGGGCATGATCGAAGTTCTCGACACAGTCCGGAAAAAGCTATCCGTGAAGGTGATCGATCCGGTCGAGTGCGCAGCGCAATGCATGCTTTGGATGCGCCAGAGAGAGCCTGGCCCCCAATTGCCGCAAGCAGATCTGTGACACCGAAAAACTGTCAATGCTGTGTTGTGATTTTGGGAGGAAATGGCGGGTCGGAGAACAAGCCACGGTACCAACTTCAAACCTACCCGGAATTCGTGTAATTCGCCCCGCCTGGAATGAGGGACCTATTGTCGGTCAAAAACGACCGCTGAAACCGAAACAGGTCTGGGCGATACGCGTTCGGCTTGAAATGGCAGAGAACCGTTGCGACCTCGCTCTGTTCAACATGGCAATCGTTAGCAAGCAGCGCGACTGCGATCCAGTTCAGATGAAGGTTGTCGACGCCATGGCGTCAGCCTTGCTTTATCCGGGACGTGAACGGGTCGGACACGGCCAGCAGAAACAACTCCCGTGGAGCGGCCAACATCTTCGCCGCGACCTGATCTTGCGCGTGTAACCCGCTGCGTGCCGCTGCCCGTGCGGCCCGGGCCTAAAACTTGGCCACGATGTTGATGAACGCACCTTTGTCGTCATAGGTGAGGTCGGTCAGATCGTCGCTGAAGTTGGTCAAGTTATAGCCCACACCCAGCTTCACGTTCTTGCCCAGATGACGATAGACCGCAGCAAGCCCGCCGACTTCGGTCGTGCCAACGTCACGCAGGTCGAGCGCGCGCAATTCGATCAGGGCATCCCATTTGTCCAGCATGTGCCACCGGGCATTCACAATCCCCAGAACCGCATCGTTGGAAGTATAGGCATCTCCGCTCGTGGCCGCGCTTTCGCTGAAGCGCGCGCCCAGCTTGCCACCGATAGACCACTGCTTGGTCAGGTCATATTCGGCGTCGAGGCTGAAGACATGGCTGCGTTGCACCGGGCCGGGATCATCGCTGTCGCGCACGCGTTGCCCGAACTCGTCATCCAGATAGCGGTAACGGAACAACAGGTTCAACCGTTCGTCGTGAATGGGGCGATAGGCATAGCCAAGGGACAGATCGGTAAAGTTGGCATCCGGCGCGATCCCGCCATTGCCATCGGTGTCGGATACCTTGGCATAAAAGACCAGCCGCTGGCTTTCGTCGATCTTGTAGCTGCCCGAGCCCGTGAACAGCCATGTGTCACTGTCGCGGTTCGATGACGCGCCGCTGCCATCCTCCTTGCGGTATTCGAGGCGGGCTTTGCCCTCCCAAAGTTCCGATTGATACTGCATGCCGAGCGACAGGGCATACCGGTCAAAATTGCCGTTCACCTCATCGCGCACCTGCCCCGTTTCAAAGGATGACACAAAGGACAGCCGCTCGGTGGGCTCGTACGTGATACCGTAGGATGACGTCAGGCTCTGGTATCGGCCGAAGCGGTCATAGGCGTTTTCGCCAAACATCGTGACCGTTCCGCTCACCTTGCGCTCGCCACCGGCGATGAACCTGCCTTTGGAACGCCCTGTCTCGGCACGCGACAGGCCCGAGATTTCGCGGCTCGGGTCCAGTTCATAGCCGAAATAAGTGGTACCCGCATCACCGCGATCGTTGCGGATCAACAAGCGTCCGCCCGTGCCGCCGTCACCGTCCGAAATCTCGCCTTCCAGTTCCCAGTTTTCGGCCCAGGTCACACGACCGCCCAAGCCAGCGCGGTCGTTGTCCTCGAGCGTGCCGGACCGCTCAAGCGTCTCCTGCAGATAAACGTACCAGCTGAGCGTTTCCGAAGGTTCAAAACTCAGGCGCACAACCGCATCTGTGCGCGATCCGTCGCCTGACCCCGACACTCCCTCGCGTTCAAGGTTTTCGAGACCAAAGCTCAATGTCGTTTGCTCTGAGAGCGCGTAGTTGGCTTCTATGCCACCCTCGCGGTCGATCTTGCCGCCATCTTGCTCGAAGCTGTCGAAATAGAGCGCAAAATCGAGACGATCGGTCACCGCCACATCAAGCGCAACACCCCAAAGCGTCTCATCGGCGGCCGTCGAATAGTCGAGCGTTGTAAACCCGGCCGAGCGCTCTTCGAAATAGGCGCTGATCGCGCCTTCGGCTTCGATGCCCAGATCGACCAGTGCGGCGCGGCCTTCGATGCGGAACGCTTCACCGTTGCCCGCGACCGCCGCGGCTTCGTCAAAGACCAGACCACCATCTGTCGATATATCCGAACTGAAACCGGGCCCGTCCGATTCAGCGTATTCCGCCTGCACATATGTGTCTTCGTTCAACTGATAGCGCAGATCGACACCAAAAGACTCCTGCGTGCCCGTCGGGGTCTGTTCGCTTTGCACTGTCGCGCCGAAACGCAAGCGATCTGTTGCCCAGACCTCTCCCCGGACGCCGTAGGAAAAGGCGTCAATATCGCCAGCATCCGGCGTGAATTCGTATTGCACGACAAGGTTTACATCCGCAGCACCACCCACGTCCGTGACGACGAGGCCGTTTGATCCGGTGCCGGACTGCAACGGCTCTTCGAGCGTGATGATGCCCTGAATGTGGTTGATCGTGTAGTCGCGCCCGGCCACGAGGGATTGCGTCGAAATCACCCGGCCGGTCGTTGCATCGCGCACCTGCACCAGCAGGGTCTCGGAGCCGATGGTCAGGTCCTGCCGGCTGAGGAAATACACCGATCCGCCCGTGCCGCGGAACACGTCGCGTTGGGTCAGAGTGTCCTGCTGTGCGGCATAAGCATCCAGTTGCCAGCGCGGCTCGCCTTGCGAGGTGAAATCCTGCGATTCAAGATGGCCCCGGGCACCGTACAGCGTCCGGTCGTTGCGCAGGTACGTGGTGTTGGCAATATTTGCGCGCCAATCGCCCCAGATCGCGTAGTTGTTGTCGCGCTCAACCCGCAGGTAAAACTTGCCCGATGTGGGTGTATCGTCGACCAGCGTGCTGTCGTCGCCATAGGTCGGGTAAAGGTCATCGGGGTCCAGCCGCAGGAAGGTCGACCGGGGATCGCGCTCGCCGAGCTCCGAAAAGATCTCGTCCAGATCCCCCTCGCCCGTGTCGATCTGCGCGGTCAGTTCCACTCCGTTGGCAAAACGCCCCTTGAAGTATCCGGCGACGCGGCCCTGCTGGTAATAGTCGCGCCCATCCAGATCGCTATCGCTATAGCCCAGCGTCAGATCCAGTTGCAGCGCATAGAAGCTGTCAGACTTCGGCACCTCGATTTCGCGCACGACGTCGACGGGTGCGGCACCCGGTCCGCGCACCTCAACCCCGACAGCATGACTGCCGGGCGGCAGGATGCGCTGGATGACAAATTCCCCCGATGGGCTTGGCGTGATGACCTCGCCCAAGGTGGTGACGCGCGCACCGCTTGCGACGCTGCTGCCCGACACAGTGACGGCACCGCCATGTACCGGAATGCGTCGGCGCGCGGTGGCGTCATTGCCGTCCTCCACCCCGTCAACAAGATCCCGGTCATCGCCGCGGCTGATGGGCAGGGGCGCGGTTTCGTCGTACCGGCCACGGGCATCGTAGACGCGGTGCACCGCCACGATGTTGTCGCCCTCGGGTACCTGCACACTGACCTGACCATTGGGCGCAATCTCGTAGCGACCCAGGGTCTTGGGGCCGCCCCGCGCGTTCAGGTCGAGGATGAGCACTTCGCCACGGGTCACGAAACCCGGATAGTTCAGCGCCGATTGCAACGTCACCGTCTCGCCGGCGCTCCGGCCCGCGTCATCCCCTTCGATCTCCAGATCAAGCCGAGGCGTCACGTCCAGCCCATCATACTGGACCCGGACATCGGCCCGCTCCAGCACTTCATCAACGCGTTTGATCTGACGTTCCAAGGCCGGGTCATTGCCCTCGACCCTGTCACCGTTCAGCGTGATGACAAAGCCATCCTGCGCCAGCGCCGGCAGGGCTGTCGAGCCGAGGAGAAAAGCGGAGGTTGCGAAGATACGTTTCATACTCATGACCCTCACTGCAGCCGCCTGATCGACCGGTCGATATCCAGCCGGTAGGTGCCCCTGCCCTTCCAGGCCTTGCGCAATGCCGCTTCGGTGGCGCGCACGCGGGCGCGGGCCGTGGCCACGGATTCACCGGCGCGGTAGTAGCGCAACAGGATGGCCGAAGGTTCATCCTGAATTTGCGACACCAGCCCCGACAGGCCCTGCACCAGCGCCGCACTGGGGGCGTCCCCGGCAAAGGCTGCAGCGGTCAGGTCGATCTCGACCAGATTGCCCAGCCGCGCGCCAAAGTTCATCTCGACCAGCTTACCGGCTGTCACGCGCATGACGCGCGGGTTCTCCGTGGTGACGCGGTAGCCTGACGGCAGCGTGCGGTCGTCAAGTTTCAGAAGGAAGTTCGAGCCGATCCGTTGATCCGGCAACAACGCACACGGCACATGGAAGCGTCCGTACTTGTCCGTCGTGATGATGTCGCCGCGTGGCGTGACCAGCTTGACCCCCGGCAAGCCGGGTTCACCGCCGTCCAACTGGATCTGTTCCGGTGTCCAGGTGTCGAGCAGGCGGCGCACAGCCGCCGTGTTGCCCTCGCGCACAAGGGTCTGCGGCGGGTCCTGATACCCGTCACCGTTCAGATCGTCGAACACCTTGCCGATGATGTCGCCGCAGTCGAACACCGCCTCCGGGCTGACGCGCAACACGGCCGTCGCCGTGTTCGACACGCGGCTGCCGTCCGGCCCGATCACATAGGCACTGTTGGTGTATTCACCCGCACCACCCGTCAAACGCGCACTCAACTGAATGGTGACCAACTCACCCGCAGCCAGCGTCTGGTTCGGCCAGGTCACGGCACGGCCCATCAACTGCGGTGCGGGTGTGGCCGAGCCGTTGAACGTCGCAGAGTCAGGCACATAGACCAGCCCCGGCGGCAGCTGGTCGACAAAGGTCAGGCCGCTTTCTGCCGTAGTGTTCTGGTTTTCAAAGGTCAGTTCAAACGTCACGACCGACCCGCGCTGCACGATGCCGCTGCTGATCAGCCGCTTGCCCGCGACGAGGTCCGATGTCGGCTCGGACGTGGCGACGGTGGTTGAAGCTGTCACCGCGGTGGCGATCCGGTCCGATGTCAATGCAGCCGTATTCGTGCCGGCGGGTGATCCCGCCGCCGTGTCATACTGCACCGCAATGGACACCGTGCCCGTGGCACCCGGTGCCAGCGACGTGCCCGCCGCAAGCGTGTTTGTCACCGCCTGCCCGTCAAAGCCGCCGTTGGCCCCACCTGTGGCAAAGCCCGAGGCGACTGGTGCCGCCACATCTGTCAGCGTAGCCGGTGCCACGAAAACCGTCAGATCATCCTCCAACACAAGATCGGCCTGCGTGACATTGCCGGTATTGACCACCTCGAGCGTAAAGATCACCTCGAACACGGTGCCGAGGATGCGTGTGGGCACGCTTGCCGTCTTGGTCAGATCAACAGTGCTGATGGCCGTGATCGGCACCAGCGTCGGGTCGTTCAACGTGTTGCCGTCCGCGTCATCGCCGTCGTCGGACACATCGGTGATGGGCAGACCCAGGGGGTCAGTGCCGGTTGCTTCGAACACGTTCTGCACACCGCCTGCGTCAAAGTCCTCTTGCGTCAGCGTGTAGGCGACGGTCACCGTCGTGCTCTGCCCCGCGCCAAGCTCGGACAGTCCTGCCGGTGTCGGATCGTTGGGCGACAATACGGTACCGTCCAGCCGCGTCAGCGTATCGGTGAAGACAAGGTCGCGCAGCGTCACATTGCCCAGGTTCTCGATCAGGATATCGAAGGTGACCGTCTCGCCCGGCGCTGTGGGGCTTGTGGTCTGGTTCGTGGATGTCTTGGTCACAACCAGTTCGGGCTGCGGCGTGATCGTCAGCACTGTGGGGTCATCGGATGTGTTGCCGTCGGTGTCGTCACCATCGTCGCCGGTGTCCGTCACCGGCACCAGCCCCGGCCCGGGGCCCGTGCCTGTCACCACGACAGCGTTGGACAGCCCCCCTGCATCCACGTCTTCGGTGGTCAGGTTATAGGACACCTGCCAGACCGCTGTTGCACCCGGCGCAAGCGGGTCCGGGATTGCCCCGACGGGAACCGCCGTCTGCGGGCCAAGCGATGTGCCGTCCGCGCGGCTCAAGGTGTCGGTGATGCCGAGGCCGCTGATGTCGACATTGCCGATATTGGCCGCAGTGATCTCGAACACCACCGTGTCACCGGCCTGAGTGCCGGTGGTCAGTACGGTTTTTGTCACATCAAGGCGCGGGTCCAGCGTGATCTCGACCGTTGTGGGATCGTCCGTGGTGTTGCCGTCTCCGTCATCCCCGTCATCGGATGTATCGCTGACTGTACCGGTGCCGGTAGGACCCTCTGCCGTGACCTCGACGCTGTTCTGCACGCCGCCCGCGTTCAGGTCGGATTGCGTGATGCGATAGGTCGCGCTGTATTCCCAGACCTCATCCACATCGAGCAGGTTGTCATTGTCGGTGTCGCCCGTGACAAAGCCGAAAGGCGTCGTCAGGAAGGTCGGCGCGCCAGTGTTGATCCGGTTCATCGTGTCGGTGATGCCCGTCACATCGAGCGTCACGTTGCCCGTGTTCGCCACACGCAGCGAATAGGTGATGTCGGACCCGGGCGTAAGGCTTGTGATATTGGCCGTCTTGGT
>CAZRUV010000022.1:0-37160 GCA_964603315.1 uncultured Rhodobacterales bacterium
CTTGCGCACCCGCTTGCTGTATTCCTCCGCCGCGGCGCCGAGACGCTCGGCGTTCTCGGCCAGCTTCACCTGCCCCCAGTAGAGCGCCACCGTGCGCAGCAGCGCCATGAGCGTGACCGGCGTGGCCAGCAGGATCCCGCTCTCCAGGGCGTCCTCGAGCAGCGTCGGGTCACCCTCGAAGGCCGCGCCGAGCATGGGCTCGGCCGGCACGAACAGCACGGTGAAGTCCACGCGTCCCTCGAGTGCCTGCGCGTACTGCTTGCTCTTCAGCTGCCGGACGAAGCCGCGCACGGCCACGGCGTGCTGCTTGAGGTGCGCCGCGCGCTCGCCCGGTTCCTCGGCGCGCACGGCCGCGTCGTACTCCGCGAGCGGCACCTTGGCGTCGATCGGGATGCGCCCCTCGTTGGGCAGCATGACGACCATGTCGGGCCGCAGGCCCTGGCTGTCCTGGGTCTGGCGGGTGGCGCGGATGGCGATGTTGATACCATCGATCACGGCCTTGTTCGATTTCGGGTCAATCGAGGAAATCGTGCCCTCCTTGCCCTTGTCCTTGCCGGCCAGCATGACGACCTTGTCGCCTTTTTTCAGTTTCGCAGCCATCAGAGCACCTCCGGAGCAAGCGAGATAATCTTCATGAAGTTCTTGGCGCGCAGTTCGCGAACAACGGGGCCGAAGATACGTGTACCGACAGGCTCGTTGGCGTTGTTCAGGATGACGGCGGCGTTGCGGTCGAAACGGATGGCGGTGCCATCGTCGCGGCGCACTTCCTTGGCGGTGCGCACGACGACGGCCTTGCGCACGTCGCCCTTCTTTACGCGGCCGCGTGGGATGGCTTCCTTGACCGACACGACAATGACGTCGCCGACGGATGCGTATTTACGCTTGGAACCACCCAGCACCTTGATGCACTGAACACGGCGCGCGCCGCTGTTGTCAGCAACATCCAGGTTGGTTTGCATCTGGATCATTTGGTTTCTCCCGACCTTTGGGGGGCGATGCGTGCCTGATCCCCAGGGTTTCGATTAATGCGGGCTGTGCGCAGGTCTGTCCGGCGGCTCATCCGTCCCTCTGGTCCGTCTTCGCGAAGAAAGACCGTAAGGGATTGATTGAGCGATGCGTCAGGCCTCCAGCACCTCCCAGCGTTTTGTCTTCGACTTGGGCGCGCACTCGATGATGCGGACGCTGTCGCCGACCTTGAACGTGTTCTTCTCGTCGTGTGCCCGGTACTTCTTGGACTTTCGAATAGTCTTTTTCAGAACCGGGTGCGTGAAGCGGCGTTCAACGCTGACGGTCACTGTTTGGGCGTTTGCGTCGGAAGTCACGACGCCTTGCAGGATACGCTTGGGCATGTTGTCGTTACTCCGCTGCCGCTTGGGCTTTTTCGTTCAGGATGGTGTTGACCCGCGCCACGTCGCGGCGCACCTGGCGCATGCGTGCGGGGTTCTCAAGCGCGCCCGTGGCCGCCTGGAAGCGCAGGTTGAAGGCTTCTTTTTTCAGATTGACCAGTTCGTCACGAAGCTGGTCCGGGGTCTTATCCCGAAGTTCCTGGGCGTTCATGCGCCTTTTTCCTTTCAACATCACGGGGGAGCCGCCAAAGGCGTGACACCGATTCCCGTGGAGTGGGTGAATAGACGCGCCGTATATGGGGGCCTTGCGCACTTGGCAACCCCCGTTTGGCAAAGGAAATCCGGCGCGCGGCTGTCCGCACCACATATGGCGGTCGGCATTCCAAAAACACCACCAATCTGCCTTATTGCTGCCATGGGGGCCCATCAAATTCTCGGAAAAAGTGTGGGAACTTTGAGATGAATACAGCTGAAAACCTGTTTGATGGCACCCATGGGACACTGATCGACGCATTGCAGACCGCTAAGCGGCAGCACTTCATGCGCATGGCAGGACCTGATGGCAATCCGGCCATAGCCGCCAAGTGCAGCGCCGTCCGCCTTCCGGTGATCCATACACCACGCGTTTCATGGTGGCAGTGCACGCGGCTTTCGCGCCTCGGCTTTCCGACGGTCAAGAACATGGTCGGCGAAATGGCGGCAGCGATGCGCAACGCAGACGAAACCGTCGCGCAAGCGGTCGAGCAACTGGTACAGTCCAGTTTTGCACCGGAACTGCAGAACACGCTGGAGATGTACTTTACCTATGAAGGCGCGCCGGATGTCTATGACGGCAAGCGTGTGAGCCAGGTTTACGTCCTTTTTGCCTTCGTCACCGGCACCGAGGACACGGCGCAGGCGATCCAGCAGATCGTACCCATGACCGAAGACGTCAAGGCAATGCGCGCGCGGATCGCAATGGCCTGAGCGGTCAAGGCGCCTGGCAACACCGCATGGACAAATCGCTTCGAACAGCGCAAAGCCTGTTGCGAAGATGATTTGACCCCGGAACCTGAACGCCCATGCCCAAAGTCACGTCCCTGTTCGCCACGCGCCTCTATCACGCGGCGCTATCGGAGTTTGATCCGGCCATAGACCCGGCAGAACTGGAACAGCACTGCTATGCCATCGCCGAGGATGACGAGGCCGGTCATGACTGGTGTGAACGCGAGGGATACCCGGGCTATACGTCCTATGCCTCGCTCGACGACCTGCCCTGGCGTTTCCCGATCTTTGCGGATCTGGTCAAGGCGCTCGACGCCCATGTTGGCGCCTTCGCCGCTGATCTGGCTTTTGATCTGGGCGACAAGGCGCTGAAGCTGGACAGCATCTGGATCAACATCCTGCCCGAAGGCGGGATCCATACCGGCCACATCCACCCGCATTCCGTCATTTCCGGCACGACCTATGTGGCGATGCCCGAGGGGACATCCGCGCTCAAGCTGGAAGACCCGCGCCTGCCGATGATGATGGCATCTCCCGGCCGAACCAAGGACGCGCCCGAAGATCTCAGGACGTTCCACTATGCCAGGCCATCCGTGGGAGACGTGCTGCTGTGGGAAAGCTGGCTGCGTCACGAGGTGCCGATGAACATGGCGGACAGCGAGCGGGTGTCTGTCAGTTTCAACTACGGCTGGGACTAGCGCGGAACCGGGCGCGGTCGCCTATCCGGTCAATTCATGCCGCGTTATCTGGTGAAAGCGCCCGGCCGCATCCTCTCCCAGCAATGTCAGCCCGGATATGCGGTATGGCGCGAGCGGCAGGTCCGCGAGCCGGGTCGCGAGGACCGTTTCGACGGTGTTTGCGGTCTCCCGATCGAGGCGACCGGTCAGCGTGAGGTGAAATCGGAATTGGTCGAGCACGTAAGGATAACCCCACCGCACCAGCATCGCATCCTGTTCCGGGCTGAGACGCGCGGCGCGTCGCTTGGCCAGCTCGGCATCCGTGGCAGGTGCGCGAAACACGTCCAGCTCCTGCACGGTGCGCGCGGCAAGCGCGGCAAGCGCAGACGCGTCGCCCATTGGTACAAGGGCCAGGAAGCGGCCCAGACGGGCAAGCCGCAAACCCGTCAGTTCAATCGGTGCGGCATCCGCGCAAAGTCTGGCCAGCGCCCTGTCCAGTGCCGCAGCACTCTGATCTTCAGACAGACGGAACGGCGGTTTGATCGTGCCGTGAAAGCCATATTTGCGCGGCGTTTCGGTGACCACCTCCACGTCAACGCCGTCGATCACGGGATGCGACACATCCCGACCCGCGGCACTGTCCCAACCGAGCCATGCCGCACCGAAATCGGCAAGCGCAGTTTTGGGTGCAGGCGTGTAATAGATCGCATAGCGTTCGAACATTGTCGCTCCCGGGGCCCATCGGTATGACACGCTCATGACACAAGACCTTATCCTCGCCAATGCCCGGCTTGTCCTCGAAGACGAAGTCGTGACAGGCCACATCAGGGTGCAGGACGGGTGGATTGCCGACATCGGTCATGGCACCGCGATCCCGGCGGGCGCCGTGGATTGCAACGGCGACTACCTCGCGCCCGGATTGATCGAATTGCACACCGACAATCTGGAGCGGCATATCACCCCGCGGCCCCACGTGAACTGGCCGCATGATGCGGCCATTCTTGCACATGATCGCGAACTGGCGGGCACCGGGATCACAACGGTCTTCGACGCGATGCGTGTGGGGTCGATCCATTCGAGCAAAGGCCGCGCTCCGAAATACGCCCGGGCGCTGGCAAACGCGCTCCTGGGTTTGCGTGATCGGGGCGCGCTCAAGATCAGCCACCACCTGCATCTGCGGGCAGAAATCTGTTCGGAGACGTTGATCGAGGAACTGGCCGCATTCTCGCCTGACGACCGCGTCGGCATCCTCAGCCTGATGGACCATACCCCGGGCCAGCGGCAATTCAGCGACATCGCCAAGATGAAGGCCTACGTGATGGGCAAGCGCGATCTGACCGAGGCCGAATTCGCGGAGCATCTGGACAATCTATGTGACATCCAGCGCCGGTTTGGAGCCGCGCACGAAACAGCCGCCGTGGTGGCCGCAACAAGGCTGGGCGCTGTTCTGGCCAGCCATGACGACACCACTGCCGCACAAGTGGCCGTGTCCGAGGGGCACGGCGTCGCCATGGCGGAGTTTCCGACCACGCTGGAAGCGGCACAGGCCTGTCGCGCTTCAGGGATCGCGATCATCATGGGCGCGCCGAACCTTGTGCGCGGGGGGTCTCATTCGGGCAATGTCGCGGCGCGGGATCTGGCCGAGCGGGATCTGCTTGATATCCTGTCATCGGACTACGTTCCGGCGGCACTGTTGCTGTCTGCGGTGCAGCTTGGCGACATCTGGGGGAATGTGGCGCGCGGGCTGGCGACGGTGACGGCCAACCCCGCCCGTCACACCGGTTTGACAGATCGTGGCACATTGACACCCGGCAAGCGCGCGGATCTGGTGCGGTTTTCCGTGCAGGACGGGGTCGCGGTTGCAGGCCAGGTCTGGAGCCTTGGACGTCAGGTTGCCTGACCGTCCCAGATCGCCTTTGGCACCATCACCTCCCCCCGCGCCAGCAGACGCGCGGTGCGCGTCACCCCGGCAGAGACAAAGTTGAACCCGTCCGCGCCCTGTTCGAACTGAACCGCGACGTCCATTGTGCCCATCGGGTGTTCCAGCGTGAAAACAGCCGGGCTTTCGTTTGGACGCCGGGCGAGACCGTCCGCCACCGTTCCGGGCGCAAGCGCGCAGGCCGCAAGGCATTGCGACCCGGTGACGGCCAGCGTCGGATGCGTCGTCCACGGCATGAAGTATCGCGCGGACATGTGCCCCTGCCCCGCCGGTGCTGCCACAAGGCCGACCTTGGGCACGACCGACTTGGTCACGTCGCCAAACCCCATGCGCTGTCCTGCCTCCAGCCGCAGCGCCTCGATCCGCTCGAAGAGGCCCGTGTTCTCGTCGAGTTCCTGCTGGCTTTCGTGGCCGGTAATGCCGAGATCGGCAGCGCGCGCAATCATCATCGGCATGGCCACGTCGATGCAGGTCACCTCTGTGCCGTTGATCTCTTCGCGCGCGTGCCCCGTGGGAAATAGCGCGCCCGTTCGGGACCCGACAACCTCCATGAAGTTGAGCGCGACCGGTGCCGCCGTGCCCGGAACGCCGTCAATGGCCACGTCACCGTCGTAGCTGACAGCTCCGCCCGGGGTCTGCACGACCGCCTCGACCAGTGCCCCGGTATTGACGGCACGAATACGCAATGTGGTTGTGTCACCCGACACCGGCACCAGCCCCATCTCGATCGCGGCTGGGCCGACACCAACCAGGATATTGCCACAGGTGGGTGCGAAATCGACAAGCCGTTCCTCGACGGCCACCTGGGCAAAGAAATAGTCCACGTCGGCCGCCGGATCGTCGGACTTGGACAGCATCGCGACCTTGGTCGTGACAGCGTTGCCGCCGCCCAGGCCGTCGATGTTGCGCGGGTTGCCAGCCCCCATGGCGGATGCCAGCACTTCGGCCAGCATCGCGCGGTCCTCCGGCAGGTCCGCGCGATTGAAATACGGGCCCCGCGACGTGCCGCCGCGCAGAAACAGGTATGGGATTGCCGTCTGCGTCATGTCAGTGGCCAGGGCAAATCGACATAGCCTTGCAAGAGGCCCGGCGGGAAATCCCGGTTCAGCAGGGCCGCCATGCCGCACATGAAGGCAATGCCCGCAGCCGTGTAGGCGGCTGCAAATCCAACGCTGCGACCCGCCCGGAAGCGGATGAAGGCAAAAAGGAAAATACCCAAAGCGAGGATAAACCCAAGCAGTCCCGTCAGCACCAGCAACCCTGCAAACCAGGCCAGCGTTGCCCAGAGACCGTGGCTGTTCACCTCGGCATCCGTCACTTCGCGATCGGCAAACAGGGGATGCGTCTCGTCCCGGATCATCATCTGCACCACCAGCACAAGCGCACCAAGCACCGCGATGCCAGAGACAAACATCGGGAACACCCGGTCGCGCCAGGCATAGTCGGGGATCGTCCACGAGTTGGCAAAGGCGGTGACGAGGAAGGCCAGAACCACCAGCAGGAAGACGAGGGGCGCACGCTTGGTGCCGGCCTGAACCTCGCCCTCGGCCATGATCTGTTTCGCTTGCCGCAGGCCCACGACCACGGAAATCACCGTGATGATGATCAGCACAATCACGATGGGCGAAAAGATGTACTCCATTCCGTCACCGAACCCCTTGCGGAACCGCGACTGCGCAATCTGCACCGCCTGATTGGCATAGTTCTCCGCCGGGTTCGACAGGACAAACCCGATCAGGAATGCAGGTCGGGACCAATCGAACCGGCGCATCATGATACCCAGCAGTCCGATCCCCAAAAGCGCCACGAGGTCCATCAGGTTCTGGCCCGACTGGAATGCCGCGAAACTGATGATCATGAAGAGGAAGGGCGCGAGCAGGCCAAACGGGATCGTCGTCAGCCGCGCAATACCGCCGGAGGCCGCGATGCAGATGAGCGTGCCCACCACGTTCGCCAGCGCCAAGAGCCAAACGATCGCATAGGTAATGTCGAGGTTGTTCTGCAGCATCGAGGGACCGACCTCGATGTTTCCGGAGCCCAGAAGCGCGATGGCGCCAATGAAGATCGCCATGGAGCCGGAACCCGGAATACCAAAGAGCAGCGTCGGCACGAGCCCGCCGCCTTCCTTGGCGTTGTTCGAACTTTCCGGCCCGATCACGCCGCGGATCTCGCCGCTGCCGAATTTCGATTTGTCCTTGGTGGTCTGCACCGCGTGGCCATAGGCGATCCAGTCTACGACCGATCCGCCAAGGCCGGGGATCACGCCGACAACAACGCCGATGATCGAGCAGCGAATGGAGAGCCAGATATTGGCAAACCAGTCGCGCACACCGCTGAGCCAGCCCCCGCCCAGCGGCGAGCGATCCGAGATCGACCGGTCCTGACGCAAGAGGGCGACGATTTCGGGGATCGCAAAAATGCCCAGTCCCACGATCACCAGCTTCAGCCCGTCGCCCATGTATTGATAGATGGTGAATGCCGCCGTTCCACTGTCGGCGAACACCCATTCGGACGGGATCATACGCAACTCGCCCTCGAACGCGCCTTCGCCAACGACGCCGACCAGCATGCCGAGGGCCGCAGCGACAAGCCCCTTGAGCGCCACGCGACCGGCCAGGATGCCGACCATCGACAGCCCGAATATCGTGATCATCAACAGCTCGGGCGTGCGGAATTCCAGCACGATGGGGCGCGCAACGAGGATGAACAGCGTCAGGAACGCCGCGCCGACAAGCCCGCCAAACAGTGACGAGGCAAAGGCCGCCGACAACGCGCGCGCCGCCTCACCTTTCTTGGCCATTGGAAAGCCATCCAGCACCGTGGCCTGACTGGCGGACGAACCGGGTATTCCCATCAGAACAGAGGCAAAGGTGTCAGAGGTCGGCACCACCGCGACCATACCGATCATCAGCGCAAGGCCGAGGACGGGGTCCATGCCGAACATGAACGGCAACAGCAGCGACAGACCTGCAATGCCACCAAGGCCGGGAAAGACGCCCACGCACAATCCCATGACCACGCCAACCACCAGATATCCCAGCACGATGGGTTGCAGGATCAGCCCCGCTGCATCTCCGAGCGCGGGCAAGGCAAGTGTAAAGAATTCCATGGATGGTCCCCCGGGGGGCCAGCGCTGTGACCTGCGCCGCAGTCAGCTGGCGGTCGTGAGGCAGGGCGAGAACCCGCCCTGCCGGTTTTTCCATGCGGACGGCTCAGCCGTCGAGCGACACGCCGTAGCGGTCCTTGAGCCAGTCAACCACGAAGGTCTTTGCCGCGTCCGGCACATTGGTCGCGCTGGACAATGCGCCCGTGGCTTCATCACCGGTCATCTGCGGGTACTTGCCCAGACGGGCGCCAGAGATTTCAGCGAAATCACCGCGTGCCTTGATCGCCTCGAATGCGGCCGTGTAGGTCACGATCGCGTCGTTCGACGCTCCGGCCGGCAGGAACACCATCTTTTGCGCCGGGAACCCTGCGATGAAGAACGCTTTCCACGCATCCCATTTCTCACCGCTGGTCTCGCAGCCGGCGGTCGCTTCGCAGATTTCCTTGAACGTCGGCATGTCGGGGAAGGTCGGATCGCGCACGATGTTGCCGTCAGCGTCCAGCGCGCCCCAGCTCATCATCGGCACGGCTGTGCCCGCCTCAACCAGCGGTGTGACGCCTTTCAGGTAGGACGACGAGGTCTGGTAGTCGATATTGGCCTCGCCGCGCTCGAACATCAGACGGCCGTCACCGCGCCCCTTGATGCCGAACACAGGCTCGACATTCAGGCCCAGCATTTCCCAGGCCAGAAGCGGCACGAGGTCCAGCCGTGTGGCGCCCTGGCTGCCGTAGATGAAGTCTTCGCCCTGCAGGCCAGCGGCGTTCATGCCGTCCATCTTGGCGGCCATGTCAGGCGGCAGGTAAGCAACGCCGCCTGTGCCCGAGGCCAGAACGACGTTCCAGTCGTTGTACTCGTAGCGCACGCGGGGATCGCCCAGCAGGTAGGGGAACTGCGTCGAGCCGGACGAGCCGAAGATCAGCGTGCCTTCGCTGTCGGCAAAGTCCTGTTCCTGGAACCAGTTGGCACCCTTGGTCGACCCCGCACCTGGCATGAATTTCACGACGACGGTCGGCTGACCGGGCAGCGCCTCGCTCAGCAGCGGGGCGTAAAAGTTCGCCCACTTGGCCGAACCGCCCGTTTCGGAGAACGGGATAACCCATTCGACCGTCTTGCCGGTCAGGTCGATGCCGTGGCCGCCCGCCATGGTTTCGGTTGCAAAACTGGCTGCAACGACAGCAGCCCCGATCGCGGCCACGTGGGCCGTGTTCTTAAGTGTCATAGACTTCCTCCCAATGTGCGCGGACCCTCCTCGGCCCGGCGTCACGAATCGGCGGGATTGCCCCGCCTGACCGCATCAGCTTAACTGCCGAAACTTGCACGAACCTAACGTCGGGCCAAAAACTGCAATGCGCATTGCCATCGTCGAAGACAATGAAAGCGTGGCCAAAGGCATCGCCTACCGGCTGGAAGACCGTGGCCACGCGACCGATCTGATCCATGACGGCGCGGATGCGGATGCATTTTTGCAAAGCGATGCGAATGACCTTGTCGTGCTCGACATCAACCTTCCGCATCTCGACGGATTGAGCGTTTTGCGCAATTTGCGCGCGCGCGGAGATGCGCGCCCTGTGTTGCTTTTGACCGCTCAGGGGGATGTGGAGGCGCGGGTGACCGGCCTTGACGCGGGCGCTGACGACTACCTGACAAAACCCTTCGACATGGATGAGCTCGAGGCGCGCATTCGGGCGCTCCTGCGGCGGCGCGGGCAAGACATCGAAACGGTGCTGACCTTTGGACCATTGCGCCTTGACGTGCAGTCCCGCAGCGTGGCGGCGCAGGACGCCGCCCTCGACCTGCCCCGGCGCGAACTGTCCGTGATCGAGGCGCTGATGCGCGCCGACGGGCGCGTGGTGGCCAAATCAGACCTCATCGAACAGGTCTATGGCACCGGCGCGGATGTCGAGGACAGCGCTATCGAAGTCCATGTTTCGCGGCTGCGCAAACGGCTGCGCGCCCATGGTGTCGACATCCGGGCGCAGCGGGGTCTCGGTTACCGGCTGGAGGTCGTGTGATGGGCACGTCTCTTCGCCTCCGCCTCTTTGCGATCATCCTGATCCCGCTTGTGCTGATTGCGGCCGGGGTGGGCCTGTGGCGTCTCGGCGAGGCGCGTGAGACGGGACGGGACCTTTATGACAACGACCTGCTTTTTACCGCGTTGGCGGTGTCGCGGGATGTGGCCCTCGCGGATGGCGATACGATCTCGCTGGAGACCGAGGCGCTGCTCGCGGACACGGCGGGCGGGCCTGTGCGCTATCACGTCTATGCCCCTGACGGCGTTTTCGTGACGGGCTTTGCCGTGCCGCCCATCCCGATTGCCAACGGGCCGTCCCTGACCGAGCCCTACGCCTTTTTCGATGCGACCTACAAAGGTCGCCCGGTCCGCGTCTTGCGGCTCAAATACGTGACCGAGATCAGCGGGTTTTCCGGGCCATTCACCGTGACCGTCTGGCAGGACATCGCCGTGCGCAACGCCTTTGTCACCGGCCTCGCCATGCAGGCGCTGGCGGTCATTCTGGTCCTGCTGTTCAGCACCGGGCTGGTGGTATGGTTCGGGGTGAAATTCGGTCTCAAGCCACTGACGGACCTTGAAGACGCGATCTCGCGGCGGTCGTCCGAGGACCTGAGCCCGATACAGCGGCGCGTGCCTGTCGAGGCGCGGGGCCTCGTTGACCGGCTCAACGCCCTGTTCGGGCAGGTCAATCAGGCGATGCAGGCGCAGGCGGCGTTTATCTCGGACGCGTCGCACCAGCTGCGCAATCCGATTGCCGGCGTGCGCGCTCTGGGCGAGGCGATCCTCACAGCCGGGTCGCTCGATGTCGCCAAGGCACGGGCGGGTGACCTGGTCACAGCCGCCGAACGTGCCGGCGATCTGGCCGAAAACCTGATGACCCTTGAACGGGCGCGCGCCGGTCTGGGCAAGGCGCTTGAGCCCAGTGATCTGGCCCAGGTCCTGCGCAGGACCGTGGCGGATTTTGAAGGCCTTGCGGCACGCAAGGGGGTGCAGTTGCGCCTGACGGGCGCGGATGCCCGCGCGATTGTTCCGATGGATGCGACCATGGTGGAAGAGGCAGTGCGCAACCTGATCGACAACGCGCTCTTGCATGGGGGGCAGCGACTGACCGGGATCACGGTGTCTCTGCGCGGTGATCAGGATTGGCGGATCGGCGTGCGGGATGATGGTCAGGGCGTGCCCGAAGCGGACTTTCCCAAGATTCTCGCACGCTTCGGTCAGGCAGAGCCCAGTTCAGGTTCGGGCCTTGGTTTGTCCATCGCCGTCGCCGTCGCGCACCGCCATGGCGGTGCATTGACGATTGATCCGGTTGGGGCAGGCTTTTCGGTATCGCTTCGCCTGCCCCGAATGCACGGCGGGGATCAAACCGTCGTGCCGGCACGGTAGCCCGCGGCCACGCTCTTGTTGGGGGGTGGTCAAGTCAGAGCGGACCCCGGGCAGACAGTACCTTCATCAGGGGATCAGAACCTTGTCGATGACATGGATCACGCCGTTGGACGCGAGAATATCCGCCTGGATCACGTTGGACTGCTCCACGCGGACGCCATTGCGGCCGTCGATGTGCACGTTTGCGCCGTTCACGGTCGCAACGCTCAGGCGCTGACCCGCAAGATCAGCGGCCACCGTCTGACCGGGCAGCACGTGGTATGTCAGAATGGCAACCAGCTGGTCCTTGTTTTCAGGCTTCAGCAGGTTTTCCACCGTACCGGCCGGCAGTGCCGCAAAGGCATCGTCGGTGGGTGCAAAAACCGTGAACGGTCCCGGGCTTTTCAGCGTGTCGACCAGATCAGCGGCCTGTACCGCGGCCACGAGCGTATTGAACGAGCCCGCTGCAACGGCGGTATCGACGATATCAGGCGTGCCGCCCACCTCGGCGCAGGCGCCCAGGGCGGTCAGCGCAGCACCTGCCATGGTCATTTTCACAAAAGAACGGCGTTTCATGTTGTCTTCTCCTTGTCCGGGATGGCCGGGCGGCTCCCATCGTAAAAATAGTGGGATTATTTCCCACGGATGGCGAAGTGTCGCATCTTCGTGAGAAATCAAGGTTTGATGTGGAAAAAATTTCCACGGCCTGTAAGTTCGGGTGATGAATTCAGATGGCAAACCAGACGGATCAAGCGCTTTTCTGCGTGTTCTCAGGGGGTTACTCCGGCCCCTTGTGCGCACGATGATTGCGCGTGGTTTGACCGCGCCCGTGGTCTACAGCCTGCTCAAGCGCGTCTATGTCGAGGTGGCCGAGACCCACTTTGCCCTCGATGACAAGCCACTGACCGACAGCCGCATCGCCATGCTCACAGGTGTTCACCGCAAGGACATACGCACAATTCGCGGCGAAACCGACGACGGCGCTGGCGAGGCCCGGCGCAAGAGCGCGCTGCTCGCGACCGTGATCGGTCAGTGGATGACCAACCCCGACTTTCTGGACGCCAAGGGCGATCCGCGCCCCCTGCCCCGGTCCGAAACCGGCTTTGACGCGCTGGTGCGCGCGGTCAGCAAGGACGTCCGTCCCCGCACCGTTCTGGATGAATTGACCCGCGCCGGGCTGGTGACGGACGCCGGTGAAGGCACCTTGCACCTGCGCGCCGACGCGGTCGTGGGCACCAGCAGCACGGCAGAACGGGAGGCGTTCTTTGCTGCCAATGTCGGCGATCACCTGGCCGCCGCCACCGAGAACCTGCTGGCGGACGTCCCGCCATTCTTTGAACGGGCCGTTTTCTACAACCAGATGCCGCAAGAGGCTGTGGACGAGATCGAAGAAACGGCCCGACAGGAGGCGCAAGCGCTTCTTGAGGCGCTCAGCCGCAAGTCCAGCGCATTGCACCGGGAACACGATGGCGACGGACCGCGCCAACGGTACCGAATGGGCATATACTTTTTTCGGGAAGATGCGGATGGTGCCCCAAAGCCGGACGAAAAAGGGCAAGACACGCCGTGACGACATTCAATCGACGCCAGACCCTTGGCCTGATCGGGGCCGCGACGGTGGCAGGATGTGCCCCGGCCGTGCAGACCGGCGCGTTGGGGGACGATCCGTTCGAAGGCGGAATTGGCGGCACCGGCATTGTCGGCACCATGGTGGCCGCGGGCAGTGTCCTGATCAACGGCTTGCGGGTCGAAGTCCCGGATGCAACGCGCATCGTGGACAATGGGGGCATCGGTGGCACAGGGGCCCTGATCCCGGGCCGTGCCATGACCATCGTGGCCAGCGCCCGCCGCGACAGGCTGGAATCGCGACGCATTGATGTCACCGACCCGCTTGTGGGTGTTTTGCGCGGCACGCGCGGCGCGCTGACCCTGAACGGCACGTCTGTGGCCGTTGAGCCGGGTGCAGTTGGCGGCACGCTTGTCGGACGCAGGGTCGCGGCAAGCGGCATCTGGCAAGCGGACGGCAGCCTGCGCGCCAGCATCCTGCGCCCTGTGGCGGATCAACCGGACAGCGTTTCCGGCACCGTCATCGGCGCACCCGCGACAGGTTGGCGGATCGGTCAGACGCCGGTCCAACCACCCGCAAACGGCCGCTTGATCGCCGGGCAATATGCGACACTCAAAGGTGCTTACAACGGAACGCGCCTTACTGCCGAGACGGTCGAACTGGGCCGGTTCCGACCGGGCACCTCGTTGAACCAACTCTCCGTCGAAGGTTATCTGGAACCCATTGCAAGCGCCCCGGGATACCGGATTGCGGGTCTGGGCCACAGTTTTGCCCGGCAGCTTGACCTTGCGCCGCTGGCCCGGATGCGCGCAGTGTTCTTTGGCCGCTACAACGGGCTTTTCGTGGCGCGTCGCGCGTTGGTACTGCCGAACGGCGTGAGCGGGCGCCGCGCGCTGTTGCGTCCCGAGGACCAAGCCACATTCGCCGAAGCCCTCGCCGGGCCGGACGCCCAGCGGATCGGCAACCGCTGACAACCGGTGCGGCGGAGGCGACGCCCCTGTTGCAGTCCGGTCGCCTGTCTTGACGGGCAACATGGACTGACCCGCCGCTTTTCTGTCTGTGCTTGCGCGCCCCTCCGGATCAGCGCTTAATGCGCCGATCAGGGGAGGCTGGGCCGTGCCAATCACACACGACAATCCATGGCGCGGCGCGGGCTTTCTGCCCGATGCCGCGCAACCCATCGCCGATGCGTCGGGCGTTGCGCGCTTGCTGGCGCTCTGCCCTGCCCATGCCGAAACGCCCTTGCACGACGCGGCCGCGCTGGCGCGGGACTGCGGCGTGGCCGCGGTCTTCATCAAGGACGAACGCAGCCGTATGGGCTTGGGCAGCTTCAAGGCGCTTGGCGCCGCGCATGTGATCGCACGCGCAGCGGAAGCGGTCGGCACGGGCGATTGGCCGAACCGCTTGCACGATCGCACTTATGTGACCGCAAGCGCCGGCAACCACGGGCTGTCCGTTGCCGCTGGTGCGCGCATTTTCGGGGCACGCGCGGTGATCTATATCGCGGAAACCGTGCCAGAGGCGTTTGCGACCCGCCTCGCCAGCTATGGGGCGGAGGTTGTGCGCGAAGGCGCCGCTTACGAAGCCAGCATGGATGCCGCCGCAACAGCCGCAGACCGAAATGGCTGGTCGCTGCTCTCCGACAGTTCGTGGGACGGCTATTCCGAGCCTGCCCTGCGCGTCATGGAAGGCTATACTCAAATGGCCGCCGAAGCCGTGTCGCAAATCCCCGCACCGCCGTCCCACATCCTGTTGCAAGCGGGTGTTGGCGGCCTTGCCGCTGCCGTGGCCGCCCATGCGCGCAGTGTGTGGGGCGACGCGCCCCGGCTCATCGTTGTTGAACCAGACGCCGCGCCTGCGCTGACCGAAAGCATCCGCGCGGGCGCCATGATCACAACGGACGGGCCGGTGTCGTCGATGGGCCGCCTGGATTGCAAGACGCCGTCGCTGATTGCACTGGCGGGACTGTCGCGCGATGCGGACGCCTTTGCCACGATCACCGAAGACGAGGCAGCGGCCGGTGTCGCAGCACTGGCACAGCACGGCTTTGCCACGACGCCGTCGGGCGGCGCCGGGCTGGCCGCATTGATTGCGGGCCTCGACCTGCCTGCAGACGCACTGGTGCTGGCATTCCTCAGCGAGGGGCCCGAGGATGGCTGAGCCATCGCTGATTTTTCCGGTTGATGAATACCGCGCGCGCGTGGCGCGGCTGCAATCGGAAATGCAGTCCGGTGAGCTCGACGCGCTGTTGCTGACAACCCCGCAGGACATCTTTTACGTCACGGGGTTTCTCACACGGTTCTGGGAAAGCCCGGCTCGCCCCTGGTTTGTTGTTGTTCCGGCGGATGGCGCACCTGTTGCCGTCATCCCGTCCATCGGCGCACCGCTGATGCAGCGCACCTGGATGTCAGACATCCGCACATGGGACGCGCCCGACCCGTCGGATGACGGGATATCGCTGTTGACCGAAACGCTCAGCGCATTGCACGTCAGACGCCTCGGCCTGCCAATGGGGCTGGAAACACACCTGCGCATGCCCATCGCCGATTTTCATCGCATATCGGGACGCTTTGACATCGTGGATGGCACTGGCCCGATCCAACGCACCCGCGAAATCAAGAGCGAAGCGGAAATCGCCAAGATCCGCGACATTTGCACCATCGCCGGGCGCGCATTCGACAGGGTGCCGGACATCGCGCAACCCGGCGCGCCGCTTGACCAGGTGTTTCGCGACTTTCAGGCCTTGCTGCTCGAGGAAGGTGCCGACTGGGTCAGTTACGTGGCAGGCGCTGCCGGAGCCCTCGGGTACACCGACGTCATTTCACCCGCCGCGCCGACGCCGCTGCAAAGGGGCGATGTGCTGATGCTCGACACAGGCGCGGTGCGCGACGGCTATTTCTGCGACTTCGACCGCAACTTTTTCATGGGCGCACCGTCGCAGGACCTCGCCCGCACGCAAGACATCCTGTGGGAGGCAACGGAACACGCCCTCGCAACGATCCGGCCCGGCATGCTGGCCTGCGAAGTGCACCAATTGCTGGACGACGCCATTCGAAAGAAGGGGGGAAGGACCGGGGGCGGACGTCTTGGCCACGGGCTTGGCACGGCCCTGACCGAATGGCCCTCATTCACAACACGGGACAGAACCGAGTTGCGCGCTGGCATGGTGCTGACCATTGAACCTGGCGCCCATGTCGACGCGGCACACATCCTTGTGCATGAGGAAAACATCGTGCTGCGCGAGACCGGGCCAGAGCTGCTCAGCCCCCGCGCGCCCCGGCACGGAACTGTGATCACATGACGCCGCGCTATGAGATCAAGGCGCCTGAGACGCCTGCACTTGGTCTGATCGTCTTGCGCGTGGACGAAACGATCGAGGACGACTTTCGCAGCCTCATTCCGCAGGGCACCGCACGGGTGCATGTCGCACGCGTGCAGTCGGGCGACGACCTGAACCCGGACAGCATCGGGGACATGGGCGCGCGTCTCACGCAGGCGGCGTCCCTTTTGCCCCATGCGGCCGATTTCGATGTGGTGGGCTATGCCTGCACATCCGCGACCGCGCAACTGGGCGCGGACGTGGTGCGGGCGCAGATCACCGCCGGCATCCGCACGCGCCACGTCACCGACCCGTTGACGGCCGCTTTGGCGCAGATTGCAGATCTTGGCCTGCGCCGCGTGGGCATTCTGTCGCCCTACACCGCGACCGTCGCCGCGCCGATCCAGTCCGCGTTCGAGGCGGCCGGCATTACCGTGCCGGACACCCTGTCCTTTGACGAAAGCACCGAAGCCCGCGTGGCCCGCATTGACCCGGCATCAACCCATGCCGCCGCGCTGACCCTCGCGGGGCGGGCAAAGATCGACGGTCTGTTTCTGTCCTGTACCAACCTGCAAACCCTGCCGATCCTGGAACCGCTGAGGAATGCACTTGGCATACCTGTCCTGAGCTCCAATCAGGCGCTTGCGTGGCACATGAAAAAGCTGGCCCGAGTTGGCGGCTGAAGCCGTCACAACCGCAAATCAAGCGCGGCCGACGCCGGTCCAACTTGGTTAATTCGTGCGCAACAGCCCGACTCGGTTGAAATTTCTACAACTCTGGGTAACCATTGATCCATTGTTAAGATGATGTCGCGCCGCGGGGCATTTCCACTGCGGCGCCCGTTTGCACAAAGAGGTTTTTATGTCGAACATTGCCGGCAAGGCATATGCGATGAACGTCGTGACGCCCAGCAATCCCAAGATCACATGGATCAATCGTCTGCTCTTCATGGCGTCGCGGGGGCTGCCTGCGAACCTGATGGGACTGTTGGGGCTGTCTCTGATCCACTTCGCCCGCTGGGTTATCATCAAGCCCGAACAGTGGCCCGATCTGGGTCAGGGCAAGGAACGGCTCAAGAACGACTACGTGCTCTTCTGTTCGAATTTCAACGGCACCTGGGACCAGTATATCGACGCCTTTTCAGACGGCATCCCAAGTGGCCTGGACCTTTTCTGGTATTCGTCGATCAAATACCCCAAGTCGATCCCCATCACCCCGTTCAAGACCTACATCACCTTCAATCAGGTCAGCACCGACTACTACTACAACGCCACGCCCGGCTCGGCGCAGCGCGATGTGAAAACCAGCCTTCTGGTGTACGATCAGGTCCTTGAGTTGCAAAGGCTGCACGCCAACGCAACGCCCGAAGCCTTTGCAGAAGCCTACAAAAAGGCGGCGCTCAAGATGCAGGTCGGGCTGGGCGATCCCGGTTTCGGCCCCGTGGCCAGCCTCGACACGGAGCGCGCAGAAGTGAACCGCCGCGACTACATCGACGACGCGCAATCGGCCTATGCCAGCCTGCGCGCCGCCGCGGGAAAGGAGTGAGACGATGCCAGATCTTGATTCCGGTCACATCTTCCTGACCACGATGGCGCCGATCAAACCCGGCTCCCCGCCTGACAACCCGCAAAGCTCGTACGAGCAACGCGTGCGCATCGCGCTGGCCAAACTGCCGACGGCCAACCAGTCGCCCGCAACCGTGGACGACAAATTCAACAGCCCCTTTGCGCGAAACATGCGCAACCATCTGGCCCGTATGTTTGTGCTGAACGACACGATCTACAACGGTCGCATCACGCAAAACCCGCTGGTGGCGCAACTGGAAGGCAACAAGCAGATCGTGCCGCAGCACGTGGACCGGCTGAATGCGCCGTACCTCGTCTTTTGCGCCGACGTTGATGCCATCGAACAGGACGGCGCACCCCTTCCCGACACGTTGACGGCAGAACAGCAACGTCAGGTCCGCGCGTCCTACGCACGCACCTTGTGGTCCACGATGGAAGAGGAATTGCGCGACGTCTATTCCAACTGTTTCGGCTTTGAGGCGGTCACGACGGCAGATGATTTCGCTGCCTATCTTGAGCGTTGCCACGTGGAAACGACGATGCCGTTTCACGATTACTACCTCGACATCGAAAGCGCCAAGTTCCACAACCTGCCCGTCAAACCTCTGCTCTATGGCGTGCTTGCGCCCTTGGCATTCGGGGCGCTGGTTCTGGTGCTGTGGCTCTTGGGGGCCAAGCATGTGCCGATCCTGGGCTGGGCCGCGCTGCCCACATGGATCATCTCGATCCTGCTGGGTGCCGGACTGGCCTATCTGGCGGTCAAATTCGCCATTGCAAACGGCGAGAAACCTCTGGCACCGGCCAAGTATGACGATCTGCCATCCGTGCTCAAGGCCCTGTATATACAACAAAAATTCTCGAATTTTTTCATCGAGAGCCAAGGCCTGCCGCCCGACGAGTTGCACGCGGCGTTCGGCGCGTTCGTCCGCGAGCATGAACCCCAAAACCGGCATCACAAGACGCAGAAACCCGGGGTTATTTCCTCGGAGGATCCCGCAAACGTCACATTGAAAGACGCAAGCTGACCATGACACGCACTTTGAACCTCAACGATATTCAGGGCAACGTCACCCGGGCCTATGGCCGGTATTCCTTCCCCTTTGCCCGCTACATCTTTTTCCACTTTTCCGACCCCAAGGCGGGCCGCGCCTTCATCGAGGCGGTCCGCCAGAAAGTGACCACCGCACAGCGCTGGCCCGACAAGGCGTCGCGGCCCAAATGCACCACCAACATCGCACTGACCTTTCCGGGCCTTCTGGCGCTGCAACTGCCCGTGCGCACGCTCAAGTCGATGCCCGACGAATTCATCGAAGGCATGAAGCAGCGCGCCTTTATTCTCGGCGACCGGGACCAGACCGAAACCGAGGATCAGGCGCAGAAGGAGGATTGGGATCAGCACTGGGACCCGATCTGGCAGAAAAGCCGCGAGCCGGGCACGCTGGGGTTCAGCAAGGACGACGTGCACGCCTTGGTCACGCTCAACGCCCAGAGCAAGAGCCAGACCGACCTGATCACCCCCCATGGCGAGTTGGACAAGCGCACCAAGTGGGTTCTGGCTGAGGCCAAGAAATGCGGCGTCCAACACCTGACAGGTGTGGGCACCAAGGGCGACCAGCCCTATCAGGACGCCAGCGCGGTGTTCGAAGATGTTGGCGGCACCATGCTGCCCACCGCCAAGGAGCATTTCGGCTTTACCGACGGCATCGGCAACCCGGTCTTTGAAGGGCAATTGCCGCTGGAAATCGAGGCGGAGGCCGTCATCGGACGCGGCAAGCTGATGGGCAATGGCTGGGAGCCGCTGGCGACGGGAGAGTTCATTCTGGGCCATCCCGATGAAAGTCAGGAACTGCCCCCCGTCGCGCGCCCACCGGAGTTCATGCGCAACGGCACCTTCTTTGCCTGGCGGAAGCTGCACGAAAACGTGGGCAGCTTTGACGCGGTGGTGCGCGAAGAGGCCGAGCAATATGCACGCGTCATGGACGTTCCCGTCGACGAGGCGATCGAGACGATCCGCGCCAAGATGTGCGGACGCTGGTCAGACGGCGTGCCATTGTCCAAGGTGCCGACCTATGCCGAGTGGATTGCATTCGGCACCGAAAAGGGTTGGCGCGGCGACGGGGTCAACCCGCTCGAAGGCTACGCCAAGAACATCGAATATATCGGCTCGGCCGAGGCGCGTGATTTCCGGTATGCCGACGACATGGCGGGCCTCAAATGCCCCGGCGGCGCGCATATGCGGCGCATGAACACGCGCGACTATCTCGATCCGCTGAACAAGAGCGGTGTCGAGGAGGACGGTTCGCAACCCGAGAACAAGAAGGCAACGAGCGCGCTCAACAAACGGCGCCGCATCCTGCGGCGTGGCCTGCCCTATGGGCCGTCCAACAATGAACACAAGGATGACGACACCGAACAGGGCGTGATCATGATCATCATGGGCGCGAGCCTGTTCCGCCAGTTCGAGTTCGTGCAGCAACAGTGGATCCAATACGGGCTGGATTTCCATCAGGGCAACAACACCTGCCCCCTGCTCGGCAACCACGAAGCGCACAAGCGGTTCACTATCCCGTCCGACCCCACAACCGGCAAACCGCCCTATGTCATGAGCAAGCTCAAGACATTCGTGGAATGCCGCGGCGGCGACTATTTCTTTGTCCCGTCGATGACATCGCTGCGCATGATGGCCATGGGCATCGTTGATCCGACATGATCACCGGTTTTCTCAACATCTTTGTCGCCCTCTATCAGCGCCTCATGCTGTGGGGCGAGGCGCTGTTTTCGCTTGTCTACCTGATTGGCGGTGGCATCGGCGCGCTGTTTTCCGGCGGTCCGGCCGCGTTCTTTCTCAAGGCGGCCACGCAACGCAGGGCCTTTGCCCTCTTGCGCGGGCTCTGGCCGAATATTGCCCTGAAACGGGTGGTCATGAAGTGCTATGACAACACCGGCACCGCCATTGTCACACGCCGCGACGACGTGATCGACGTCCTGAACCGCAATGACGATTTCGAAGTTGTCTATGGCACGCGGATGCGGGAACTCACCCAAGGCAACAACTTCTTTCTCGGCATGCAACCGGGCTGGGACTACACGCGCGACACCTCAGCCATGCGGCTGGCCGCGCGGATGACCGACGTGGCCGAGATCGTGCAGCCGCGTGCCGCGGCCCTTGCTGAACAGATCGTGGCCGACAGCGGCGGCAAGATCGACATCGTGCCCAAACTCACGCTCGAAGTGCCTTGGGACATGACCGACACCTATTTCGGCTGCGGTGCGACCCGGCAGCAGATGCAAGCCTGGACCACCACACTGTTCTGGTACCTTTTTCAGGATCTTGGGGCGGACCAACAGAAAGGCGCCAACGCGCTTGGTCAGGCCGCCGACCTGCGCGAATACCTCGACGCGCATATCGCGGCGCGCAAAGCCAATCCGACCGATGCCCAAGACATCCTCAACCGCTGTCTCGCCCTGCAATCGGCGGATACGCCGGGCATGAGCGATCTGGGCATCCGCAACAACATCCTTGGCCTTCTGATCGGCGCGATCCCCACCATCTCCAAGGCCAGTTGCCTCGCGCTTGACGAACTGCTGAACCGACCTGATGCGCTCAAGACCGCGCAACAGGCCGCGCGCGCTGACGATGATGCCCTGCTCGCGCAGCATTGCTGGGAGGCGCTACGCTTCAATCCGTTCAATCCGGTGATCTACCGCCGCGCCACCCGCGACACCGAGGTCGCCACGTCCACCCTGCGCCGGGTCAGGATCGCCAAGGGTCAGATCGTCTTTGCCGCCAACTTCTCGGCCTGTTTCGACCGGTTCGAGATACCTGAGCCCAATCTCTTCCGCACGGACCGACCGTGGGAAACCTACATGATCTGGGGCTATGGCATGCACAATTGCTTTGGCGACATCATCAATCAGGCCGTCATTCCCGCCATCCTCAAACCCCTGCTGAAACAGAAAAACCTGCGCCGCGCGCCGGGAGAGGCGGGCCAGATCAGCACCGGCCCACTGGGTTTCCCGGATCATTTCCAGCTGGAGTTTGACACCTGACCATGGCCAAGCCGCTGCTGATCACGCTTCTTCCGTCCTTCGGGGTCGATCTGGGCAGGTGGGTGCTGGCACATTACGAGGTCGACTACACCGAACGCCCGCACGCCCCGATCTTCCACGTGCTGGCGCTGAAAAGCTGGGGTGAGGGCAAGGACAACTACCCGCTGTTCGTGCATGCGGACGGCAAGACCAAAAGTGTCGGTTGCCGGAAGATGACGGAGTTCTTTGACCAAACCGCGCCCCCGGATCGGCGCCTGTTGCCGGAGCCCGGCACAGAACCGGAACTGCTCAAGCAAATTGACGACACCGTGCAATACGCCTTCCACAAGGTTGGCGATGGGGTCGTGAACTGGTCCTACTGGAATTTCCTCAAGGACAAGTGGCTGGTGTGGCCATCCATCACGACATCGGTGCCGTGGTACGAGAAACTGACATGCCTTCTGGCATTCAGGGTCATCCGGTTTCTCATGTACAAGGGCCTCGGCCTTGATCAGTCCGTTGCGGACGCAGGCCTCAGGGACATCCGCGCGGCCTGGGACAGGTTCGACGCGTTGCTGGCCGACGGGCGCACCTATTTGCACGGGGATCGCCTGACCTATGCGGATCTGGCTGTGGCGTCCGCATTTGCACCCATGATCCTGGCGCAAGGATATCACGGGATGTTGCCGGACGAGGCCAGATGCCCCGTCTTCATGCAGGAGATCTACAAGGAACTGCGCAACCGGCCCACCGGCCTTTACGTGCAGCGCATGTACGACACGCACCGCCCCGCCCAACTGCTTTGTGTTTGACGCGCATCTTTTGATGGACGACGTCGCGCCACGCGCAGCGCAGGACAACCAAGTGTCAGGACACGCGCAAGCTGATCATTCAACTTTTCCATAATCACTGCTTTGAAAATAAACCGGAACTTCAACCATTGCCCCTATGCCGGAGCCTGGGAAAGTCGGGTTTGCAGGTGATTTGACCTGTCTTGGGGGCGCGAGATTTGACCGGAACGGTCGAATGACATGTGTCCCGTCATGCCGCCAACAGCCTTGGTGATCCCGTCTGTAGAGTAACGGGAATGGCTGTGTCATGGCGACGATCAATTCAGGACTGGGTGGCGCTGCGGGCTTTGGCGAAGGCGTCTTTTCGACGGCGACCAAGGCAGCGGGCAACAACCTCGACGGCAGTGTCGAGATTGATCTGACATCCGTTTTCGGCGAGGCCGGATTCAACTTTTTCGATACAAGCTACACCTCGCTTTATGTCAACTCGAACGGGTTGATCACCTTTGGTGCACCGGACACGTCCTATATTCCGACGGACCTGAGCGACCTGTCCCAACCCTCGATTGCGCCCTTCTGGGCCGATCACAGCATCGACGCTGCAGGAGAAATTTACTGGGACGTTGACCCGCATTCCGGTGCTGTCACGATCACGTGGTCTGATGTCGCGCGCTATCAGGGCGACGGCACCAACACCTATCAGGTTGTGCTGCAATCAACGGGTCATGGAAACGCGCAAATCGAGTTCATCTACGAGGATATCGGCTGGTTCCAAAGTGGTGGCGACTCTGCGGTCACAGGCATTACCAACGGGGTGGATATCCACTATTCGCTGGATGGGTCAGGCCAGCCCAACGAATTGAACAAATACGACACCAACGATTTTGGCGGTGGTGACGAAGACGGCACCTACAAACTGCCGATCGAGAATGGGCAGCCCGAGTTCCGCAACGGTATCGTTGATGGAACCAGCGGCGATGATACGTTCACAATTTCCCTCCCGGGCCTCGGCCTCGGGCTCGGGCTGGACCGGGACGGCGACGCCGTCTCTGAGGGCGCGGATTCTGTCCTTGCGGGTGTGGGCAATGACCTTGTCAGCGCAGGTGATGGTGAGGATACCATTCACGGTGGCGCAGGCGCAGACACCATCGAGGGCGGCGCGGGTTCAGACGTGATCTACGGCGACGGCATCATGGGTGAGGCGGCCAGCACCACCACGACAATCGACGCCAGCAACTTCTCCGACACTTCATCCGGATTTCGGGTGACGGCCCGCAACGTTGAAAACGGAACTCTGACCGAGGCCAGCGTAGACAACGTCTCAACCGCGCAGGGCGGGCTTGCCGCCGGTGGTTCCGTCTCGGGCTCGGTCAGCAGCCTGACCGACCGGATTTCCTACGATACTGCATCTGGACAATCCGAAGAGCTGATCATCGATTTTGACGAGACCGTCACCGAGGCATCCTTTTCCTTCTCGATGCTTTATACAGGGTATTACGGCGAACAGGCGCAATGGGCCATCTATGACGAAGGCACGCTGGTTGCTACGTCCGTATTCACCGAAAGCAGTTATGGGAGCGGTGTCGGAACCGTGGACCTGAGCGGTTATGGACCGTTTGACCAGATCGTCTTTACCGGCCTTTTGGCAAGCTATGGATCACGCGGGTCTGACTATCTGATCACGGACATCACTTTTGAAAAGCCGCCAGCCGAAGAACTCTACAACGACCTGATCGCGGGCGGTGATGGTCTTGATGCGATCTATGGCGGGATTGGCAGCGACACCATTTCGGGCGACGCGGGTGACGATACCATCTCCGGTGAGGACGGCGACGATGCAATTGATGCCGGCACCGGCGATGACGTTGTATCGGGTGGTGCGGGCGCCGACTCGATTTCGGGTGGCGATGGCTCCGACCTGCTGGATGGCGGCGACGGCGACGACTTTCTGAAAACGGGGCTGGGGCAGGACACCGCCATCGGCGGTGACGGCAACGACACGCTGATGAATGCCGCTGGCGATGACAGCCTTGTGGGCGGCGCTGGCGACGACCTGATCGTCGCCACGCAAGGTCAGGACACGCTGGAGGGGGGCGCAGGCAACGACACGCTGATGGGCGGCACCGACGGCGACAGTCTTGTGGGCGGGGCGGACAACGACCTCCTGCTGGGTGATCTGGCGGGCGTCATTTTCAACGAAACGGGCACTGACGGTGTCGGGCAAGCGGCCAACATCAGTGCCTTTCCGACCAACGCATTCACGTATGAAATCACGTTGGCCAGCACGGACACGTCCGGCAACACAGCCCTCGCGTCCTATGCGGTGCCCGGTGAGGACAATGAATTCACCCTGCAGCTGCAGGGTGGAACACTCGCCGTTTATCTCGGTGGCGCGCTGACCGATACGGGCATTCCCGCCGCGGCCTTTCTTGATGGCAACGTCAACACGCTGGCTGTCAGCTGGGACAGCGCCACCGGCGCGCTCGAGGTCTATGTCAACGGATCAAACAGCTTTTCCGGTACTGCGGCACCCGGCGCTACGCTTGATCAGGGCGGTACATTTGTCCTGGGCCAGGATCAGGACAGCGTTGGCGGCGGCTTTGACAGCGTTCAGGCCTTCGAGGGGACAATCTACGGCGTTCGGCTGTACAGCGACATCCGTACGCCAGCCGAGATCACGGATACCACGCAAGCGCCTGTGGCAGATACCTCCGATCCGGATTTGGTGGCAAACTGGGTCGCAGACCCCAACGGCGCCTCTTTCACCGATCAGTCGGCCAACACCTACGCGATGGCCATGTCCGGCGATGTGCAATCGGGCTGGAGCAGCGGCAATGACACGCTCCTTGGCGGCGACGGTGCCGACACGATCTACGGCGGCGGCGGCGACGACTATATCGAGGGCGGCGACGGTGACGACGTTCTGATGACCGGCCTCGGCAATGACACGTTGATGGGCGGTCAGGGCAACGACACGCTGATGAACTCGGACGGTGACGACAGTCTGGACGGCGGGGCGGGCGACGACAGCATCGTGGCCACAGGCGGTCAGGACACGTTGCGCGGCGGCACCGGCGCGGACACGATGGAAGGGGGCGACGACGCCGACACCTTCATCATCGAGGATGGCTTTGGCAATGACAGCATCACCGGTGGCGAGGGGACAACGGACCCCGGCGACAGTGACTACGACGTCATCGACCTGAGCGCACTGAGCGGGCCGGTCACGGTCACCTATACCGGCGATGAGCAGGGCACGATCACCGACGGCACGGACACGATCACGTTCACCGAGATCGAACACATCATCCTCACGGAAAACGCAGACGTGGTGGACGGCAACAAGCCCGGCACCGTGGGGATCAGTGTCGACGCTGCGGGCGGCAACGACACTGTGGTCGGTTCCAACAGCAATGACACGGTCACTGGCGGAACCGGCAATGACTCGATCACCGGCGGCTCCGGTGCGGACAGCATCGACGGGGGCGCCAACAACGACACGATCACCGGCGATGGCGGATCCGATACGATTACCGGGGGTGACGGCAACGACGTTATCGACGGCGGCGGCAACGGTGATGACATCGACGGCGGCGATGGCGATGACACGCTTGTCGGTGGTGCCGGGGGCGATACCCTGCAGGGCGGCGCTGGCAATGACAACCTCGATGGTGGCGTCGGTGATGACAGCATGTCGGGCGGCACCGGGAACGACACGCTACAAGGCGGCAGCGGTGCCGACACGCTGGATGGCGGCGGCAACAATGATATGCTCGACGGTGGCACCGAAAACGATGTGCTGACCGGGGGCGGTGGAAACGACACTTTGATGGGTCAAAGTGGCGATGATTCCATCGACGGCGGCACCGGCGACGACCAGATCTTTGGCCACAGCGGAAACGATACAATTGACAGTGGCACCGGCAATGACGAGGTGCATGGCGGCGAAGGCGACGACACGTTCATTTACAACGTCGGGGACGGGTCGGATACGATCTTCGACTTCAACTTCGGCAACACCGGGGCTCTGGGCGACGGTGACAGCACGAACAATGACTTCATTGATCTGGGCCAGTTCTATTCCTCGCTCACCGAGTTGCGCGCGGACTTTGAAGATGACGGGGTGCTCAACCAGTCCAATGATGGCGTTGACGGTGCAGACTACTCCGACAATACCCGGTTCAATTCAAGTGACAGCCTGACCTTCCAAAGCGCCAGCAGTAACAGCTTCACGGCCGATAATACCGGGGTGGTGTGTTTCGCCGCGGGCACGCTCATTGCAACACCCCAGGGTCAGGTCCCGATTGAGGCTTTGGGCGTGGGCGCGCGCGTTCTCACCCGCGACAATGGCCCGCAAGAGGTGCTGTGGATCGGGCGCAGGCGTCTGGGACACGTCGCACTGGCGAAGTATCCCAACATGCGCCCCGTGCGCCTGTTTCCCGACCTTGTTGGCGGGGACCGTCCGCTTGTCGTTTCGCCACAGCACTGTCTCGTGATGCCGGTGGACGGCTCAGAACGCCTTGTCCGCGCCAAACATCTTGCGGCGCAGAACGGTGCGGGCGCCGAGATCGTTCATGGTCTGCGTCACGTCGAATATTATCACCTGCTGTTGCCTGCTCACGAGGTTCTGTTTGCCAACGGTGTTCCCGCCGAGAGTTTCTATCCCGGGCCACAAAGCCTGCGGATGCTCAAGCCAGACCAGAAGCGGGACGTTTTGCGCCTGTTTCCAGATCTCGCGACACATTCGGTGCATGCAGTGTACGGCATGACGGCGCGCCAGGTCGCGCGCCGCCGCCATGTCGCGGAAGCCTTTGCAGAGCGTTGCGTGGAAATGTGTTAGAGAATCAGCCTGGGACCGACGGATCGCTTGAACCGCAGAACGGGCGACCCGCCGGGGCAGCGTTTCATTCCTGTCCGCACACCACACCGAAGCGGTGGCGCGGTTGCAGCATTGGCGCCAGAGCCGACTTGAGCCTGCGGTTTGCGCGACCGCATGGTCTCACGGGAAACCCCGCGCACACGCTTTGCAGCGCCAATCAAACGGGCCCTCTGGCTTAATCGTGCGCGCAGGACACACGCGATTGTGTCCCGCAACCGCCGCCCGTTACCGTGGCTTTCGCCTGCCATCTCCCTACGTTTGAGCAAGCAAAAGGCATTCGTCCAAAATCGGGGAGTTCCGTTCAATGTCATACACGCGACGTCACAGCCTTGCATTGCTTGCGAGCGCGCCGGTTTTGCTGAACGCCGGATTTGCCAAAGCCAGCGCAACGCCGCCCGTCTACAATGAAAGCGGTATCGCAATTGATGGAACGGATCCGGTTGCCTACTTCACCCGGAACGCGCCGGTTGCCGGCAAGCCGTCCATAACCCTCGACTGGAACGGCGCGACCTGGCGATTTGACAGCGCGGACAACCGGGCCGCATTCGCAGACAATCCTGAAGCATACGCGCCGCAATATGGCGGATATTGCGCCTATGCGGTCAGCAGGAACTACACAGCGCCAACGGTCCCCGAGGCCTGGAGAATTGTTGACGGCAAGCTCTACCTCAACTTTTCCTTGCGTGTGCGAAAAATATGGGAACGCGACATTCCCGGGCGCATCGCTGCGGCCGACCGCAACTGGCCGGGCGTGCTGGGCTGACCGCAGAACCGGCAAGCCGACACAGGCGTAGCGCGATTGCGTTCAGGTCTTGCCGGACAAATCCGTCAGGATGGGGCAATCCGGTCGATGATCGCCATGGCAGGCGTCCACGAGATGCGAGAGCGTTTTCCGCATCCCCTTCAGCTGTGAGATCTTTTCGTCAATCGCGGCCAGGTGTTCTTCGGCCACGGCTTTGACCTGAGCGCTTTCGCGGCTCTCATCTTCATAAAGGCCGAGAAGCGTCCGGCAATCCTCGATCGAAAAGCCAAGGGCGCGTGCACGGCCCAGAAACGCGAGCTTGTGCAGGTCGGTTTCGCGAAAGGCACGGTACCCGTTGCCGCTGCGATCAGGACGCACGAGACCGATGTCCTCATAGTAACGGATCGTTTTGGGCGGAATGCCCGAGCGTTCTGCGACTTCTCCGATGTTCATCTTTTTGCGCCTCTCATTCGGCCGGTTGCGTCTTGGGTTGCACGACAGGCGCGCCGGGCTGTGCCTCTTCTTTCATTGCCGGCGCAATGCTGCGCAGGCGCAATGCGTTGGTCAAAACGGAAACCGACGACAGGGCCATCGCACCGGCCGCAAGAACGGGGGACAAGAGCACCCCGAACAGAGGGTAGAGGGCGCCCGCCGCGACCGGGATCAGGGCGACGTTGTAGCCGAACGCCCAGACAAGGTTCTGCCGGATATTGGACATGGTCCGCTTCGACACCAGGGCTGCGTTCACGACGCCGCGCAAGTCGCCCGACATCAGAACCACATCAGCGGACTCAATCGCCACATCCGTGCCTGTGCCGATGGCAATACCCACATCCGCATGTGCCAGCGCAGGGGCATCGTTGATCCCGTCACCGACAAACGCGACCTTGCGGCCCCCGGCCCTCAGATCGTCGAGCGCCGCGACTTTGCCGTCCGGCAGCACGCCAGCGATGACGTGGTCGATCCCGGTCTCTCGGGCGATGGCGTCAGCCGTTTCCTGCTTGTCCCCGGTGATCATGGCAACCTGGAAACCGCGGTCATGCAGCGCGGCGATGGCCGCCCGGCTTGCGGGTTTGACCGGATCACTCACGGCGATCACAGCGGCCAGCTTGCCGTCAATCGCTGCGTAAAGCGCGGTGCGGCCACGGCTTGCCAAATCCCGTTCCGTTTCGACTAGGGCGGCGATGTCGACACCCTCGCGGGTCATGTAGCGGTCGGCGCCCACCATGACCTCCTGCCCGTCGACCATGGCCGCAACACCGTAGCCTGTAACCGACCGGAAGCCTGACGCGGCAGGCACCGTGATGCCCGCGCTGCGCGCGCCCCTGACGATCGCTTCGGCAATGGGGTGTTCGGACTGGTCCTCGACCGCAGCGATCAGTGTGAGCACCCGGTCGTGGTCAAATCCGTCCGTGACGATCACATCCGTCAGTGTCGGTTTGCCTTCCGTCACCGTGCCGGTCTTGTCGAGCGCGATCACGTCGACATCCGACAAGGCTTGCAGCGCGTCCCCCTTGCGGAAAAGGACGCCCATTTCCGCCGCACGGCCTGTCCCGACCATGATCGAGGTCGGCGTGGCAAGGCCCATGGCACAGGGGCACGCGATGATCAGCACCGACACCCCCGCCACAAGCGCAAAGGTGAGCGCGGGATCGGGCCCGACCAGAAGCCAAACCAGGACCGTTGCCACGGCCAGCACCATGACGGCAGGCACAAACCAAAGCGTGACACGATCCACGAGGCCCTGGATCGGCAGCTTGGCCCCTTGCGCCTCTTCGACCATGCGGATGATCTGTGCGAGCGTTGTGTCGCTGCCTACGCGCGAGGCCGCGAAGGTCAGGCTGCCGGTGCCGTTGACCGTCCCGCCCGTGACGGTGGCGCCCGCTGCCTTGGTGACGGGCACAGGCTCACCGGTGATCATGCTCTCGTCGACATTGCTGGTGCCATCGACCACCTCGCCATCCACCGGAATCCGTTCGCCCGGTCGCACCAGGATTTTATCGCCCACGCCAAGCGCATCGACATCAACCTCGACCGTCTCGCCGTCGCGCAGAACGCGTGCCGTGCGCACCTGAAGCCCCAGCAGGGCCTGAATGGCGGCACCGGTCCGGCCCTTGGCGCGCGCCTCGAGCCAGCGTCCCAGAAGAACCAGCACCGCGATCACGGCGGCGGCCTCGAAATAGACCGCGCGCACCCCGTCCGGAAGCAACCCCGGCAGGAACGTCGCGACAACCGAATAGGACCAGGCGGCGCCGGTTCCGACAGCGACAAGGCTGTTCATGTCAGGTGCGCCGCGCAGCAGCGCGGGGATGCCCTTTTTGAAGAAATGTCCGCCCGGGGCGAACAGTACAATCGTCGCCAGAACGAACTGGATGACCCACGAGGTTTGGATCCCGATCGTGTTTTCGATGGCCATGTGAAAGGCGGGGATCAGGTGCGACCCCATCTCCAGCACAAAGACAGGAGCGGTCAGCGCGGCCGCGAACAGGACCTTGTAGAGCAATGCCCCCGCCTCTTCGGCCTTGCGCTCAACGCGCGACTGGCTGGTGTTCGCCTCTGCGACTTCTGCCGGATATCCGATATCTGCAGAAGCGGCCAGGAGGTCCGCATGCGTCACCGCACCTTCGAGGTATTCAACCACAGCCGTTTCAGAGGCGAGGTTCACGGTCACCGCCAGAACCCCCGGCACGTCCGCCAGCGCCTTGTCCACGCGACCGACGCAGGACGCGCAGGACATCGAGGCGATGTTCAACGTGACCCGCGATGTGCGGGCGGGATATCCCAGCGTGTCGAGCGTGCGCACGGCGTCTTGCAGGTTGCCAGCCTCGGCAAGCGAAATTCGCGCCTGTTCTGCGGCCAGGTTGACCGACACATCCGTCACACCGTCCAGCGCAGTCAGCGCGCGTTCCACACGCCCCACACAGGAGGCGCACGTCATGCCTTCGATACTCAGGGTCGACTGTAAATTCTGGGTCATGTGCCACGGCCTCCGGCTTGCGTTGACGATCATATAGGGCTTCCAGCCACTGGAAGCTCAAGACTTGATCCGAACTTTTTTGATTTGTCGAAACATCAGACATCGCCGCTTGGTTCCGGGCCGCCTCGGGTGGGAGAAAAATCCGCGCCCCACCGCTGAGGCGATCTGCAGATGAAGACCGCTGCGCACGGCCTATAACGTACCAGACACCCCGATTGTCAAAGGCCGCCCTCCCCTGTCTGTTCCCACCATCCTTCGCAACCGCAACTTCGCGGCCCTTTTGATTGCCAACACCATCCTCGGCGCTGCGTTTCCCGTCCAGTTGATCCTCGGCGGATTGGCAGGACTTGCACTGGCGCCCAGCCCGGCCCTTGCGACACTGCCCTCGTCGGTGCAGACCCTCGCGGGCATGCTTGCCGCATTGCCTCTATCCCTGCTCATGGGGGCATTGAGCCGACGGGCAGGCTTTGCCCTCGGGGCTGTGTTGACGCTGTTGGGCGCGATCCTTGCCACACAGGCGCTCATGTCGCAGAGCTTCGTCCTGCTATGCGTCGCCCATTTCCTTATGGGTGCCGGTTGGGCGGCGTTCCAGTACTTTCGCTTCGCCGCGGGCGAAGCCGTTGACCCGAACTGGCGACCGGTCGCAATTTCGCTGATGCTCAGTTCCCTGCTGGTCGCGGCAATCGTCGGGCCACAGGTTTTTATCGTCGCACAAGACGCTCTGGCACCGGTACCTTTTGCCGGCGCCTACGCCGCGACCGGATTGATCGCAGTCCTCGGACTGCTGCCGCTTGCGGCGCTGCGCATGCCTCGTCCTCAAGGACTCACGCCGCCTCGCTCCGCGCGCGGGTTTGCGATTTTCGCCGCACTCCGCCGACCTGCGATCAGGCAGGCGATTGGTATCGCCGCCATTTCGCAAGGCGTGATGGTGTTCCTGATGATACCCACGCCCATTGCGATGGTTGCGAACGGGTTTGGCGAAGCAACCGCAAGCGACGTCGTGCGCTGGCACATTGTCGCGATGTTCGCCCCCAGCTTATTTACCGGTTTTCTGATCAAGCGGTTCGGCGCGCAGACCATCGCCTTTGCCGGGCTGGCGATCATCGTGGCATCCGCCGCCGCCGCGGCGCTCGGCCTGAAGGCCCTGCACTTCTACGGATCGCTTGTGATTCTGGGACTGGGGTGGAATTTCGGCTTCATCGGCGGCACGGCCATGCTCGACGCCGCTGTGTCAGAGACCGAAAGGGCGCGGGTCCAGGGGGCAAATGACACCATCATCGCGCTCGTTTCCACAATCTGCGCTTTCACCGCAGGGTTCGTGATCGCACAGCTCGGCTGGGCCATTCTGGCCATGCTGTCGGCCGGTGCGGTTGTCATCGCTCTTGTCGTTCTGATTTCGGATCACATCGGAACGCGTAAGATTTGACAGGCCATCTCCGGAAACCTTGGGGCCGCGAATGCCCGCTCACCCGTTGGTTCCCTCACCCCGGGGCGTTCGCGTAACCGATGCACCAGACCAGAACTTGCGGATCTGCTTGAGGGCCCGGACGGGCGTGGCTGCCATAGGGAACGCCAACCGACCAACCCATCTGCCAGGCATCACACGCGCCCGACACGATTTGACCGCGACCTGCGCGCCGACTCAGGCCCCAATCGCGTCCTCGGGCGGGTAGAGATGTGCCGTCTTGCCTGTTTCCACGTTGGGATACAGATCGTTGATATGCGCCATGATCATGCGCACACAGCCCGAACTGGCGCGTCCGCCGATGGACCGGGGCTGGGGCGAGCCGTGGATGCGCAGATAGGTGTCGCGATTGCCCACGTAGAGATACAGCGCCCGCGAGCCCAACGGATTGGTGGGGCCCCCGTCCATACCGTCCGCGTGCTGGGCAAACGTATCCGGGTCCCGCGCAATCATCGCGTCCGTCGGTCGCCATGTCGGCCATTTGGACTTGCGCCGGATCGTATAGACGCCGGGTTCATAGAGGGACCCGCGCGCAATCGCGACGCCGTAGCGCATCGCCGTGCTGCCGTCCGGCTCGATGTGATAGAGATAGCGCGCGACCGCGTCGACGTGGATGTCACCCGGAACGAGCCCCGACTTTGCTTCGACCCGCAGAGGCAAAAAGCGCGGGTGGACCCCCCAGGGGTTCGAGGTGGCCGGGTCGTACCCCCTTGGCGTGATCTGAGCGTCCCACTGGCTCCATTTCGAGCGGGGTGAGACCGGCGCCGCGACGGCTGGTACCGCGATTGGTGCTGAAAACAGCAAGCTCGATCCAACCACAAAGTGTCGACGTGTCAATTCCGCCATTTTCATACCCCATTTTGCCCAATACAGATGTGGGACTTTTGCACGTTTGGCCCGCGATACGCCAGCGTTGCCATACGCACATCCCTCGCCGAAATCCGCGCGTCTTTCCACAGACAAACACGGAGAAGACCGGCGCGAGTCAAATCACAAATCGCCGCGAGGCGCCGGCAAACGCATAAAATGCCCGTTTGAACGCCCCCCATGGCCAGACTGATTGCGTTGACCGTGGTCAACGTCGCTGAACGCCGGACGCCTGTAAAACGCGCGCACATACGTCAACAGACGTCGCACCGTACCGCGTCGCATGGACTTGCAGCGGGGGAATCTCATTTCCGAGCCACGCCCAGAAACACGTCCGATCGCTTTGCCAGTTCGTCCAGCAACAGCTTGTGCACGGCCCGGATGCGCGGCACCTCCGCCATATCCGGATGGCTCGCCACCCAGATCCCCACCGCCATGTCAGGCATACCTTTTTCCACCTTCGACAGGCGCGGGTCAGCGTCGCCGAGAACACATGGCAAGATGGACTTCCCGATCCCGGCCGCCACCATCTCCCGCAAGGTGAGAAAACTGTCCGCCTTCGCCACAAACTCCTTCTCCCGCACCGTCTCGGTCAACCATTGCGCGGGCCTTGAGCGGCCGATGGCGCCGCGCATGCCGAGCCATGCCAGATCAGGATCACCGTAGACGGCAAAGCCCAATCGCGCGCCCATGGCGCCTGAAAGCCCCTCCTGCAGTTCCATCGCCGGTTTCACGGCGATATCGGCATCCAGCCGCCCGAGATCGAGATGCGTGTTGGAACAGATCAACTCGAAGCGGAGACCAACGGCGTCCCGCGCCAGGCCCGACAGCATGTCCGGCAGCAGGCTATGGCACATGGTGTCCGTGGAGGTGATGCGGATGGTGCCGCGCAGGGGCGCCTGCGCGCCTTCGATCAGGCGTTCAAGCGCGTGCACCGCCGCCTCGACCTCGCGCGCGGCGTCCACGACCTTTTGCCGGTCCGGCGGGATCACATAGCCTTGTGGTGTGCGGTCAAAGATTTCACCGCCATGGCGCGCCTCAAAGGCGGAAATGCGGCGCAATACCGTCGCGTGATTGACGCCCAATACACGCGCCGCCGCCGACACTGACCCATTCTCGGCCACGGCAAGCATGAAGCGCAGATCGTCCCAGTTGTCCTTGTGCATTTTCTAACGGCGTCCTTGCAAAAATGGCAACTGTTCATTGATTTTCACACAGGTACCCTGATCCCACCAAGTCTATTTTCAGGGAGTCATGACCATGCTTATGAAGAAAGGCGTGATATTGGGCGTCGCAGGGGCGGTTCTCGCCGGGACAATCGCCATTGCAGGCGGCCATGGCGGCAATCCCGCCGTCAAGGCGCGTCAGGCGCACATGCAACTCTACGCGCACAATCTCGGTGTTCTGGGTGGAATGGCAAAGGGCGACATCGACTATGACGCAGGCCAGGCCCAGGCTGCCGCGGACAACCTGGCTGTGCTGACCGCGATGAACCAGATGTCGTACTGGCCCGCAGGCACCTCGACCGATGATCTGGGGAACGAGACCCGCGCATTGCCGGCCGCCTGGGATCCCGCAAATTGGGATGACCTGATGGCCAAATCGGCGGCGATGGCAGATGCAGCTACGGCGATGCAGGCAGCGGCGGGATCGCTCGAAGGCGTTCAGGCCAGCATCGGTGCTGTCGGCGGCGCGTGCGGCGCCTGTCACAAGGCGTACCGCCAGCCCTCGAACTAGGTGCGCCGGGCGATGAAAATCGCCGCCTTCCTGGCGGTGTCCGGGGTGGCGGTCTTTTGGTGGGTCACGCGGCCGACCACCTCGGACGCATCCGTGCTCGCCGGGCTGGAGCCGGACCTTGCACGCGGGGAGCGGGTGTTTCTTGCAGGCGGGTGCGCGTCCTGTCACGCTGCCGAAGGCGCGGCAGGCGACGCACGGCTGGTGATGGCGGGCGGCAGGGGTTTTCCAAGCGACTTTGGAACCTTCTACGCCCCGAACATATCGCCCGACCCCGATCACGGCATTGGCGGCTGGTCCGACATCGACTTCTACAACGCACTGCATCATGGCGTGTCGCCAGAGGGTCAGCACTACTTTCCCGCGTTTCCTTACACATCCTACGTCCGCGCCGCGCCCGGGGACATCGTCTCGCTCCACGCCTACATGAAGACGTTACCGGCCACCGACACACCGAACCGTCCGCACGATGTCGGTTTTCCGTTCTCGGTCCGGCGCAACCTTGGTGGGTGGAAGTGGCTGTTTCTTGATCCGGAATGGGTTTTGAAAGGCGATCTGACCGAAGACGAGCAGCGCGGGCGCTACCTGGCCGAGGCTCTGGGGCATTGCGGGGAATGCCACACCTCGCGCAATGCGCTCGGTGGGCTTGACGACGCGCGCTGGATGGCTGGCGCGCCAAACCCCACGGGCTCGGGCAACATCCCCAACGTCACACCGGCCAAATTCGATTGGTCCGTGAGCGACACAGTCGAATATTTCACATCCGGGTTCACCCCGGAATTTGACACTGCCGGCGGTCACATGGCGGATGTGATCGAAAACCTGTCGCAATTGCCGGTCGAGGACCGCCGCGCCATCGCGCTTTACCTCAAACGCATCGCGCCGGTTGAATAGACGCCTATACTCGGGATTGGGATTGCAGTCCGCGCCCTGAGCCGGCTTTCACCAAAGCGAAACTGCAATGACCCGGCGGCGGGTCAATCATGGGCCAATTCTGACATCGGACCCGCACCAACCATCGGCAAACCGTTCGATTCTACGAACTTCCCGGACAATCGTCACAATTGGTAATCCCCCTATTTTTAGAAGAGGAGTCAGTATAGCCTAAGCTGCTTTCAATTTCTGCATCGGGGGTCATGCCGCCGATGCCCATGTTTGGTTTTCGTTGTTGTTGACATTGCGGAGTCCCGCAGGGTCCATGCAAGCAATGAGAGCATACAGAGAACACAGTGGTGTTTGGCACTGCAAACGACCCAAGCTGCCGTAAATCATCGTTTGCTGCTGCTGCCCTGCAGTTCACTGGACACAAAATCCAGCGCATGGCGAAATCCACGAGTGAGAACTAGGCACTCGTATTGAAATCGCGCGCGCGCCAGTCGTTGGTCTGTGACGATTACGGCGCGCCCGATGATCCGGCTTGTTTTGTTAAAGACTTGCAGCCATTTCTTTGACCGAGGCCATAACGCTCCGCCCGGTTAGACTGCATCATACACAGGAAATCTATCGCACAAGCTGATTGGTGTGCCCCGATCGGGTGGTCCGGGTTAATTGTTAGTGCATCATGGGCCTTGGGTCCATTGGCACGATGCTTTCCGGCGCGGGTGGGCGGTATCCCAACGCGCTGTGCGGTCTGACCGTGTTGTAGTGAATGCGCCATTGTTCGATCATGATTTGGGCTTCCCGCAGACTGTAGAAGATTTCACCATTGAGCAGTTCATCCCGGAACCGGGCATTGAAGCTTTCGCAGTATCCGTTTTCCCAGGGTGAACCTGGCTCGATGTAAGCCGTTTTCGCCCC
>CAZRUV010000023.1:0-36121 GCA_964603315.1 uncultured Rhodobacterales bacterium
GACGCGCTAGCTTCAGGTGCTAGTGTCCGTATGGACGTGGAGGTTCGAGTCCTCTTCTGGGCACCAATTTTCCCAATATTGGCGTTTGTGGTCAGTTTTCTGATCGACAGACACGTGGGGTCGGCCTCGTGTCGTTTCACGAAATCAAAAAGCCCGCGTCCGGCGCGGGCTTTTGAATTGGGTATCGCCTGGTTTTCAGGTCCTTTGACGTCGACGACCGACCGCCACAAACCCGAGCAAACCCGCCAACATCAGTGGCAAAGCGGCAGGCACCGGGACAACTGCAGGCGATGATGTCGCGCCAAAAAGTTCAAACTCAACCGCTTCGCCATCAAGGTCGGAGAACCCGAATGTGGCGTCGATATCGGTCGAGAAAAACAAAACGGCTACGCCAAATGGATCGATGCTGAAATCGTTGTTGCTGAGGGCGTACAGGATGCTCAGCGTATCTGCGGCATAGTCGAATGCGAAATCGAGCGCTGATCCGGTCGCATTGTCGAACGTGAACCCGTCTGTGGCGTCCAGATCAAACGCGCCGGATGATTCCACACCAGTTTCAGTCAGATCGTCAAAATCGACGAAAACAAAAACATCCAAAAAACTGTCTGTGGCTTCCAAGAAGAAATCACCCGTACCGCCATCATCCACGATAATATCCAGCGACGGCCCGCTGAAGATCGGCCGCGCGCTCAGTGTGACGTCGCCCAGCGTTGTCGCGGATGCCCCGGATACTACGCCAAAAGAGAGAAGGGCCATCGCAGCGACGCGCCGTGCCCGTGACCAAAGGTTCATCAAAGCCATTTCATCAATCTCCCGGCAAACGCATAAATTATCATTCCAAGCACATCCCACTTACGGTCGAAACGCAACAAAAACGTGTAACGCGCAGGGCTTCGATTTCGGGATAGCGCCACATTGCGAACAATGTTGTCATATTTTGCCGCATTGTTTCCTGTGTAGCCACGGTAAGCCATTGCTTTGGGCTAAGCCTGTCGTTGTCTCCCCGTTAGGCACCTATCGAAGAACAGCGGGCGGCTGACGGGTCTGGCGAAAGTTTTCATAGCGATGTTGCAATCTTTGGTTAATGATCAATGCAACCTTTCCGAGCGAATGACGGGAAGGTTTTGGGGGACAGGTTTGTCAAACCAACACCTGAGACACTGGTGTAAACCGGCATATTTTCCGGCGAACGCCGTTATTTTGAACGCAAAATTGGGGGCATCCAATGACCGCTTTTATCAACGAATTTCATTACGACAACATAGGCGGAGACGTAGGCGAGTTCATCGAAATCGCGGCACCTGCCGGGTTTGATCTGACGGGTTGGAGCCTTGTGCTGTACAACGGGTCCAACGGATCGGTTTACAACACGATCAGTCTGACCGGGATTTCCGTTCTGGATGCAGGTGCGGGATTTGGCTTTGTCTCGTTGAGTGTGACGGGTTTGCAAAACGGGTCGCCGGATGGAATCGCGCTTGTCGATGACAACGGGACCGTGCGCGAATTTCTGAGCTATGAAGGCATCGTGACAGCCACGGATGGCCCGGCGGCCGAAATGATATCGGTGGATATTGGCGTATTTGAGCCTGGTACAACCGCGATCGGCCAGTCATTGCAGCGCCAAGGTGTTGGCGACGGCGTCAACGCGACAGCCGGTGATTTCGTCTTTGCCGGACCGCTTGGCGCAACGCCCGGCGCTGTGAACGAGGGCCAGTCCTTTGGCGATGTTGCGCCTGTTCTGCCGTCGCTGGTGATCAACGAAATTCACGCTGATCCTGCTGGCGACTTGTCTGGCGACGCAAATGGTGACGGCACGCGCAACGCGGCGCAGGACGAGTTCATCGAGATCGTGAACACAGGCGACACAGACGTCGATCTGTCTGGCGTGACACTCTCTGACGCAATTCTGGTGCGGCACACATTCGCTGACGGAACAACCCTGCCGGCCGGGCAGGCCATTGTCGTCTTTGGCGGCGGCACGCCCACCGGAGATTTCGGCGGGGCGCAGGTTGTCACCGCATCAAGCGGGTCGCTTGGCCTCAACAACGGCGGCGATACCGTAACGCTCGCGACCGCAGACGGCGACGCGATAACCGAGGTGGTTTACGGCTCCGAAGGGGGTGCGAACCAGTCTCTGACGCGCGACCCCGACGGGACCGGCGACCTTGTCCAGCACAGCGGCGCAACCGGGTCAGCGGGCGCGTTGTTTTCCCCAGGCACTCAGGTGGATGGTACCGCGTTTAACGCAGAGCCACCCATCCCCGTCCTGGCCATCAATGAAATCCACGCCGATCCGGCCAGCGATCTGCCCGGCGATGCGAACGGCGACGGAGTGCGCGATTTCTCCGACGACGAATTCGTCGAGATCGTGAATACCGGCGACACTGACGCCGACCTGTCAGGGGTCACGATCTCCGACGGTGTTCAAGTCCGCCACACCTTTGCCGAAGGCACGATGCTCGCGCCCGGGGCGGCCATTGTCGTCTTTGGCGGGGGTACGCCCACAGGCGACTTTGGCGGCGCGCAGGTGGTGACGGCATCCTCGGGCGCGCTCGGGCTGAACAATGGCGGCGACACCGTGACAATTGCGGCCGCAGATGCCACCGTCATCGACCAGGTGGTGTACGGCTCGGAAGGTGGCAACAACCAGTCCCTGACCCGCGATCCGGACCTCACCGGCAATTTCACGCAGCACACCGATGCGACCGGGGCGGAGGGTGCGCTGTACTCGCCCGGCACAAGTGCGGATGGCACTGCGTTCATCGCACCGGACCCCGTTTTTACCATCAACGAAGTGGACGCGGACCAGACCAGCACGGACAGTGCCGAATTCATCGAAATCTATGACGGAGGTGTCGGCAACGCGTCCCTCGACGGGCTGGTCGTCGTGTTGTTCAACGGCAGCGACGATGCGTCCTATGATGCCATCGATCTGAGCGGTCAGACCACAGACGAAAACGGCTTTTTCGTCATCGGGTCCGAGTCTGTTCCGAACGTCGATTTGGTCGCGTTCAGCACAAACGGGGTTCAGAACGGAGCTGATGCCGTCGCCTTGTACCAGGGGTCGGCCGACGACTTCCCAAACGATACGCCAGCCACCACTGCCAACCTGATCGACGCGGTCGTGTATGACACAAATGATGCAGACGATTCCGGGCTGCTGGCACTGCTTGGGCTGACGGAACAGTATAACGAGGACGCGAATGGCCAGAAGGACACGCAGTCGCTGTCACGCGTTCCCGATGGCAGCGGCGGTTTCGTTGCGCAGGGCCCGACGCCCGGTGAGACAAATGGCGGGCCGGTCGACCCGCCGGAGCCCAGCGTCGTCAAGGTCAGCGAGATCCAGGGATCGTCCGCAGGCGTAACCAAAGTCGGGACCGACGACCGTTCCGCTCTGGAAGGGCAGTTGATCACCATTCAGGCCATTGTCACCGCCGACTTCCAGGCGACTGACAGTCTTGGCGGTTTTTATGTTCAGGAAGAAGACGCGGACAACGACGCGGATCTCTCGACCTCCGAAGGCATCTTCGTCACGACATTCTCGCTGGGGGCCACGCCGGTTGCCGTCGGGGATCTGGTCACCGTGACGGGTACGGTGCAGGAGTTCTTTGGCGAAACGCAGGTCGTCGCGACAAATGTCGGCGTGGTCTCGTCGAACAATGCCCTGCCCACTGTGACGATGGTCGATCTGGGTGCGATGGGCGCCATTGAAACAGATGACGCCGACCTGAACTATGTCACCAACCTCGAAGCCTACGAGGGGATGCTGGTCGAATTCACGGACACGCTGACGATCACCGAGATGTTCAACCTTGACCGGTTTGGCCAGTACACCGTGTCCGACGGGCGGCCCGAGCAATTCACGCAGAACAACGATCCGGACGTGGCAGGGTTTGATGCGCATCTGAGGGATGTCGCGGCAAAGTCCATCGTTCTGGATGACGGCCTGACCAACCAGAACCCGTCCGAACTGCAGATCATTGACGGCAATAACGGCGTGCTGGACGCCGCTGACAGCTTCCGCATGGGGGATACGCTGGACAGCATTTCCGGTGTCGTGGCCTACGGCTTCGACGAATTCCGGATCCACGATGCCACCGGCACCTACACGCAATCCAACCCAAGGCCAGAAACGCCGGAAGACGTCGGCGGCAACTTCAAGGTGGCCAGCCTCAACGTGCTGAACTTTTTCACGACGCTGGACGAGGGCACCAACCAGACGGACACGGGCCTCGACCCGCGCGGGGCGGATTCAGCAGCGGAATTCGAGCGCCAGCAGGAAAAGGCCGTCGCCGCGATCCTCGAGATCGATGCGGACGTGCTGGGCCTTGTCGAGGTGGAAAACACCAATGACAGCCGCGCGATCCAGACGCTGGTGAACGCCGTCAACACTGCTCTGGGCAGTGAGGTCTACGGCTTCGTCAACACCGGGATTGTGGGTGGCGATGCGATCACCAATGGCCTCATGTACAAGCTCGACAGTGTCAATCTGGTCGGCGAATACGCGGTGCTCGAGGAATTTGGCGGGCGCGACTTTGTCGATCCGCTGAATGCCGGGCGATCGCTCAACCGGCCCGCCGTCGCGCAGACGTTCGAGGACGCCGATACCGGTGAAACCTTTACCATTGCGGTCAACCACCTGAAGTCCAAGGGGTCCTTGTCCGGGCTCGCCGCGGACGAGGCACAGGGCGACGGGCAAGGCAACAACAATGCCACCCGCACCGAAGCGGTCGACATCCTGGCCGAATGGCTGGCGTCCGACCCCACAGGGACCGGGGCCGAACAGCAGATGATCGTCGGCGACCTGAACTCATACGCGCAGGAAGACCCGATCACCACGCTCGAAAGCCTCGGCTTTACCAATGTCGCAAGCGACACTGACTATTCCTTTGTGTTTGACGGGCAGATCGGGACGCTTGACTACATCCTGATCAACGATGCGCTGCTCGACAATTTCGAGGGCGCAACGGAATGGAAAATCAACGCCGACGAGGCGGACGCGATCGACTACAACCTCGATTTCGGCCGCGACCCGACACTCTTCGATGGCGAAACGGCTGCCCGCAACTCGGATCACGATCCGATCATTGCCGGGTTCACCTTTGACGGGCCTCCAATCAACCTCGTGCTTGGCGATGACGGACGCAACGTGCTGGTCGGCACCGATGGCATGGATGAAATCCGCAGCTTTGGCGGATCGCTTGACCGGATGACGGGTGGGGCCGATGCCGATGTGTTTGTCTTTGGCACCGAAACGATGAATGGCGTCCGCGAACGGGATGTTATCACCGATTACGAGGTTGGGGTGGACACGATCCTTTTCGAGGCCGACGTCGCGATCCTTTCAATGCGCCAGCGCGGCGATACCGTGATCCTGTATCTGGACGCGGATCGCGATGCGATCTTTGTTCAGGGCGAAGGCGTGACAGCTGAAAACCTGACAATCGAGTATTCGGACGATTTCATGATGGTTTGACGCGCCAGGTTCCCGCGATCAAAAAGGCGTCCCGGTCGGTCCGGGGCGCTTTTTCATTTGGCTGTGGAGATTGCCGGGATCAGCTGTCCAGATAGGCACGCAATGTCGCGCGGGTGCCGTTGGCCCAGATCTGCCGCAACCAATCCGCAAAGGCGTTGGCAAAGGCGGCTTCATCCACCAGCGATCCGTAGAATTGTGATTGCTGCAACCAGGCGGCGGGATCAGACTTCGCCGCGTTGGCTGCCGTCACAAGCGCGTCCCAGTGCGGATCGTTTGGCTCGATCACCGAGCCATCCTCGCGCACACCCGCGCACATGCGCGCCCAGAGCGCCTCGACCAACGCAAGCCCCGTCACCGAACCGCCAGTCGCCAGCGCATCCCGCAGGATTGGCAGGACAAACCCGGTGTGCCGTGACGATCCGTCGAACGCCACACGGCGGGTCGTGTCCCGGATCTTGGGGTTGGAAAACCGGCGCGTGATAAGGTCCAGATAGGCCGCGGGTGAAATCCCCGGGACCGCGTCGACAAAGGGCGCGATTTCTTCTGCCTCGACACGGGTGAAGAAGGCTGAAATCTCCGCGTCGCTCATGCAGTCGGCGATGGTCGGCACCGACAACAACTCGCCCGCATTTGCCAGCACCTGATGGCCCGCATTCAGCATGCGGATCTTCATCGCTTCGTAGCTGTGCACGTCGTCCGTCAGGGTGGCGCCAACCCGATCCCAATCCGGGCGACCCGCGCAGAAATCGTCCTCGATCACCCATTGGCGAAAGTTTTCGTGGGTTACGGGGGCGGCATCGTCGATGCCGAGGCTCCGCGCGCGGGCAATCTCGGTCTCGCCCGTGGCCGGAACGATGCAATCGACCATGGAGTTCGGAAAACTCGCCTGCGCTTCGATCCACGCGGCGAGGTCAGGATCGATCATCCGGGCCAGTGACAGGACCGTCTGTTTCAGAATAGCCCCGTTGCCCTGCAGGTTGTCGCAGCTTTGCATGGTGAATGCGCCATGCCCCGCGGCCCGTCGGGCCGACAGGGCCGCGATCATCGCACCAAAGGCGGTACACGGCGTATCGGGATGTGCCGCGTCGTGGCGAATGCCGTCATGCGCCGCGTCAAAGCCCCCCGTGGCCGCGTCGATATAGTAGCCACCTTCCGTCACCGTCAGCGACACGATGCGAATGGCCGGGTCGCTCATTGCGGCAATCAGGGGGGCGTTGCCCGCCTCGATCGGCAGATAGGCGATCATCGGTCCGATCACCTCGACCGAGGTGCCTGTCGGGTCAAGCTCGATCAACGTCGTCAGACAATCCTGCGCCAACAGACGGTCCCGCATGGCCGAATCGTAGGGGCGCACCCCTGCGCCGATGATCGCCCAATCCTGCGCGGCGCCGGTTTGCATCAGCCGGTGCAGATACCATGCCTGATGCGCCCTGTGGAAGTTGCCCAGCCCGATATGCACGATGCCGGGACGCAGTTGTGCGCGATCATAGTCCGGTCGCGCAACAGATGCCGGCAGATCATCCAACGCTGCGTTGGACAGCGCGACAGGTGCAGTGTTTCGGGCCAGGTCGTCCATCAGCTCATCCAGTTGCCACCATCGACATTATATGTTTGCGCCACAATATATTCGGCCTCGTCCGACGCGAGGAAGACTGCCATGCCGGTGAGGTCTTCTGCCCGGCCCATGCGTCCATAGGGCACTGCTGCAGCGACTTCACGCTTTTTCTGGCCAGGGGCCTTGCCTTCGTATTTCGCGAAAAACGCATCGACGCCGTCCCAATGCTCTCCATCCACGACGCCGGGGGAAATGGCGTTTACGTTGATACCATGCTGGATCAGGTTCTGCCCTGCCGACTGCGTAAGGCTGATGATCGCCGCCTTGGTCGCGCAATAGACAGCGACCAGTGGTTCTCCCCGCCGCCCGGCCTGACTGGCCATGTTGATGATGCGCCCCTTGATCCCACGCTCGATCATGTGCCGCGCAACCGCCTGAAGGGTAAAGAGCGTGCCGGCGACATTGATTTCGAACACCCGGTCATAGTCCTCGCGCGTGATCTCGACGATGGGGGCGGCGGTGAAGATCGCAGCGTTGTTGATCAGAATGTCGATCTGACCGACTTGCGCGATGGCCTCGGCCAATCCGGCGTGGATGCTGGCCTGGTCCGTCACATCCATGCGGACCGCAACTGCACCAATCTCTGCCGCTGTTTCCGCGGCGCGATCCAAATCAATATCCGCAATGACAACCTGTGCCCCTTCGCGCAGATACGCTTCGGCAAAGGCGCGCCCGATGCCGCGCGCAGCCCCCGTGATCAGTGCAGATTTGCCCGCCAGCCGCGTCATTCGATCCGCAGTCCCTCGGCATCGAACTTGTGCAGCAGGCTCTCGTTCGGTGTCAGATAAACGGTATCACCGTGTTTCACCGACACATCCCCCGCCGCACGCACCGTCACCGGATCGCAACCCGGAACCCCGTGGATGTGAATAAACGTGTCGGACCCTAGATGCTCGGCCACGCCGACAGTGCCCTGCCACAACCCTTCGGTTTTCGACACGTCCACATGTTCCGGACGGATACCGATGGTGTGGGCACCGTGCTTTTGCGCCTCGGCCCCTTCGATCAGGTTCATCTTGGGGCTGCCGATAAAGCCCGCCACAAACTTGTTGCGCGGCTTGTGGTAAAGTTCCAGCGGGCTGCCGACCTGTTCGATCACACCGGCCTGCAGCACCACGATCTTGTCGGCCATCGTCATCGCTTCGACCTGGTCGTGGGTCACGTAGATCATCGTGGTGCCCATGCGCTTGTGCATCTCGGTGATCTCAAGCCGCATGCCCACACGCAAAGCCGCATCGAGGTTCGACAGCGGCTCGTCAAAGAGGAACGCCGACGGATCGCGCACAATGGCGCGGCCGATGGCGACACGCTGGCGCTGACCACCGGACAATTGGCCCGGCTTGCGGTCCAGATAGTCCGTGAGGTTCAGCGATTCCGCCGCAGCCTTGATCTTGGCCTCCTGCTCTTCCTCGCTGATGCCCGCCATCCGCATCGGAAAGGCGATGTTCTTGCGCACCGTCATATGCGGGTAGAGCGCGTAGGTCTGGAACACCATGGACAGGCCCCGTTTGGAGGGCGACACCTGCGTCACGTCCTCGTCGTCGATCAGCACATTGCCCGACGTCGTGTCTTCCAGCCCGGCGATCAGGCGCAGCAGGGTTGACTTGCCGCAGCCCGAGGGTCCGACGAACACGGCAAACTCGCCGTCTTCGATGGTCAGGTCCAGCGGCGGGATCACCTGGGTGTCGCCAAAGCTCTTGGTCACTTTATCAAGTACGATTTGTCCCATGATCTTTTCCTTACTTCACGGCGCCAAAGGTGAGACCCTGGACCAGTTGTTTTTGACAGAACCAGCCCAGCACAACGATGGGGCCAACGGCGGCGGCAGACACAGCAGACAGGCGGCCAAAGAACAGGCCTTCGGGTGCCCGGTTGCCTTCGATGAGTTTTGACAACGTGGCCGCTTCGGTCGTGGTCAACCGTACGGTCCAGTACGCCTCGTTCCAGCTGAAGATGAAACACAAGAGAGCGGTGGAGGCGATGCCGCCCCACGCGAGCGGGATCAGGATTTCCTTGATCTCACCCCACGTGTTCACACCATCCATCTGGCCCGCTTCGATGATCTCTTTGGGGATCTCCTTGAAGTAGGTGAAGAGCATCCAGATCACGATCGGCAGGTTGATGAGCATCAGCACCACAATGACCATGAAGTGCGTATCGAAAAGGCCGACGCTCTTGGTGATGAAGGTCATCGGGTAGAGCACCGCCGCCGCCGGCAACATCTTGGTCGACAGCATCCACATCAGCACGTCCTTGGTGGCGCGCGACGGGTTGAATGCCATGGCGTAGGCGCAGGGAATGCCCACGGCCAGCGCAAAGATGGTGGCGAAGACGCTGGTGATGACCGAGTTGGTGGCGAACCGCCAGTAGTCGTAGTTCTCGGTCATGTTGAGGTAGTTTTCGAGCGTCGGTGTGAAAAAGATCAGAAACTCCGGTTTCACAGCATCCGCGTCCGTCTTGAAACTGGTGAAGACCAGCCAGAAGATCGGGAAGAAGAAGATCAGCGCCACGATCCATGCCAGCGTCGGCCGACCGAATTTGCTGAATCTTGTTTCGCTTGCAACGATTGCCATGGGTCTACTCCATCAATGTCTTGCCGATCATCCGCAGCAGGAAGATGGCAACGATGTTGGCGAGGATGACGGCGAAGATGCCCGTGGCGCTTGCGGCCCCGATGTTGTTGTTGGCAAATTCACCGATCAGGTACGGCAGGTTCTTGTTCCCGTTGCCGCGGCTCACGATCTCGATCTCGGCATAGAGCGAGAGGTGAAAGATCGCCTGGATCATCACCACGATGGCGATGGGTCGGCCGAGATGCGGCAAGGTCAGGAACCTGAATTGCGACCACGCACCGGCGCCGTCGAGAATCGCCGCCTCTTTCTGCTGCTGGTCTTCGGACTGCAGCGACGTCATGAAGATCAGGACGGCAAAGGGCGTCCACTGCCACGTGACCATGATGATGACCGCGTAGGCCGATGTTTGCGTGGCGCGGAACGAGATTGGCTCGAATTCCGGCCACAGGGAGAAAAAGCCGCCAACCACCGGCGCAGAGCGCAACCCGGCGATCATTTCGTTGATCCCGTTCACCGCCAGACCCTGCAGGCCCAGCACCGGATCGAGGATCATGTTGATCCAGAGAACCGCATTCACCGCCGGCATGACAAAGAACGGCGAGATCAGGAGAACGCGGACAATGCCCTGGCCCGGGAATGTCTTGTTGATCAGAACCGCGATCAGCACACCGAAGATCACCGTACAGAACAGGATGCTGCCGACAATGAGCAGGCTGTTCTGAATGGCAAAGAGAAAGTCCTTGGAATTCAGAACGAACTCATAGTTGCCGAAACCGCGCCAATTGCTGATCGATGGTGTTGTCCACTCGGGGCGACGCAGGTTGTTCAGCACGTAGCGGATGAACGAGAAGTACAGCGTCAGGCTGAGGGGGATGAGCATCCAGATCAGCAGCAGTATGACCGCTGGCGTCTGAAGCAAACGTGGGAGCGTTCTGTTGGACATGACTCTCCTGCCTTGGCAAGCGCAGTTGCTCGCCACGTTCCGTGGTTGCGAATTCGTGTGATGTCAGTTTCAGGATTTTACCCGCATCGGGCAAGGCGTCTGAAGCCTGTGGGGTGAAGGCCCGGACCCGTGCCGGACCTTCTGTTCTTTCGTCGTGCGGCCTTAGTAGTAGCCCGCCTCGCGCATCACGGAGTCTGCGACTTCCTGTGCTGCGGCAAGCGCGTCTTCGACCGATTTGGCACCCGAGAGTGCGGCCGACATTTCCTGACCAAAGGCGCTACCGATTTCCGGGAATTCCGGGATCGCGACAAACTGGACGCCAACATAGGGCTTCAGTTCGGTCGCACCGGGTGCAGCGGACTCGATGGCTGCCATTTCGGCATCAGCGAAAGGTGCCGCCGCCTGGAATTCAGGAATGGCGTATGTGGATGCACGCTGACCTGTCGGCACTTTGCCCCAGCCAAAATCAGGGTGGTTCGCAACAGCCTGCACATACTCTTTGGACGTTGCCCACTCGATGAAGGCTTTTGCCTCTTCTGCGTTTTCTGTTCCCGCAGGCACGGCCATCGCCCAGGCCCACAGCCAGTTCGCACCAACCGGGTTACCGGCGTTGGGCGACTGCGCGTATGCGACATTCGGGTTTTCGAGGAACGAAGCCGCGATTGTGGCGTCGATCCAGAGGCCGCACTTGTCTTCGTTATAAAGCGCGAGGATTTCGTTGAACGAGTTGCCTTCCGAACCGGGAGGGCCGTAGTTGCTCAGCAGGTCGACATAAAAGCTGACAGCTGCGTTCCACTCGGGCGAGTCCAGCTGCGGTTTGTAGTCCGCATCGAACCAGCGTGCACCGAAGGAGTTGGCAACGGTCGTGATGAACGCCGCGTTGTCACCCCAGCCCGGCTTGCCGCGCAGGCAGGCACCATAGACGCCATTGTCGGGATCGTGCATCGCGGCAGCCGCTTTCTTCACGTTCTCCCAGCTGTCATTGTCCGCAATCGTGACACCGGCCGCGTCGGCCAGATCCTTGCGGTACATCACCATCGACGATTCGCCATAGAACGGTGCCGCATACAGCTGACCGTCATAGCTCAGGCCCTCGCGCATGGCGGGCAGGATGTCGTCGACATCATAGTCGTCGCTGAAATTCAGCGGCTCGATCCAACCGGCCTGACCCCAGATAGGTGCTTCCTGCATGCCGATGTTGATGATGTCATACTGACCACCGCCAGTGGCCGTGTCGGACGTGACCTGCTCGCGCAGCACGCCTTCTTCCAACGAAACCCACTCGAGTTGCACACCGGTTTCTTCGGTGTAGGCCTCGGCGACCTTCTGCATGTTGATCATGTGGCCATTGTTCACGATGGCAATCGTGAGAGATTTGGCGTGGCCGTCGGCCAGTGCGCCCGTTGCAGTGATCAGCGTCATCGCCGTCGCCGCACGAAGTGCGTTCCCAAGAGACATCCGGTTCCTCCCTAGATTGGATGTTATGTACCGCTACGGTAACGATCAGTTATGCGCGGTGTCAATAAAAATTTTACGCGCGACAAGTTTTGTAGTGTTACGCGGAATCCCGCATGACCAGCCGGCCTTCGAAAAGAATGGCTTCGCGCGATTTTTCTTCACCCTCTATGGCCTGGAACAGGGTTTCCACGGCATGTCGGGAAATCGCCTCGTAGTCCTGCGCGATGGTCGTCAGCGGCGGACAGGTGAACCGGGCAAAGGGATGGTCATCCTGCCCCGCGACGCGAATCGCGCATCCCGGATCGCGCCCGACCTGCACCCCGTTTTCATAGCACGCCGTCAAAAGCCCGATGGCAAGGCGGTCATTGCTGCACAGAACCGTGTCCGACGGAAATCCATCGCCCTGCAGGACGCGCCCGCCCTCGCGCCGCCCGATTTCTTCGAAATCCCAGCCCTCGCCATCGACTTTCACGATGACAGGCGCGTGACCCAAAGCCTCCATCGCCTGAATGTAGCCCTGCCGCCGACGGTTTGCGTTCGGGTTCGCCGGGTTCTTCATCTCAAAGAAGCACGGCGGCGCGCCGGTGCGGCAGAGGTAATCCACGATCAGGCGTGAAAACTGCGGGTTGTCCGACCCGACAAAGGACAGGCCAAGGTCATTCAGGTTACTGTCAAAGAGGACGGTTGGCACCTCCTCGCAAAACTTTTCCACGGCACCACGGTCCGACGAACGCCCAAGCGGCGCCATGAGCACGCCCGCCGGTTTCATGGATCGCAGCGTGTCGAGGATGTCCACTTCGTGGTCCGTTTCGCCATGCGAGCTGAACAGCGTCGGGCGATACCCGGCTTCGACGCAACGCTGTTCGATCTTGCGCGCAATTTCGGCAAAGAACGGGTCAGCGACGTTGGGCACGATGATCCCCACATTCTTGGTCAGCTTGCGGTTCTGGTTCATCGCAAAGATGTTCGGGCGATAGTCGTAACGCTCCAGCGCGGTCTCGATCCGCTCGCGGGTCGAGGCACGCACGCTGCCGGGATCGTTGAAATACTTGGAAACGGTGGGCCGCGAAATGCCGCTGAGCGCCGCGAACTCCTCCATATTCTTGACCTTGACCTCACCCATATGCGCGGGACCTCCCATTTCCCAAATCTTACCGTTTCTTACCGCGCGGCAAAAATCAACGCCTCACGCGAAAGTTTTACCGGAGAGATACGTTACGAAAAATACCCCCATGGCGCGTTTCGGTAACATTTGATTTGATCTGCACCGGTCAAGCGCGTATTTTCCCGCACAGGAGGAGCGACGCATGTACGCACAGATGATCAAGTCCGAGGCGACGCAGGATGACCCGGAACAGCTGGCCGCGTTTCAGGCCCGCATCGATGCCGGTGACAAGGTCGAACCGAAAGACTGGATGCCCGAAGGCTACCGCAAGACGCTGATCCGTCAGATCGGGCAACATGCGCATTCCGAAATTGTCGGCCAACTGCCCGAAGGCAACTGGATCACCCGCGCGCCGTCGCTGGAGCGCAAGGCCATCCTGCTGGCCAAGGTGCAGGACGAAGCGGGCCACGGACTGTACCTCTATTGCGCAGCCGAAACGCTTGGCATCAGCCGCGATGAACTGACCGAGATGTTGCTGGACGGGCGGATGAAGTATTCGTCCATCTTTGCCTACCCGACCCTGACATGGGCCGACATGGGCGCCGTGGGCTGGCTGGTCGATGGGGCCGCGATCATGAACCAGGTCCCGCTGCAGCGCACATCCTACGGGCCTTACGCCCGCGCCATGGTGCGCATCTGCAAGGAGGAATCGTTCCACCAGCGCCAGGGCTTCGACATCATGATGAAGATGGCGAACGGCACCGAGGCGCAGCGCCGCATGGCGCAGGATGCACTCAATCGGTTCTGGTATCCGTCACTGATGATGTTCGGCCCGTCGGACAAGGATTCGGTGCATTCCGGGCAGTCCATGGCGTGGAAGATCAAGATGAACTCAAACGACGAACTGCGCCAGAAGTTCGTCGACCAGACGGTGCCGCAGGCCGAGTATCTCGGCCTCACGGTCCCGGATCCCGATCTGGCGTGGAATGAGGACAAGGGCGGGTATGATTTCACCGGCCCCGACTGGTCCGAGTTTTTTGACGTGCTCAAGGGCAACGGGCCGTGCAGCACGGAACGGATCGAGGCGCGCCAAAAGGCGTGGGATGACGGCGCATGGGTGCGCGAGGCCCGACTGGCCCACGCCGCGAAAAAGCGGGCCACACAGGTGGCAGCCGAATGAAACTTGCCGAGCTGAATGTAGGTTACGCCCGCTACCCGCATGACGATCCACGCTTCGCGGAGTTCATGGACAATCTTGACCGGATCAATGCGCTTGCGGAACGCAGCGCGGGTTTCGTCTGGCGTATGAAATCCGACAGCGGGAACGCCACTGACATTGCCGTGCCAGGTGATCCCGATATGATCTCGAACCTGTCGGTCTGGGACGATGTGGCCAGCCTTGGCCACTACGTGTTCAACACGGTGCACGCCCGGTTCTATGAAAAGGGACCACAGTGGTTCGACCCGACGCAGGTTCCGCATTTCGTAATGTGGCATGTGGAGGATGATCACTTGCCGACCCTCGACGAGGCGGTGGATCGCCTGCGCCACCTGCAGGCCAACGGGTCCAGCGACCACGCGTTTGGCTGGGACTACGTGGATATGTCCAAATGGCGCCAGTGCGCCGTCGCGGCGGAGTAAATTTCATGTCGAGTGAATGGCCCCTTTGGGAAGTCTTTATCCGTGGGCAACACGGGCTGAGCCACCGTCATGTGGGCTCGCTCCACGCCTCCGACGCCGAACATGCGCTGCAGAATGCGCGCGACGTCTACACCCGTCGCAAGGAGGGTGTGAGCATCTGGGTCGTTCCAGCCAAAGACATCACCGCATCCGCACCCGAGGACAAGGGTTCGCTTTACGATCCGGCAGATGACAAAGTGTACCGCCACCCGACCTTCTTTGACATTCCGGACGATGTAGGTGCGATGTGAGCGTCGAGGGCCTGCTGCGCATGGGGGACAATACACTGGTGCTGGGCCAGCGGCTCAGCGCGTGGTGCGGCCACGCGCCCGCCCTCGAGGAAGACATCGCACTGGCCAATATTGCGCTCGATCTGATTGGACAAACGCAACTGTGGCTCGGGCTCGCGGGCGCACGTGAGGGACAAGGCCGCGATGCCGACAGGCTGGCCTTTCACCGCGATGCGTGGGACTTCCGCAACCTGCTTATGGTCGAACAGCCCAATCGCGATTTCGGTGTGACGATGATGCGTCAGTTCCTGTTCGATACATGGCATCTCGAAGTGCTCAGCGCGCTGTCAGAGCACGCCGATGCAGAAATCAGCGCCATCGCCCAGAAATCCGTCAAGGAAGTCACCTACCACCGCGAACGCTCGACCGACACCGTGATCGCTTTGGGCGACGGGACCGAACACAGCCATGACCGCATGCAGTCGGCACTTGATCGGCTGTGGCCTTACGTCGGCGAGATGTTCGTGACCGATGACGCAGACCTGACGGACATGTCCGCGCTGCGCCCTGCCTTCGACACGTACCTCACCGCAACGCTCTCAGCCGCAACACTGACAAGACCCGATACGGACTTTGCCCATCTCGGAGGCAAGACCGGAACCCGCCACAGCGAACACCTCGGCCATATGCTGGCCACGATGCAAGTGCTGCCGCGCAGCCACCCGGACGCAAAATGGTGACCCCAGCCGCCGCACCGATGAAGCCTTGTGCTGAAGAGGTCTGGGCCATCCTGCGGTCCGTGCCGGACCCGGAAATCCCCGTTATATCGATCGTGGACCTCGGCATTGTGCGCAACGTGGCCTGGGACGGAGACATGCTTTGCATCACCGTCACACCCACCTATTCCGGTTGCCCGGCCACAGCGGTGATCGACCTCGAGATTGAACGTGCCTTGCGGGCAAATGGCATTGCGCACATCACGCTGAAACGCCAGATCGCGCCGCCGTGGACAACCGATTGGCTCAGCGACGCGGGCCGCGCGAAACTGGAAGCCTACGGCATTGCCCCACCACAGCCTGCCGGCGGCCCGGACCGTTGCCCGCGCTGCCAATCCCCCGACGTGGAACGGATCAGCCAGTTTGGCTCGACCCCCTGCAAGGCCCAATGGCGGTGCCGCGACTGTCTGGAACCCTTCGACTACTTCAAGTGCATATGAGCCAGTTCCACCCTCTCACCGTGACCGACATTCACCACACGATCCGCGACGCGGTGGTGCTGACGTTGGCCCCCGACGATGCGGAGGCGTTCCGGTTCACCCACGGGCAATATCTTACCTTTCGTCAGGACTTTGACGGCACGCAACTGCGGCGCAACTATTCGATCTGCGCAGGCCTGGACGACGGCGTACTTCAGGTCGGGATCAAGCGGGTCGAGGGCGGCGCCTTCTCGACCTACGCCAACACGGAACTCAAAGTGGGCGACACGCTTCACGCCATGCCGCCCATGGGCACCTTTGGTGTCCCTGTCGAATCGGGCACGGCGCGGCACTACCTCGGATTTGCGGGGGGATCCGGGATCACGCCGGTGCTCTCCATCCTGCGCACGGTCCTGGCGCGCGAACCGCTCAGCACCTTCACGCTGGTCTATGCCAACCGCGCCGTTCACACGATCATGTTCCGGGAAGAGCTGGAAGATCTCAAGAACCGTTTCATGGGGCGTTTGACGCTGATCCACGTGCTTGAATCGGGGCAGGACATTGACCTGTTTTCCGGGCGCGTCGATCAGGCAAAATGCGCGGCCCTCTTCAAATCCTGGATCGACATCGCAAGCGTTGACGTCGCGCTGATCTGCGGGCCCGAACCGATGATGATGGCGATCAACGAAAGCCTGCAGGCGCACGGGTTGCACAAGGATCAGATCAAGTTCGAACTGTTTGGTGCCAGTCAGGAGGGCTTGCTGGCCCGCAAGGCACGGCCCCGGACAGACGACGCGCCAACCGGATGCCGTGTACAGATCACGATCGACGGCACCACACACGCTGTCGACATGACCCGTGACATGTCGATCCTCGAGGCGGCTCTGGCACAGAACCTCGACGCACCGCACGCCTGCCGCGCCGGTGTCTGTTCGACCTGCAAGGCCCGGGTGACCGGGGGTGACTGCGAAATGCTGATCAACCACGCGCTTGAGGATTACGAGGTCGAGGCGGGGTTTGTGCTGACCTGCCAGTGCTACCCGCTCAGCGACCGCTTGATTGTCGACTACGACCAGCATTAGGGAAAGACCGCCATGCGACAGGTGCACAATTTCGCCGCCGGAGAATGGGTGCCACCCGGATCAGGCGCACGCCCCATCGAAAGCGCAATCACTGGCGAGATCATCGCGCAGGCCGGCAATGACAGTCTCGATGTCTGCGAGATGCGAAATTTTGCGCGGGCACAGGGCGGCCCGGCCCTGCGTGCAATGTCCTTCCACGAACGGGCCCGTATGCTCAAGGCGCTGGCGTTGCACATCAAGGCGCACAAGGCCAAGCTGTATGATCTGAGTTTTGACACAGGCGCCACGCAGTCCGATCACCTGATCGACGTGGACGGCGGTATCGGCACAATGCTGGTCTACGCGTCCAAGGGACGGCGCGAAATGCCCGACGGGCACGTGTATCTGGATGGCCCGACCGAACAGCTGGGGCGCGACGGGCAGTTTCACGGGCGTCACATCTGCACACCGCTGCAAGGTGTGGCGTTGCACATCAACGCATTTAATTTCCCGGTCTGGGGCATGCTTGAAAAACTGGCGCCCACGCTGCTTGCCGGCATGCCCGCAATCATCAAACCGGCGACGGCGACCAGCTACGTGACCGAAGCCTGCGTGCGCCTGATGCTGGACAGTGGTCTCCTGCCCAAAGGGGCCTTGCAGCTGATCAGCGGAGGCATTGGCAACATGCTCGACCACATGGACTGTCAGGATGTTGTCACCTTTACCGGATCAGCGGCCACAGGTCTGACACTGCGCAGCCACCCGAACCTGCTGGCACAGGGCGTACGCTTCACGGCCGAGCAGGACAGCCTCAATGCCAGCGTGCTCGGGCCGGATGCCGGGCGGGACACACCCGAATTTGATCTCTTTGCCACGGAGGTGGTGCGCGAAATGACCACCAAGGCCGGGCAGAAGTGCACGGCAATCCGGCGCATCATGGTCCCCGAGCCCCTCCTCGCACCGGTAACCGAAAACATACGGGAGCGTCTTGAGAAAGTCAGTGTAGGCGACCCGCGAGACCCAAGCACACATATGGGCGCGCTGGTGTCATCGGCACAACGACTGGACGTGCTGGAAAAGGCCGAACTGATACATAGCGAAGCCAAGCGCGTACATGGGGAACCTGATCAAATCGACATGCCGGGCGCTTTTGTTCAACCGATGCTCTTTCGCTGCGACGATCCCGATGCTGCGCAGCATATTCACCAGACGGAGGCGTTTGGTCCCGTTGCAACGCTGATGTCCTACCGCGATCTGGATCATGCGGCGCAGATGCTGAACCGGGGGCAGGGATCGCTGGTGGCATCGGTGATCACTCGTGATCCGAAGGTCGCGCGCGACATCACACTGGCGTCCGCCGCGTTCCATGGCCGCCTCTACTTCAACAACCGCGACAGCATGGCGGAGGCCACGGGCCACGGGGCACCCTTGCCACACATGACCCATGGCGGACCGGGCCGCGCAGGTGGCGGCGAAGAGCTGGGCGGCATTCGCGCCGTCCTCCACTACATGCAGCGCAGTTCGGTTCAGGGCTCGCCGGACATCCTGACCGCGATTGGTAAGAACTGGGTGCCCGGCGCAACGCAGGCCAGCACAAAACCCCACCCGTTCACACGCCCGTTTGGCGACCTTGCCATCGGCGACACTCTCATCAGCCCATCGCGCACCGTCACGCTGGAGGATATCGAGACGTTCGCCCATTTCACCGGCGACACCTTCTATGCGCACATGGACGAAGAGGCGGCGCAGGCGAACCCATTCTTTCCGGGTCGCGTGGCGCATGGTTACCTGCTGCTCAGCTTTGCGGCGGGTCTGTTCGTACAACCGGACCCGGGTCCGGTTCTGGCCAATAACGGCCTTGACAGCTTGCGCTTTCTGCAGCCGGTCAGTCCGGGCGACAGCATTCACGTACACCTCACGGTCAAGGCCAAAACCCCTCGCAATGAGGACTACGGCGAGGTACGGTGGCATGTCGTGATCCGCAATCAGGACGACACGCCCGTGGCCGAATACGAACTGCTGACCATGAATGCCTTCTGATCCGTACCAAGACGCCGTCAACCGACTGACGCGCATCGGCCCGCTTCGGGTCTGGTCCCTGCTGGTCACCGTATTTGGCGATCTCACGCCTGACGGGGCGCTCGACGGGCCCACGTTGTCCGCGATCATGGCAGAGATTGGCGTCAAACCCGAAGCCACGCGCGTGGCCCTGCACCGCCTGCGCGCAGATGGCTGGATCATCTCGGAAAAGAACGGTCGCACCAGCCGCCACCGGCTAAGCGCCAAGGGGCGCGCGGACAGCGACGCGGCGCGGCCGCGAATCTATCCCACCGGCGTCGACGTGGCGGATGTCCAGTTTGCGCTACTGCCCGTTGGCGCGACACCGGACCCGGTCCGGTTTGCCCGCGTGGCGCCGCAACTGTTTGTTGCACCAACTGGCACGACCTTGCCAAGAAACGCCCTCTTGCTGCGGGCCGACACGCTGCCGGACTGGCTGGAAACGACAGCCGAAACCGATGAACTGCAACGCGGCTACGCGGCACTTCACGACGCCCTGACCGCGTGCGACCTGCCGGAAACAGATGCGCTTGGCCCGCTGCGCGTCGCGGTGTTGCGCGTGCTGATCGTGCATGCGTGGCGGCGCCTTGTGCTGAAGCACCCCGCTTTGCCACGGGTCCTGTTTTCGGAACACTGGCGCGGGCATGACTGCGCCAGGCTTGTCGCAACGCTGTTGGAACACCTGCCGCGCCCTGCGTTAAACGACCTTTCTTCAACGGCTTCCCCCGCCTGATCCACCGCGCTATAGCGGGGTCATGACGAATTACCTGCACATCTCCGACCTGCCGGATGACTTCGACCTTGGCCCGATGGTGGCCATCGACTGCGAAACCATGGGGCTGAACCCGAACCGCGACCGGCTGTGCGTCGTGCAACTCAGCGCTGGCGACGGCGATGCGCACATGGTGCAGATCAAGTTGGGGCAGACCGAGGCTCCGAACCTGTGCAGGCTCCTGACGGATCCCGACGTGCTGAAACTGTTCCACTTTGGCCGGTTCGATATCGCGGCGATGCAACGCGCCTTTGGTGCCGTCACTGCGCCCGTCTATTGCACCAAGATCGCGAGCCGTCTTGTGCGCACCTACACCGACCGGCACGGGCTCAAGAACCTGCTGCAGGAACTGCTCGGCGTCGACATTTCGAAACAGCAGCAGTCCAGCGATTGGGGCGCCGAGACACTGACCGACGCGCAATTGGAATACGCGGCCTCCGATGTGCTCTATCTGCACCGCCTGCGGGATGCGCTGAATGCCATGCTCGAACGCGAAGGCCGTATGGAGATGGCACAGGCCTGTTTCGACTTTCTGCCAATGCGCGCGCATCTTGACCTCGCGGGTTGGCCCGAAACCGATATCTTTGCACACTCATGAGCGGCGGGTTCCTCGATACGGCACGCGGCGTTATCACCGCCGAAGCGCAAGCGCTGGATGCTTTGGCCACTGCGCTGGACGACAGCTTTGCCGCTGCCGTTGAACTGCTGCTGGACACGAAGGGGCGCGTGATCGTGACCGGTATGGGCAAGTCCGGCCACATCGCGCGCAAGATTGCGGCAACGCTGGCCAGCACCGGAACGCCCGCGCAATTCGTGCACCCTGCCGAAGCCAATCATGGTGATCTGGGCATGCTGACCCGGGACGATGTGGTGTTGGCCATCTCCAATTCCGGCGAGGCGCCGGAACTGGCCGGCGTGCTCAGCTTTTCCCGGAGGGTCGGCATTCCGCTGATCGGAATGACCAAGGCGCCTGACAGCACGCTCGGCACACAGTCCGACGTTATCCTGCGCCTGCCGGATCTGGGCGAAGCCTGCGGGACAGGGGTCGTGCCGACCAATTCGACGACGATGATGCTCGCCCTTGGGGACGCGCTGGCGGTCGCCCTGATGAAGCACCGGCGCTTTACGGCAGAACACTTTCGCGACTTTCATCCCGGCGGCAAACTGGGCGCGCAGCTGGCACGGGTGTCTGACCTGATGCACACTGGCGAAGCCATGCCGCTGGTGTCGCTGGACACGCCGATGCCGGACGCGCTGATCGAGATCAGCCAGAAGAGCCTTGGCGTGGTGGGTGTGCTGGATGGCGCGGGCGCTCTGGCAGGAATTGTTACCGATGGCGACCTGCGGCGTCACATGGACGGGCTTTTGAACTTGAAAGCGTCCGAAGTGATGACCACCTCCCCTACAACAATTGCGCCGGGCGCTTTGGCACAGGAAGCCATGGCAACCATGAACGCGCGCAAGATCACATGCGTCTTTGCGGTCGATGACGATACGGGCGCGCCGCAGGGTATCCTGCATATCCACGACTGCCTCCGGGTGGGGCTTGGCTAGGTCTTTGGGTCAAAGGACATGAGATGGACGGCTATTCGCGATTTGTGGCCTGGCTCAAGGTCCTGCTGCCGCTGACCGCGCTCGCACTGCTGTCCACGCTGTTCCTGCTGTCCCGAAACACCGACCCGGTTGCGGCGATCCCCTTTGCCGACGACGAATTGCTGGATCGCGTGCGCGACGAGCAGATCACCGGCCCGTTCTTTTCCGGCACCACGACAGACGGCGACAGGGTGTCCGTGGCCGCAGGCACAATGCGCACCGGCCTGGGCAAGGCCAGCTCGGTCGAGGATCTGTCGGCTCAGATCGACATGCAGTCTGGGACACGGATCATCCTGTTTTCAGACGCCGGTCAGTTCGACATGTCCAATGCTCGCTCCAACCTGACGGGCAACGTGGTCGTGACGACATCGACCGGTTTCAAGATGACAACCGATTCCCTCAATGCAGATTTCGACGCCATGCGGGTGGAAGCACCACAACCGGTGGCTGCAAACAGCCCATTTGGCACGCTGAACGCCGGACAAATGCGTATGGAAAAGCGTGGTCCGGGCGAGAATTCCCATTTGATTTTCACTGACGGGGTGAAACTGGTATACGACCCCTCGAACCTGGAAGAGTGATTTTGACGTGACCTATTTGCGCCCTTTGGCCACCGCCGTATTCCTTGGTCTTGCAACACAGGTTGCAGCTCAGGGCACCTCAGTTGCCTTTGGCGCGATCCAGCAGGACACGTCAGCCCCTGTCGAAGTCACCGCGGATGAGCTGGCCGTCGATCAGGCATCGGGGGCCGCCACGTTCACCGGCAACGTGGTCATCGGTCAGGGTGAAATGCGTCTCTCCGCGCCGCGCGTTCTGGTGATCTACAGTCAGGGACAGGCAGGCATCGAACGGTTGGAGGCGACCGGCGGCGTCACCCTCGTGTCCGGTCCTGATGCAGCAGAAGGACAGCGCGCCGACTACAACGTCGCCGACGGCGTCATCGTGATGAGCGGCGATGTATTGCTGGCTCAGGGGCAAAGCGCGCTCAGCGCGGACCGCATGACCGTCAATCTCGACGACGGGACGGCGCGCATGCAGGGCCGGGTCAAGACGATCCTCCAGACCGGCAACAACTGATGCCCAGACCAGACCTCAAGATCGCGGGCGGTCACGGCGGGCTGCAAATCTCGCATTTGCGCAAATCCTACCGCAAGAAACTTGTGATCCGCGACTTCTCGATGGAATTGAGCCGCGGCGAAGTGGTCGCGTTGCTGGGTCCCAACGGGTCGGGCAAGACGACAACCTTTTATGCCGTTGCCGGTCTCGTAACGCCTGAAGGCGGAAAGGTCATGCTGGACGGCGCGGACGTGACCAACCTGCCCATGTACCGCCGGGCCCAGATGGGCATCGGGTATCTGCCGCAGGAAATGAGCATCTTTCGCGGCCTGAGCGTCGAGGACAACATTCTTGCCATTCTCGACATTACCGAGCGTGACAGACACAAGCGCCGCGAACGGCTGGAAGAGTTGCTGAGCGAGTTTTCGATCGAACACCTGCGGCGCGCGCCGGCCCTTGCCCTGTCCGGCGGCGAACGGCGGCGCGTGGAAATCGCCCGGTCCCTCGCCGCCGAACCGAAATACCTGCTGCTTGATGAACCCTTTGCCGGGGTCGACCCGATTTCCGTCGGGGATATCCGCAGCCTCGTGGCGGACCTGAAAACGCGCGGCATCGGCGTGCTGATCACGGACCACAATGTGCGCGAAACGCTCGAGATCGTAGACCGCGCCTATATCTTGCATGATGGTCACGTGCTCATGTCGGGCACACCGCAAGATGTTGTGCAAAACGAGAATGTACGCCGCGTTTACCTCGGTGAAAACTTTCGCATTTCCTGACGGACGAGCGGAATGTCACATCCGCTTTTCATTGACTCGGGCAGGTGTTTTGGCGTGCAATAGGGCATGGCTTTTGCGCGGATCCATCCAGTCGGCCTTGTTTTGATGTCCAGACGGACGACCCGCGCACACGCCCTTCCGACCAACTGATTTTTGATTTCCGTCACTACCCTGGCGGGAATAATCTCATATTGGCGGGCCACAGAAGGAGACGGCATGCAATACCAAATCAGCGGCAAACAGATCGATATCGGCGAAGCCCTGCAAACCCATGTGCGCAACGACCTTGGCACGGTTGTCGAGAAATACGCGGAACGCCCGACCAACGCACAAGTGGTCTTTTCCAAGTCCGCACATGAATTTGTTTGCGAGGCAACGGTTCACCTGTCGACCGGGTTGACGGCACAAGCCAAGGCCCATGCCACTGAAATCTATGCCGCTTTTGACGCCTGTTCCGAAAAAATGGAAAAGCAGTTGCGCCGCTACAAACGGCGTCTGAAAGACCATCACAAGGAGCGTGCGCAACCTGTTGAACTCTCGGGCGCGTCCTCGTATATCCTCGCCTCCGACGCAGGTTCCGAGGAATCAGAACCCGAAAGCCTGCAACCCATGATCGTGGCGGAGATGGAGACCAAGATACCATCCCTGTCCGTTGGCGAGGCGGTCATGCAAATGGAATTGGCCGGAGCACCTGTCCTGGTGTTCCACAACGAAGGCAAGGACGGGCTGAACGTGGTATACCGTCGGGATGATGGAAATATCGGTTGGATTGATCCGTAACAGAACCGGCGCGCACTTGGCGCGCCCACAGAGCGAGCAGAATGAACATTGAAACTCTTCTGAAGCCGGAAGCGGTAAAGATTGTCACTTCGGCAACATCCAAAAAGCGCCTGCTGCAGGAAGTCGGCGACCTGATGGAAACCGCGTACAACCTGACCAGCGGTCTGGTTGTCGAGGCACTTTTGGCGCGCGAAGCGTTGGGGCCGACTGGCGTAGGCCACGGCGTGGCCCTGCCACACGCGCGCCTCGACGGGATCGAAGATGTCATGGGCGCTTTTGTCCTGCTCGATAAACCGATCGATTTCGACTCGGTTGACCGGCAGCCAGTAGACATCGCTTTTGCGCTGTTTGCTCCCGAAGAGGCAGGGGTAGAGCATCTGAAGGCGCTGGCGCTCGTGTCGCGAACACTGCGCGATGCCAGTGTCTGCAGCAAGCTGCGCGCGAACCCGGATGCCTCCACGCTTTATACGATCCTAAGCCAGGCGCAGTCCGCTCAAGCGGCTTGAGCGTGCCGTTTTCCGATCCGGAAAACGGGCCGGAAACCGTATCGGTTTCCGGTTACGTCGGCCCCCAACTGCCAAACCCGAACGTCACATAGTCGCGCGCATAGGCGCTGCGTGCCAATTTTTCGACCTCGGCGTCATAAATGTCGGCAAGCGTATAGGGTGCGTCCTGCGGACGCGTCGGAATGTCCGGCCATGGACCCACACCCATCTCATCCGCCAGAAAGGCCAGTCCTTGCGCCATGCGCTCTTCGCGCAACACGACATCCGGCAAGGCGAATTCCGAAAACCCCTCCAGTATCTTGCTTTGTGTCGCCCAATCCGGGTCCACCCGGATTGCCGTCTGACCTGCAAGGTTCGCCTTTAGAAACTGCAGAAAGGCGACCAAGGCGGCGCGGTGTGCCGCCTTGTCATAGGCCGCATCTATCGGATCATCCGGCAGGGGCAGTTTGTAGCGCCGCGCCAGCGTCGCACGAATCCCGCCATAGCTGCCTTTTCCAGTGTTCAGAATCCTCCGGCAGAACACATCATGCGCCCGCACAAGTGGATGCCGCAGAACACAGAACCGGCGATGTCCCGGGTGGCCACGCATCCAGTCCCGCAGGTTGCCCTGCGAGAGTTTTGTCTCGGTCTGCGTCCCCGCGGCCGCATCGATATCGTTCAACCAGCGCACAACCGGATCTTCGGGCCCGCCGCGCACCGGCAAATACACCAGCCGCGCGGTGGGACTTGCATGATATGTCGGCACTGCAGCGCCGCGCCGAGGTTCAAAATTGGGTGTACGTGTCAGGTTGAACGTGTCCACGCCACCCAAGGCAGCCTGCATGTGTCCAAAATTGCTGACCTTGTCGGACAACGCCCCCGGGTTCTGCACCTTGAGCGTCTTGTCGAGCCCATCGAGGCGCGCATCAACACCCAGCCACGCGGCCAGACCGTTCATTACGTCGACGCTTTGCAGATCTTCATAGGCGACGTAGAATGCCGTCTGCCCGGATACCTGCAAACGGTTCAAAAGCGTTGTCTGAAACGCCTGCAAGGCGTCGAGATGCGCGGTGAACTCTACGGCGTCGAACGCCGCCTTGCCATCCTTGCGCGCCTTGGCGTCGGTCAGCTTCCACTGACCTGTGGCCTGCGCGATCTTCCACGACACGTAACTGTCCACCGGGTTGCGCGTCAGGACGATCTTGGCGCATTTCGGGTCATCCATGACCTTGTCGAACACCCGCGGATCGTGGTCGTGGAAGTACCGAAATCCGCTCAACTCGGGCGTCTGTTCAAACGCGCGCAAGAGCGTTTCGGGATCCGCGTCGCGCGCCTCTTGCGTGAGGCCCAGCAATTCCGAGCGGTCCGGGTATCCCAGGAAATGCGGGTTGAATGCTTCACCATGGCAGGCCAGCCCGTCAAAGGCGTTCAGGTTCGTTTCAAGAAAATTGGACCCTGTCCGCATCTCTGCAAAGACGACAAAATAGTCAAATCGGGCCATGGCCTATCGCACCAGATAGGGTTTGCGTGGTGACGTTTGCGCGGGTTCGGGGCCTAGCGACACCGGGAAATCCCCCATGAGGTAGGGGTGCATGCCCTGGTTCTTGAGGTTCTGCAGGAATTGACCGAACCCGGTCAGATCCACCATCTTGGGCACTTCGGACAACCGGCGCGTTTGCATGTGGCCGATCTCATCCAGAATGCCCTGCAACGGCTCCATCGGCGCCTCGATGAATTCCGCCATCGTCCAGATGCGAATGCGCGCCTTGGCGTAGGGCGAGCGCAGCACATCCAGATGCTCGCTTTCGATTTTTTGCAGTCGCGCGGCCTCCTTGCGGATATCCATGAAGTTCATGTTCGACCGGAATAGCGGCACCGACCATGCCCCTGAAATTACCGATATCTGCGCATTCGGGTCCTTGGACATGCGCCAGATCACGTCCTGATTGTCGGCGGGACCAAATTGAAAGCACTGACGTTCGCCGCGCGTGTTCCAGATCAAATTGGTCAGAAAGGCATTGGGGTTGTAGTCGCGCGCCTTGGCACTGTCGCCAATGGCGCCGTTCAGCGTGGTTTGACCGTCCCCGTATTCCACCCGCTCCGGCGAAAAGAGGTGCCCGTGCACGCGCGATCCCGTCGCCTTGCCCAACCAGGATTCGAAGTTCTCGAATATCTCGGCAAAGCCCTGAAACACCGAATAGGGCGCGGCCGTCACCCCGTTTTCCCAATCTTCGTTGGGAAACCGGCTCTGCATGTAGAGACCCGGGCGACCACGCGTCCGCCGTTCCACCGCCTTGGCAAAGATGCGGTCGATCTTGCCCGGGTTCGGTTCCGTCCGCTTCATCGCGCCTGACGGATCGGTCAGGAAAGCCTCGTAAAGGCGATTGGCATAAGGCCAGATCTTGCGCGCGACAAAGCAGTCCGAGCGGCGCAACAGTTGCAGATGGTCGTCGTAGAAGATGTGCGGTTTGCCCTGGAAATCGAACTTGGACAGGGTCAGCGACCGGCTCTCGATATTGACGGAAAACTGCCGCGCCAGCGTCTGATAATAGCTTTCGTCAGGAATCCAGACATGGCGGAAATAGGCATCATATTCGCGGCGATCCGGCCCTTGCAGGATCGCGGTCAAGGTCTGCCGAGTCAGGCACCACCACTGGCTGCCCATATGCGGCACAAGCCCCTTGGGGATGCGTCGTTTGAAACCCACGGCGCGCTGGATCTGCACGAACTTGTCGAACAGGAACCGTTGCCGCTTCCACGAAAACGGGAACCGCATGGTAAACCGTTCCTCGTCCAATCCGCCAACGGTCCATGGCACATCCGCCGTTGTCGCGCTTTCGATAAAGTCGGTGCGGGGGCGGTCGGCGAGGTATTCTGTCAGCTCTTCAACCGGGCGCAACGGCAGGCAAGACCCCGACGCAAGATAAACGTGGCGGACATCATCAAAGGTTTGCAACATCAGTTCGGACGCGGCCTGACTGGCGGCGACAATGCCCCACGTGCCCCATTCGCACCGGAACCGTTTGGAAAAGATGATGGCCGGCATGTCCGACAGCGCTTCGGCAAACCTGGCATAGGTCTTGCGCGGCACCGCTGCATCCACGTGGATCACAACCGGGCAGCCCGCCGCGGCCCAGTGGCGCGCGGCCTGTTCGGCCCGGTCCAGCGCCGTGTGCACGAGCATGACAATGCCAACGCTCATGCCCAGTTCCCCTTGGACATCAAACCGAGGATCTCAAGCTGGCGCCAGTTGATGTATTTTTCGGACCATTTGCACCACAGGTCCGGGTCACCCTGCATCCGCTCCGCATAGGCCCGGTATTCAACCGACGCCGAATAGTGCTGCTTGCGCGTCAGTTCCTCTGCAGCCTTGGCGGTGAATGTGTCGATGAACTTGGCATGCAGCAACACGCCCGACGCCTTTTCCCCGCCCCATTCGTCGTAAACCTGGTTCAACCCGCGCGGCAACAGCATGTGGGTCGATGACACGTAGGCATAGCGACGATCCCATTTGACCAACGGGATCTTGTTCAGCGCGGGCGCCTTCGCGGGTTGGTCCGGGAAAAAGACCCGCGCGCGCGGTCCGCCCTGAATCCACAGGTTCCCAAACCGCTTGTTGCGGGAAATGGTGTAGTTCCCACTGTCGAACCAACTCGCGATCTCGATAGGGTTTTGCCCCACCTGATAGGGCTGCTCATCCAGTCGGCCCTTGGGATACATGTCCAGCAACATCGCCGAAAACGATCGGATCGAAGATGCGTCAAGCCAATCCGTCAGCGCCCGCAAGGGGCGCGTGTCGCAAAACGGGTAGATCAGGAATTCATCCGGGTCGACGGTGAGCGACCAGTGCCCGTGGGCATATCGCATCTGCAACCAGTTCAGCCAGTCAACGCCGAACCGGGCCCGCTTGTAGCTCGCCTTCGTGCTCCAGACGGACACGTCCGGTTGCGCCGCCAGATAGTCGGCAGAGCCATCGGTGCTGTCATTGTCCACGATCAGGAAATGGTTGATCCCCTGTTCCCGGTAGTATTGCAGGAAATACGGAAGCCGGACTGCCTCGTTCCGGATGGTCGAAAAGCACAACAAATCCAAAGGACGGATGTCCGCCGTTCGGTCTACCTCGCGTTTCAACTCGCGTCGCTTGCGAAACGCACGGATGCGCCACCGCTTGCGCTGAAGCCTCAGTCGATATGACTGCCAAGCGCCCAAATTCGCCCGTCCTTTGCCCGCCGCCACTTGCGGCCCTGATCGCGCCTATCAGGTTAACCTTAACACAGTCTTGAAGTGCGCGTCCCAATCAGGTGGACCGAACCGCGCATCTGGCGCTTGTGCTGGTGCTTCTTTTGTCACTGCCTCTATGTTCTTTTTCCACAGATAGCGATCTGTGACGTTTGCGTAAATGGGAATGTTCCCAAGGACTTCGCGGAAAACGGGCAAATCGTTGGCAATCACCGGCACCCCGAGGGCCGCGGCCTCGATCGCGGGCAGTCCGTAGCCTTCGGCATGGGACGGGAAGAGCAAGCCGTTTGACCCGGCCATCAACGCGGCAATTGCGCCGTCCGACAGGCCGTGTGCAACCCGGATCGGACCGTCTGGCGACAGCGCGTCGAGGCGGGCAAACACGTCCTCGTTCTTCCAGCCGCGATTGCCCGCAATCACGAGGCCCGGTGCGGCGGATCCCATCTCGGCCCACAGATCCAGCAGGAATGCGTGGTTCTTGCGCGGCTCGATGGTGCCGACACAGACGAAATACGGAGGCTCCGGCACGAGGCCCGGGGGCAATTCACGCGGTACAGGTTCGGGCAGATCTGTTCCCAAATGCGCAACAATCGACGTTGGCACATCGGCGGCATGCGCTGCGAGCCGCCGTTGCGTTTCGGCGGAGTTGCAAATGATCAGGTCGGCGTGCCGCGCGACACGCGACAGCATGGCTGCGAATTTCTCTGGCGTCCCATCCCTTTGATATTGCGGGAACTCCAGCGGGATCAGGTCGTGTATCATGACGGAAATGCGCGCGTCCGCTATCGCCTTGACCGACCGCAAGACACGGGGCGTCAGGTTCGAATGCCCCACATTCAGATAGGCCACGCCAGCCGGTAGTTTGCGCCCGAGCATGCGCGTCAGAAACGGCGGCGGGACACGCGCAATCGAGACGCGCCGGGCAAGGGACCACGCATCGCCCGCCTGGCCGTCGGACAGCGGTCCTTCCAGCGACGACAGCCCGTCTTCATCGAGCAACAGATAGCCATAGCGGGTTCGTATCAACCCAAACGCAGGAACAGGATCCGCAAGGACCGCCCGCAGGTAGGCCCGCTCGACCCGGTCAACACCTGTCAGAACGCGGCCTGCCCGGCGCATCAGGCGCGTGATGTCCAGCAGCCGCGCAGGCGGCGGATTATGCGTCTGATTGGACAGTTTGGTGCTGTCTCCGGAGCGTCAAATCGGGTTCTGATGGCCTGCATCCATGCAGGCACAGGTTTGGACCGCACGTTGAACCGTGTCGCGGCACGCCGTCAATGCAGGCAACGCGCAGGTGCAGCGCCAACCGTCAGCGAAGGGAACAAGCGGGGTTACTCTGCGGCTTTGTCCATCGCCACAACGTCGCGGATATAAGCGAGAAGGTCCTCGCGCAGTTCGTCCCGCGCCAACCCAAAGGACACCGTCGCCTGCAGAAAGCCTGACTTGGACCCGCAGTCAAAACGCTGACCCCGGAACCGGTAGCCGTACACGCCAGTATCGCCGCCAATTTCGCGCGCAATCGCGTCGGTCAGCTGAATCTCACCGCCCGCGCCCGCCTTCATCTGGTTGAGCGACCTTAGAACGGTCGGATTCAGGATGTAGCGGCCGATCACGGCGAGGTTTGACGGCGCGTTTTCTGCAGCCGGTTTTTCGACCATGCCCTTGACCTGCACCATCTGGCCCATGTCGCTTTCGATATCGAGCACACCGTAAGACGAGGTCTTTTCCGGCGGAACCTCCATCGCGGCGACGATGTTGCCGCCGGTTTCCTCGTATGCCTCGACCATTTGCGCCAGACATGACGTTTCCGCCGCAATCACGTCATCGGGCAGAATCACGGCAAAGGGCTCGTTGGCGATCAGGCGACGGGCGCACCACACCGCGTGGCCCAGACCAAGCGCCTTGTGCTGACGGACATAAGCAATCGCGCCGCTGTCCATGTTGGTATCCTTCAGGATCTCCAGAAGCTCTGTCTTGTTCTTCTTGCGCAGCTCCTGTTCGAGCGTGGGCGCGAGGTCAAAATAGTCTTCCAGCGCACCTTTGCCGCGCGAGGTGACAAAGATGAACTCCTTGATCCCGGCTGCCCGTGCCTCGTCAATCGCGTACTGGATCAGCGGACGGTCAACCAGGGTCATGATCTCCTTGGGCACCGATTTGGTCGCCGGCAAAAACCGCGTTCCCAAACCCGCAACCGGGAAAATCGCCTTGGTCAACTTCTTGCGCATGGTGTAACCCCACGTTTGGTCTTGCTCGGCACGCTCGTGCAACTCTTTCGCACTTAGTAGTGCGCACATTGTGGCTATTAAATGTCTTGCACGTCAAATTTACCCACGAAAGGGGAACTGTTGCGTTAACGCGCCAAATTTGTCGCGTCGATCAGGCGTTGTTTCGCCACGCGCCGAATTTCCCGCTGAACGCGATTCGCAAAACCCTGAAACCGGATCAGCGGTTCGTCTCGCGCCGCGCGTCCCCACAGGCCGCCGGAGTGTTCCCAATAGCCCTCCGGCGCAAAGCGTACCCGGTGGAACAAGGCCGTCGGCGACAGGAGGATAAGCGTCACGCGTTCACCGCGATCGGCCCGCAGGGACGCCTCGCGCCGCAGATGTGTCCGCTGCCAGACCCGTCCCTTCAGAACAACGGCCGCACCGGTGCGCACCGGCATCGGGCGAAAGGCGGAAACCGCGCTCTTGGCAATCTGTGCCCCGCCCCGGTGTCTCTCCAGTCCCTGGCCATAGCCTTGATCAACACGCCGCATCATGCGCCGGACATCTCCGGGCTCCAGCCGCCCGGCAACCATATGCGACACAAGCCGCCGCCGTTCGCCTTGCCGCAGGCCCTGCCAATGCGCCAGTCTTTCCCGCTCCGGCACATATTTGCGCTGAAACACTGCCCAACTGGCCCCGATATCAAACAGATCACGGGGCACCCTGTCGCCGCGTCGCCTTGGGCTGGCAGAATAGCCGTGATGCACCTCCGCCATCGGGACCAAGGCCGTGGCATGACCCGCCCGCGAGATGCGCAGGTTCAGATCTGTCTCGTCGAGGAAAAAGGCAAAGCCCGGGTCAAACCCTTCGAGCGCGACAAGCACGTCGCGCCGCACCGCCATGTTCGTGCCTTCGGTCTTGATCGCCCGCCCGCCCCTCGGCTTGAACACCGTAACGCGGCTGTGGCTGACATCCACCGCTTCGGTCACGCCGCGCGCGTCCACGCTGCGGGCTTCCCACTGATAGGAAATGCCGTTGCGCGCTCGCACAAACCCACCCGCGCAGGCAACGTCAGGCTTGTCGAACGGGCCCGTCAGATAGGTCAGCCAACTCGGCTCGGGCACCGCATCGTCATCGATAAAGGCAACCACATCGCCCGCGGCATGGCTGATCCCGAGGTTGCGCGCCTGCGAAATGTTGGCGCGTTCGAACAGCACCGTCTTCAGGTTGTCGGCAAACGGCATCGCCTGCGCGGCCTCCACACCCGCCGCGTCCGCGACCACAATCACCTCGAACGCCGGGTACTGCAGCTGCGCCACCCCTTCGAGGCACCGTTTCAACACGTCCGGCCGGTCGCGGCTGACCACCACAACGCTGACCGGAAGCGCCTCGCTCATGCCAAACCCATCTCGGCCATCATGCTCTCGATCCGTGCCACATCGGAGGGGTTGTTCAGCTCCCAGAACTGCCGACCGCGCGCCTCGACCTCAACGCACAGAACCTGCCGCCCGTTTTCAAGAAACCGCAACTGCTCCAACCCTTCGAGCGTTTCCAGAGGTCCGGTGGGCCAGGCCGGATAGGCCGCCAGCGCATCGGGTCGATACGCATAGACGCCGACATGATGAAACACAGGCGTTTCAGCATCTGCCGCGTAAGTCTGCCCGGTGAACGGGATCACCTCCTTGGAAAAGTAAAGCGCACGCCCACCGTCGCCAAAAACGGCCGTTGTCCCGCCAACGCGCCCGGCCTTTCGGTCGTCGAGAAAGCCATTCAGCGTCGCACCGTCGCACCGCAGCACGGGTGTGGCGATTTCCGCGTCCGGTGCAGCCCTAAGGCCAGCCACAAGTGCCTCGATGAACCAGGGCGGGGTAAGCGGGGCATCCCCCTGAAGATTAACGACAATATCGTATCCGCCACCCAATGACGCATGCGCCTCGGCGCACCGCTCGGTTCCGTTGGCGCAGTCTTCGGACGTCATGACAACCTCGGCGCCGAAGCCATTGCAGGCCTCTGCGATCCGGTCATCATCCGTGGCCACCACCACCCGGTCAACGCCGTCGACCTCACAGGCCGCCAGCCAGCTGCGTTCGATGAGCGTGCGCGCCGCCCCCGTCGCCCCGGTCAGGCTGACCAGCGGCTTGCCCGGATACCGGGACGAGGCGTAGCGGGCGGGGATGACAACCAGCACAGACATCAGGCGCGCTTCAATTCAACGCCCGGTGCGTGGGCGATAAAGAACGGGTTCGCGTAGCCATCCTTGCCATAGGCCAGCGGCGTCAGATCATCAAACCGCACAACGGCCCCACCCGCACCGGAAAGGACCGCGTGCCCGGCCGCCGTATCCCATTCCATCGTACGCCCCAGACGCGGGTAGAGGTCCGCTTCGCCTGTCGCCACAAGGCAGAATTTCAGCGACGAGCCGGCGCTTGTCATGTCCTTCACGGCGTATTGGTTGATATAGTCGTCCGTCGCCTGATCCCGGTGCGACTTGGACGCCACAACCATCAGCGCCTCGTTGTCACTCTGCGCCACGTTGATCGGTTTTGCGGAGCCCATCGCGTCCGGCTTGAAGGGTCCCGCTTCCTCGACCGATTGCCCGTCGGCACGTGTGAGAAACATCCGGCCCCTCGCCGGGGCATAGACAACCCCGCGGGTCGGCACACCGCCTTCGACCAGCGCGATGTTGACGGTGAAATCCCCGCGCCGGTGAATGAACTCCTTGGTCCCGTCAAGCGGGTCCACGATGAGGAAGGTATCGCCGGTCGTGTCATGCGTTGCCGCCTGCTCTTCGGTCACCAGCATCACATCCGGGAATGCCGAGCGCAGCCCGGCCGAGATCAACGCATCCGCCGCCTCATCAGCTTCGGTCACCGGGCTTGCGTCCGATTTGACCTTCACGTCAAAATCGTCGCGTTCGTATATCTCCATGATCTTTTCGCCCGCTTCGATGGCAAGGCGTCGGATCACCGGGATCAACTGCTCGTAATCCATGGATATGCCCTTGTCTGGATTTGTTGAATAAAAACCTCGGCTCCCTTATGCTGCGCCACTAACGGATCAGCAAGAAATCCCTGCGACCATACCGCATCCGAGGCCTCACCGCGCATGTTCACGTCATCTCGCAAACCGCAATCCAACCTGGGCTCCGCCCTGGCCATGTTCGAGGTGATTTATCACTCGATCGTGCGCAGCGTGCGCAAATCGCACAACAACGCCTTCATGGCGATCCTGACGAACATGCTTCAGGCAATCATCTTCGTGCTGGCCTTCTACGTGATGTTCAGCGTGCTGGGTCTGCGTGGCGCAGCGATCCGGGGGGATTTTCTGCTCTATATCATGTCCGGAATTTTCCTGTTCCTGACACATACGAAATCGCTGGGCGCCGTCGTCGGGTCCGAAGGGCCCGCCAGCCCGATGATGCAGCACGCGCCCATGAACACGATCGTTTCGATCCTCTCGGCGGCGCTCGGGGCGCTTTACATTCAGGTGCTGTCGATGGGGGCGATCCTGTTTGTCTACCACGTGGCGTTCACCCCAATCACCGTCGACCAGCCGTTCCCGGCCTTTGGCATGTTGCTGATTGCCTGGTTCACTGGCTGCGCACTGGGCGTTGTGCTCCTCGCCGTCAAGCCGTGGTTTCCAACTGCCGTCAGCATCTTTTCAACGATCTACCAGCGCGCCAACATGATCGCCTCGGGCAAGATGTTTGTCGCCAATTCGCTGCCAAGTTTCATGCTGGCCATGTTCGACTGGAACCCGCTCTTTCACGCCATTGACCAGTCCCGGGGCTACGTGTTCCTCAACTACAACCCGCGCTATTCGAGCTGGGAATACGCCTTCTGGGTTGGCGTGATCCTGATCATGGTGGGCCTCATGGGCGAGTTCTACACCCGCCGCCACGCCTCCATCAGCTGGAGCGCACGGCGGTAAGACTGTCCGCTCTGCGGACAAAGCGTGCACTACTGATCTAGGCAGCAGCGTCCGCTTTGGGCAGGCGAGCCCAGATTAGCCCTGTTGCAAGTGCGAGAAGCACAGCCAGAGTTGTCATGACGGACTTGGCGATTGTCGCTGTGCTGGCGGCGTAGACCATTGATCCCGACACATCTGGCCAACCGTAGTTCATCGCCACGATCCCTAGGTTCTCGGCATAATCGAAAAGCGCACTGCCCACGGCGAAAGTAACGCCAAGACGTACAATTATCCTGTTGGGCATGCGTCGCCCAAACCAGCAGACGGTGCTGCTCAGTGTGAGTGCAAGCAAGGCCGGATAGAGGGTATCCAGAGGAATCTGGCGGCTGAGATAATACTCGCGCCCTTCTGCACCTAAAAGCTTCAAGAAGCGTCGCGGCATCGGAGGGGCCGTAGCCGAAGGGCCGCATGTCGAATGACACCTGCCCCGAGATAGTTTCGATGTGGGCAAGCGTGACGGTGATCATCAGCACGTAGATGACGGTAGCAATCAACCCGCAGCCAATTGCGGCAAACCCGATGTACCTTGAGAGAAGTGTGTGAACCATTTTGGGACCTCCTTGATCTCGTGCCAAGGTGCCCTTGGGTGAAGCCACGCGCATTATCATTGGGGTGTATCCCCTTAGCATACGTTTAGTGTCGATTCACTTTTCCAGCCTAGTCTGCGATAGTTTCTGCGGAGGCGATCATGGCAACTATTAAATCTACGGATACTGCCCCTGCGCCCCCCAAGGACGCAGACTTTGCTATCATCATCGACTTCAAGAAGGGCGAAGGGTCACCAACGCGTGTCTTCACCGCCGCGACCGACCTAATTGAAGCGTTTCAGGCAATTGACAAGGTTTTGGTC
>CAZRUV010000024.1:0-6860 GCA_964603315.1 uncultured Rhodobacterales bacterium
CCCCTGTTGCGCCAGCGCGCAGGCGAGGTTGGCGGACACTGTGGATTTGCCGACACCGCCCTTGCCCGAGGCCACGGCCAGAATGCGGTCAATGCCGGGGACGTTCTGCGGCCCCTTGGGTTCCGCGGGGCGTTGGGGTTTCAGATCGGGCGGCGGGGCCTTGTCCGTGTGGCCGGTCATGATGATCGACACCGCGTCGATGCCATCAAGCGCGGCCAGAGCCGTTTCGGCTGCTGCCTTCACGCCCTCATAGGCAGAGGCCTGTGCCGGGTTGATCTCCATCACGAACCGCACGGTGCCACCGTCCACATTCAGCGCCCGCATCACGCCGGTGGACACGATATCGCCGCCCGGTGCGTCGATCCCCTTCAGGACTTCGAGAACCTGTTCCCTGCTCACGCCTCAGTCCTGACCCGTGATCTCGCCGGTGACTTCATGCGTCATGCCCAGCTCTTCGATCGTGACGACAGCCTTGACGGCAAAGCGCTTGCCGCCGGTGTCGGCATTGCGCATCGCCTCTTCGATGGCCTGTTGCGAGGTCACGCCGACCTGCTTGAGGAACTTGCGCATGGACATGTTGAAATCGTCGCTCATGGTTTTTCCCTATCGTTGACGGATCGCGCGGGCGGGCCTTAGGCTGGCCCCATGCGCATGTTGGTGGTGATCTTGGCCCTGTTGCCGGGTTTGGCAATGGCCGATGAGAGGCTGGTGCGGTTTTACGCGCCGCCTGCGTTGATCGAGTCCGGTCTGATCAAGCATATCGCCCCGCGATTCTCGCTGAAAACGCAAGTCAGGGTCGAAATCGTTGATGATCCGGGCGCGGCGGAGGTGGTGCTGGGGCCCGAAGGACGCGCACTGTTTTCCGGGCTTGGGCAGACCTGGCACATGGCGCGGCGCGGGGATGGCAAGGGGGCGGCGCGATTTGCAGACTGGCTGACCTCGCAGGTCGGCAGCCGCACGATCCAGGGCTTTGCACCGGATGGAGAGACGCTTTTCACCGCGCCCAAGGTGGAAAAGGCGGTCGTGGCGGAGATCGAAATGACAGGCGATGCGATTGCGGGGCAGGCGGTGTCCTGGGCCAAATGCGGGCGCTGTCACGTGACGGAGAAGGGCAGGGGGGGCTTTGGCCTCGGCTCCACCCCCAGTTTTTTCGTGATGCGCGGGTTTGAGGACTGGCAGTCGCGCTTTGCCGCGTTCTATGTCCTGAAACCGCACCCGGCCTTTACCCAGCTTGAGGGCGTCACCGACCCGTTCCCCATTGACCGCCCGTCGCCCATCGCGCCTGTGGAGCTGACGCTGGATGACCTTGAGGCAATCCTGGCCTACGTGGCCGTGATTGCCCCCGCCGATCTGGGTAAGCCGCTCGAGCATCAGTGATCGCGCCGCTTTGACAGGTAGTCATCCGTGGTGCGCACGCGGGGGCGTTCGCCCGCGGCAAAGGGGTTGTCGGTGGCATGAGACTGCGCATGTATCCGGCAATTGTCGCACATCTGGATCATGCGCAGCTTGTCGCCCGCGAACATGGCGTGATCCTTCAGCTTGTCGGTGATCCGGTCGATGGCGGATTTCGAACCAAAGAGCGCGCCGCATTCGATGCAGGGAAAGGGCTCTTCCTCGTTGAGGATTTCCTGGGTCAGCGCCGCATCGGTCAGGTTCAGGCGCGGTGCGTAGGTGATCGCGTCTTCGGGGCAGATATTGGCGCAGAGGCCGCATTGCAGGCAGGCGTCCTCCTGAAACCGCAGTTGCGGCTTGTCCGCGTTGTCGCCGAGTGCACCCGACGGGCAGAGCGACACGCAGCTGAGGCACAGCGTGCAGCTGTCCGTGTTGACCAGCACAGCGCCGTAGGGCGCGCCGTCGGGCAGCGGCAGGTGGTCGGTGTCCGGGTGCAGGGCCTTGGCCGCCTGCCGCGCGATCTGGCGGCGCGTGCCCATGGGGCGGACCGGGCTGGCGACCGGGGCAGGGGCCTGCGCGCCATATAGCGCGTCGCTCATGGCATCCGGGTCGGCGGTGTCGAGCAGCGCCACCTTGCCCGCACCCGCAATGGCGCCCGCGAGCGCGATTTGCGTCTCTAACGCGGGGATATCCGAGGTTGGGCCGGGCAGCAGTGTGACATGGGCAAACCCTGCGGCAAGCGCGGCGACGGCCTCGGCATGGCCGAAGGCGCCGATGGCCGACATCTCCAGCGGGATCACGTCGGCGGGCAGGCCGCGCCCGTGGCGGGCGCTCAGGCGCACCATCTCGGCGCCGTGTGCATTGTGGACGAGCAGGCGGGGGGCCGTGCCGCCCGCGTCGAGGAACGCCTTGGCCATGGTCTGCACCCGCCGCATCGTCAGATCGACCGCGGGCGCGTCGTAGGTGATGGCGCCGGAGGGGCAGGCGGCCGAACACGCACCGCAGCCCGCGCAGATACCTGGGTCAATGGCCACATGCTCGCCCGCCGAGGTGATGGCCCCGGTCGGGCACAGGTCGAGGCAGTTGGTGCAGCCCGTCTGCCCGGCGCGGCTGTGCGCACAGAGGAGCGGCGTGGTCTTCACGTAGAGCGGTTTTTCGAACGTGCCCGTGAGGTGCGACGCGGCCATGATCGCCGCTGCGACGCCGGGCGCATGGCCGGGGTCCGCACGCAGATAGCCGTCGCGTTTTTCATGGGCCGGGAACAGGGGCGTGTCGCCGCGCAGGTCGAGGATGATGTCGCAGGCTGAGCGCGCGCCATCCTGCGGATCGGTGAGCGTGAACGCCCCGCGTCCGCCGGGGTCCACCTGTTGCAGCGCGTCGATCACAACCTCGAACTGCCCGAACGCGCCGGAGGCGCGCCGCAACCGGCCCACCACCGCGTCATAGGCACGGGTGTCGGGGATACCGGCGGCTTCCGACAGCAGCACCGTCACGCCCAGGTGATCCTTCAGTTGCTCGGCGGCATCGAGCGCCACAGCAGCGGGCCCAAGGATGAGGCACAGCCCCTCGCTGATCACGTCAAGCGTCTTTTCCGGCTCGGCGGGCAGCATCGCGTCGGCGATCAGTGCGGACATTTTGGGCAGTTTTGAAACGTCATCATCGCTCCACCCGGCGCGGTCGCGCAGGTCGAGCGTGGGGGGTGCGGGGCGGTCCAGCGCCTCTGCCAGCTCCTCGAAAACGCGGGCTTCCTGGGTGCAGCAAAAAACGACATCCGGGTCCGCGAGGGCGGCCTGCGCCTGTTCGATCTGGGTTGTGCACAGGGCAGAGCAGGGGGGGCGGACGTCCAGACCGGTGGCCTGTGACAATGCGTTGGCATCAATGGTCTGAGTGCCCGAACAATCACATGTTATCAACGACTTGGTCACGATTGCCTCCCCCGTTGCGCAGGCATGGTTATGCCGTTGCGCGCCCCTGCGATGGTCGCAGCCTAGACATGATTCGGAGCGCTTCACAAACCGTTTTCCTGTCCGGAATCAGGCCAGCGCCCCCCGCCCAAGACGCTCGTGATTCGCGGTTCGGTATGCAATGGCATTCCCGAGCGAAACAGTCATGATAGACAATTCGTCCCTCAGTGCCGGGGGCGGTCGGACAGGCTGGCCAAATTGCCTTTGGGTCAACGCGAAGCGCACATTCGTGAACAAGCCGCTTTGAAGATGAAACTTTTGGCAGTTTGATAACGGTCAGGGAGGACATAGGGTGATCCGAAACCCCGACCAGTACCAGACCATGCCTTTGGGCGTCGTTGTGCGGCGCCTGCCGGGTGTGACACGCTGGGCCTCCCATTCCTGGAAAGCGGTGGCGGTTTTGCCGGGGGCGGCGCCTGCGGACTGGCAGGAACTGCGCCGCGAAGGTGACGCGGTCGAATACCACGCCGCCACCCTGACGCTGGAGTTGCACGGCGCCGAGACGGAGGCGTATCTGCACGGCCTGTCCGCTGCGGAGCCGTCGATCTACGTGGTGATGCGCGACGGCGAAGGGACGCAGCCGCTGGACATGCTCCTGGTCACGGCCTCACCCTACGAGGCGCAGGACTACACCGACAGCGGCGAGGAGATCGTGGAAAAGGTGCCGATGCCACCCGGCCTGATCGCCTGGGTGCAGGGCTTTGTCACGGATTTCCACGAGGATGAGGTGTTCGTCAAACGCAAGCGGGACAAGAAGCGTGTCGACCTGACACAGGATGGCATCGGCGATCCGCGGATCGCCTCGGCGGCGGATATCTACGCTTCGCCCGCCCGGCAGCGGAGGCGGGTGCATTGAGTGAAGGTCGCGATTTCTGGTCCCGGCGGCGTGCCGGGGTTGAGGCGGAAGAGCAAGCGCTGGAAGCGCGCGCGATTGAGGCCGAGGCGGCGAAGCTGGAAGAGCGTCCGGACGCGGACATCCTGGCCGAGCGCAACCTGCCTGCGCCCGAGGCGCTCGACAGCGCCGAGGCGGTGCAGGCGTTTCTGAAAGAGGAATTGCCGCAACGGCTCAAGACGCGCGCCTTGCGCCGCCTGTGGCGGCTGAACCCGATGCTCGCCAATCTGGACGGGCTGGTGGACTACGGTGAGGACTATACCGACGCCGCCAACGTGGTCGAGAACCTGCAGACCGTCTATCAGGTCGGCAAGGGGATGGTGACCGCGTTCCTCGAGGAGGAAGAGGCCGAAGAGATCCACGCCGATGAGGGCACCGAAGAGGCCCCCGTCGAGGCACAGGACAACGACATCGAAGAGGCGCCGCTGGTTGTGGCCGCTGCACCCGCCCCCTTTCCCGAACCCGAGCCCGCGCCGCCTGCGATGCCGCAGCGCCGGATGCGCTTTGCCTTTGACACCGCATGATGGAAGACAAGACCGTGACAGCCGCCGAAGACACCTCGATCGCAGACATGGATCGCGCCCGCGCTGATCTCTACAACTTTCTGGGTGCGCTGCTCGCACGCCCGCCGGACGAGATGCTTCTGGTGCAGACGGCGGGGCTGAGCGGCGACGACACGGAGCTGGGTCAGGCCATCGGCACATTGGCCAGGCTGGCGCGGGTGACCAAGCCCAAGGCCGCCGAAAGCGAATTCAACAAGCTCTTCATCGGGCTGGGCCGGGGCGAGCTCTTGCCCTTTGCCAGCTACTACCTGACGGGGTTCCTGAACGAAAAGCCGCTGGCGATCCTGCGCCAGGACATGGCCGCCAAGGGGATGCAACGCTCCGACACCGTGTTCGAACCCGAAGACAGCATTGCCAGCCTGATGGAGATGATGGGTGCGATGATCGTGGGCCGCTTTGGCACGCCCGCCGATCTGGGCGCGCAAAAGACATTCTTCAACAAGCATATCGGTCCGTGGGCGGGCCACTTCTTTACCGACCTCGAAGAGGCAAAGACGTCCGTCTTCTACAGTCCCGTGGGCACGGTGGGGAAGATCTTCATGGCCGTGGAGGCGGAAGCCTTCCGGATGAGCGGCGCGGAGTGATCCGCGTCAGAACCGGCCGGGGCAACCCGGCCAAGAAGAGCGAGAGGAGACGATCGCATGAGCAGGAAAGAGGACGGCGCATCGCGCCGCGACTTTCTGAAGCTGGCCGGAACGGCAGCCCCCGCAGCAGCGGTGGCGGTTGCAACGGCGGGCGAGGCGCAGGCGGCGGCAGAGCCGGACCTGACCTCGGAGAAGATGCAGGATACCGCGCACACGCGCGCGTATTTTGACAGCGCCCGGTTCTGACACCGGCAAGGGAGGGAAAGCCGCGCCCGGGAATAAGCCCGGACGGGGCAGGGGATCAGCGACTGGTTGCGTGACGCCCGACTGCTGAGAGCCAAAGAAGAAGCCAAGCGAGCGACCCCGGCAAGGGGGCAGCGAGCAAGGGAGAAGCAACATGCTTAGGAAAAAGACCAACGGGGTTGCGAGACGCCCCCAGCGGACAAGTATCCTGGCCGAAGCCGCGAATGCTTCGGTAGACCGGCGCGCGTTTCTGCGCGGATCGGGACTGGTGATCGGGGGCCTGTCGGCCATTGCCGCCACGGGCGGGACCGTCACCCAGGCTTCGGCGCAGACAGCTGCGCCGGGCAAGGTGGAATTGAAGAAGTCGGTGTGCACGCACTGTTCGGTCGGCTGCACGGTCGTGGCCGAGGTACAGGACGGTGTCTGGACGGGCCAGGAGCCGGGCTGGGACAGCCCGTTCAACCTTGGCGCACATTGTTCCAAGGGCGCTGCGGTGCGCGAGAACGCACATGGCGAACGCCGCCTGAAGTACCCCATGAAGAAAGAGAACGGCGAGTGGGTCCGGATCTCGTGGGAGCAGGCCATCGACGAGATCGGCGGCGGCATGATGAACATCCGGGACGAAAGCGGCCCGGACAGCGTGTACTGGCTGGGATCGGCCAAGCACAACAACGAACAGGCCTACCTGTTCCGCAAGTTTGCGGCCTACTGGGGCACGAACAACGTGGATCACCAGGCGCGGATCTGTCACTCGACCACCGTTGCGGGTGTGGCGAACACATGGGGCTACGGCGCCATGACCAACAGCTACAACGACATCCACAACAGCCGCGCGATCTTTATCATCGGCGGCAACCCGGCCGAGGCGCACCCTGTTTCGCTCCTGCACCTGCTTCGGGCCAAGGAGCAGAACAACGCGCCCGTCATCGTGTGCGACCCGCGCTTTACGCGGACCGCGGCGCATGCGGATGAGTATGTGCGGTTCCGCCCCGGATCGGACGTGGCGCTTGTCTGGGGGATCCTGTGGCACATCTTCGACAACGGCTGGGAGGACCAGGAGTTCATCCGCACCCGTGTCTGGGGCATGGACCAGATCAAGGACGAAGTGGCCAAGTGGACGCCCGACGAGGTCGAGCGTGTGACAGGCGCCCCCGGCGCCCAGCTCAAGCGCGTCGCCCGGACACTGGCGAACAACCGCCCCGGCACCGTGATCTGGTGCATG
>CAZRUV010000024.1:6870-35467 GCA_964603315.1 uncultured Rhodobacterales bacterium
TACACTCTTTCCCTACACCAACGGCAACAACAACACCCGTGCCTACTGCATTCTGCAACTGGCCCTGGGCAACATGGGCACGAGCGGTGGCGGCACCAACATCTTCCGCGGCCATGACAACGTGCAGGGTGCCACGGACCTTGGCGTTCTGTCGCACACGCTGCCCGGTTACTATGGCCTCAGCGCAGGCGCATGGGGTCACTGGGCCCGTGTCTGGGGTGAAGACGGCGACTGGCTGGCCGGCCAGTTCGACAAGATCACCGGTGCTGATGGCAAGGAAAAGTCGTTGCAGAACCTCACCGGGATCCCGGTGTCGCGCTGGATCGACGGTGTTCTGGAAGACAAGGAGAACATGGACCAGCCGAACAATGTTCGGGCCATGGTTCTGTGGGGCCACGCGCCCAACTCCCAGACCCGCATGGTCGAAATGAAGAAGGCGATGGAACAGCTCGACATGCTGGTTGTCATCGACCCCTTCCCGACCGTGTCTGCCGTGCTGCATGACCGCACCGACGGGGTGTACCTGCTGCCCGCGACGACCCAGTTTGAAACCCGTGGCTCGGTCACGGCGTCGAACCGGTCGATCCAGTGGCGGGAAAAGGTCATTGATCCGATGTTCGAGTCCAAGCCCGATCACGAGATCATTGCGCTCTTTGCCAAGAAGTTCGGCTTCCACGACCGCATCTTCCGCAACATCAAGCTGGAAGAAGACGGCCTGACGCCCGAGCCGGAGGACACCCTGCGCGAGATCAACCGCGGCATGTGGACGGTGGGGTACACCGGCCAGAGCCCGGAGCGGATCAAGAAGCACATGGCCAACCAGCACACGTTCGACCGGACGACGCTGCAAGCCGTGGGTGGTCCGGCGGATGGCGATTACTACGGTCTGCCGTGGCCCAGCTGGGGCACGCCCGAGATGAACCACCCGGGCACGCCGAACCTCTATGACATGTCGAAGCCGGTGGCCGAGGGTGGTCTGACCTTCCGCGCGCGTTTCGGTGTCGAGCGGGACGGTGACAACCTGCTGGCCGAAGGGGTCTATAGTGTCGGGTCGGAAATTCAGGACGGCTACCCTGAATTCACGATGCAGATGCTGATGGATCTGGGCTGGGACGGTGATCTGACGGACGATGAACGCGCCGCCATTGACGCTGTCGCAGGTCCGAACACCAACTGGAAGACCGACCTGTCGGGTGGCATCCAGCGGGTTGCGATCAAGCATGGCTGTGCGCCCTTCGGGAACGCCAAGGCCCGCGCGGTCGTCTGGACCTTCCCGGATCCGATCCCGCTCCACCGCGAGCCCCTGTACACCAACCGCAGGGACCTTGTGGCGGATTACCCGACCTACGAAGACCGGAAGTTCTATCGCCTGCCGACGATGTACGCATCGATCCAGAAGCAGGATTTCTCGAAGGACTACCCGATGATCCTCACCTCCGGCCGTCTGGTCGAATATGAGGGTGGCGGGGACGAAACCCGGTCGAACCCGTGGCTGGCCGAGCTGCAGCAGGACATGTTTGTCGAGATCAACCCGCGTGATGCCAACAACCTTGGTGTGCGGGACGGCAGCCAAGTCTGGGTCGAAGGGCCCGAAGGCGGCAAGGTCAAGGTCATGGCGATGGTCACCAACCGGGTGGGCGAGGGCGTTGCCTTCATGCCCTTCCACTTTGGCGGTCATTTCCAGGGTGAGGATCAACGCTCGAAATATCCCGAGGGTGCCGATCCGTATGTGTTGGGTGAAAGCACCAACACGGCCCAGACCTACGGCTATGACAGTGTAACCCAGATGCAGGAGACCAAAGCGACTCTCTGCAAAATCTGGACAGCGTAAGGAGGAAACGACATGGCATTGGGAGGAAAGGCGAGAGCCAAATTCCTGAGCGACGCCGAGCGCTGCAACGAGTGCAACGCCTGTGTTACGGCCTGCAAGAACGAGCATGAGGTGCCCTGGGGTATCAATCGCCGCCGCGTGGTGACCATCAATGATGGCGAGCCGGGCGAACGGTCGATTTCCGTGGCCTGCATGCACTGTTCCGATGCGCCCTGTATGGCGGTCTGCCCTGTGGACTGTTTTTATCAGAACGAGGAAGGGGTGGTTCTGCACTCCAAGGACCTCTGCATCGGGTGTGGCTATTGCTTCTACGCGTGCCCCTTCGGCGCGCCGCAATTCCCGCAGGCGGGCAACTTTGGCTCACGCGGCAAGATGGAAAAATGTACCTTCTCCGCCGGTGGACCCGAAGAAACCCACTCGACCGCCGAGTTCGCCAAGTACGGACGCAACCGGATCGCCGAGGGCAAGCTGCCCATCTGCGCCGAGATGTGTTCGACCAAGGCGCTGCTGGCCGGGGACGGCGACGTCGTGTCGGCCATCTACCGCGAGCGCGTTGTCGCCCGCGGCTTTGGGTCCGGCGCATGGGGCTGGGGCTCTGCCTACGGCCGTCAGGACGGCTAAACGACGGGATCGCCGGTCAGTGTGCCCAAGTCATGCACTGGCGATCCCGATAAAGCCCGGGCAGCGGCAAGGCTGCCCGGGTGACCTTGGCAGCGCGGGTGGGATCCGCGCTCCCTTTCAGTTCATTTGGCATGGGTCGCCCGGCAGGGTAGCAACGACTGTATGATGTTCTCACTTTTTGAAAGGCTTACCATGCATCGTTTCATTCCCGCGCTCGCGTTTGGTGCAGTGCTCTTGGCGCATACGCCCGTTGTGGCGCAGGACGCCGCCGCATTGGACACCGACAAGGCGCGTGCCAGCTACGGGCTCGGCCTGCAAATCGGTCAACAACTGGCCGAGCGGATGACGACCGACGTCGACACGGCGGCCCTTACGTTGGCCATTCGGGACGTGCTGAACGGCGTCGAGCCGCGGCTGAACGAGGAAGAACTCGAAGCCGCCTTTGCAGCCCTTCGCGCGGAAATTAACGCAGCGGCTGAGGCGCGCGCGCAGGCCACGCTTGAGGCAGGTCAGGCCTTTCTGGCGGACAACGCCACAAAGGACGGCGTGACCACGACCGAGAGCGGGCTGCAATACAGCGTCACCACGGCTGGCAGCGGCGAGAGCCCGACGCCAGAGCAGACTGTGACCGTGCATTACGAGGGGCGGCTGTTGAATGGCAGCGTCTTTGACAGTTCCATCGCGCGGGGCGAGCCGGCCACATTTGCGGTGGGCGGTGTCATTCGCGGCTGGCAGGAGGTGCTGCAACTCATGACCCCCGGCGCCACGTGGGAAGTGTGGATTCCGTCCGAGCTGGCTTATGGCCCGACAGGTGCCGGTGGCAGCATTGGCCCGAACGAAATGCTGAACTTTACCATCGAGCTGATCAGCATCGAAGGATAACGCCGCGCCCCGGGTGCGGCATGAGGAGAGACAAGATATGCTACGTGCAATTCTGGTTTTTGTGCTGTGCCTGGGGCTGACGCCTGTTTCGGCGCAAGAGACGACGCAGGCGCCCATTGACCGCTCGGCCACGGGCGGGGCGCAGACGCTTGAGGATATTCTTGCGCGTCAGCGCGGTGAAGAGGTGGCACCGCGCACGGGTGACGCCGCGGGCACCGCGCAGGAATTGTCGGGGCAGTTGGGCACCTTGGGCGGCGCGTCCGACCCGGACCTGTGGCGCGCGCTGCGCTATGGCTCAGCGGACATTACCGTGTCGTCAGGGGGCGAGGTCGCCTCGGTGCTGATGCAGGATGGCGGCATGGTCTGGCTGCAATTCCGCGAGGGGCCGCTGGCAAAATACGGTGGCTACCTTTTGCTGGGCACGATCGCGCTGTTGATCGTCTTCTTTGTCCTACGGGGCCGGGTCAAGCTGGACTACGAAAAGACCGGGCGTACCGTGACGCGGTTCAAGAGCTTTGAGCGTGCCGCGCACTGGTTGCTGGCCGGGTCGTTCATTCTGCTGGGGGTCACGGGGCTGCTGACGCTGTTCGGGCGGATGTTCATTGCGACCTATATCTCGCGGGAGTTCAATGCGACGCTGCTGATGGCCTCCAAATACATCCACAACAACGTGGCCTGGGCGTTCATCGTGGCGCTGGTGGTGATCTTTGTGATGTGGGTCTGGCACAACATCCCGAACCGCACCGATATCACGTGGTTTGCGCAGGCAGGCGGTATCGTGGGGTCCAAGCACCCACCCGCCAAGAAGTTCAATGGCGGGCAAAAGATCATCTTCTGGAGCGTGATCCTGCTGGGCGGCTCGATCTCGCTGTCGGGCATTTCGCTGCTCTTCCCGTTTGAATTCCCGATGTTCATGAAGACGTTCGACTTCATGCGGTCGGTGGGTATCGAGGCGCTGCCGATCTACGGGCCGCTGCCCGAAGGGCTCGCCCCGCATGAAGAGATGCAATACGCGCAAGCGTGGCACGCGATCGTGGCGTTCGTGCTGATGGCGATTATCATTGCGCATATCTACATCGGGTCGGTGGGCATGGAAGGCGCCTATGACGCCATGGGCACGGGCGAGGTGGACGAAGCCTGGGCCCGCCAGCACCATTCGCTGTGGCTGGAGGAGTTGGAGGCGAAAGGCAAAGCGGCGCCCAAAGATGCGACACCTGCTGAGTAGCCTGTTGTTTTGCGCGGCGCTGCCAGCGTCCGCGCAGGACTTCACGACCTACAAGGGCCATGGCGGGCCGATCATGGCGCTGGACGTGTCGCCGGACGGGGTGCTGGCGTCGGGCAGTTTCGACAATTCGGTGGGGCTATGGCCCGGGCCTGCGTGGCTGGAAGGCCATGATGCGGCTGTCACGGCGGTGACGTACCAGGCATGGCCTTTGCTATTTTCCGGCGGCGATGATTTCCGCGTTTTGATGTGGCGCCCGGATTTTCCCAAGCCGGACGAACTGACCAAGATGAAGGGCAAGATCAGCGCCATCGCCGTCGCGCCGGATGGAGACCAGGTTGCAGTTGCAAGCTGGGACGGTGCCATTCGTCTGTTGAACTTTTTCCAACCGTTGGACACCGGTGATTTCCCGACGCTGGTGAAGTTCGGCGGCGACCTGCTGGATCATCGGTCAAACGTCACGGATGTTGTCTATGCGGCGGATGGGCGTCTCTACTCCGCGTCGTCCGATGGGACCGTGCGCGTCTGGGGTGGGCAGGGGTCTCGCGTCATCGCCAACCAGGGGTTTGGCATCAACAAGATCATCGTCCACGACACTTGGCTCGCCTACGGCGCGGTTGACGGGACGACCCGGGTGATTGACCGTGAAACGGGCGAAGAGATTGCCGACTTCACCCTCGACCGCCGCCCGATCCTGTCGATGGATTACCACGCGCCCACCGGGCAACTCGCCATCGGGGATGGTGAAGGGCACATCATGATGGTGGACACAAACGACTGGCGCATCGCCCGCGATTTCCGCGCCATGCGGCAGGGAGCCGTCTGGGCGCTGGCCTTTTCCAACGACGGGACGGTGATCCATGCGGGCGGGATAGACGACGTCATCTATGCCTGGCCCGTGGACCTGCTTGACACCTACGATCCGGCGGGGGGCGACACGCGCAGTTTCCTGCGCGATACCGAGACCATGAGCAATGGCGAGCGGCAGTTCATGCGCAAATGCTCGATCTGCCACAGTCTGGACGATGGGCCGTCGCGCAAGGCGGGGCCGACGCTGCACGGTGTCTTCGGGCGCCGGGCGGGGGTGGTGCCGGGCTATCGCTACTCGTCAATCCTTGATGGGTCGGACATTGTATGGGACGACAGTACGATTGACGCTTTGTTTGACAAAGGCCCGGATCACTACATTCCGGGCTCAAAGATGCCGATGCAGGTGATCGCGGCGCCGCAGGACCGCGCCGACCTGATCGCCTTTTTGCGCGGCGCAACTGAACAGGAGTGACCAATGAAAGCCATGATGATGGGGTTTGCCGCGATGATCGTGATTTCGGTGGGCTCGTATTTTGCGCTGAGCGAGATGGGGTTTTCATCCGATGCGGCAAATTCGGGTGACGCGGTGAGGCTGGACTGAGCCCATGAACGCCCCGCGCTCCACGCCTGACATATACGGCAAGTCGCTGGCCGGTGCGTCGATCCTCGTGATCGACGACGAACCGGGTATGCGGCATTTCCTGACCAAGACGCTGGAACCGCGGGTGAAACGGGTCGCGGCGGTGGGCTCGCCCGCGCAGGCGACCAAGGCGCTGGACGACGCGCAATATGATCTGGTGATCATCGACAATCTGATGCCGGGGGGCACGGGCCTTGACTGGCTGACCGAGCAAAAGCGCAAGGGGTTCTTTGCCGATGCGATCCTGATCACCGCCTATGCCGATCTGGAAACGGCGATTGCGGCGCTGCGGGCGGGGGTGAGCGACTTTGTCCTCAAACCCTTCCGCGCCAATCAGATTCTGAGCGCCGTGGCCCGCACGCTTGACCGCAAATACCTGCAGCGCGACAACACGCTTCTGCGCCGGGAGCTGTCGTCGGGCAATGGGCATGGCAAGCTACTGGGCAATTCCGAACCGATGGAGGATGTGCGCGCGGTGCTGGCGCGTCTGGCCCCCTTGCCGACGCCGGTTCTCTTTACGGGTGCGAGCGGCACGGGCAAGGAGATGGCGGCGCGCCATCTGCACGACGCGTCTGACCGGTCCGAGGCGCCTTTCGTGCCGGTCAACTGCGCCACGATCCAGCCGGACCGCTTTGCCGAGGAACTCTTTGGCGTGGTCGAAGCGGAGGACAGGCTGAAGCCCGGATTGCTGCTTCTGGCCGACGGCGGCACCCTGCTGCTCGACGAGATCGCGCAGATGCCCGACACGGTGCAGGCGGCGTTGCTGCGGGTGCTCGAGGACAAGAAGGTGCGGCCCGTGGGGGCCGAACGCGAGATACCGCTGAATGTGCGCTTTTTCTTTGCCACCAATGACGACATCGAAGCCTCCGTGGCGGCGGGGCGGTTCCGGGCGGACCTGTATCACCGCATTCACGTGGTCAAGATCCACATGCCGCCCCTGAAGGACCGCATGGACGATATCGTCGAACTGGCCGCACATTTCATGGCGCAGTTTTCCGCCTCGCTTGCGATGCCGTCACTGGATCTGGACGAGGAAACGCTGCTGAAGCTGCGGCGCTATGAGTGGCCGGGCAATGTGCGCGAGCTGCGCAACCTTATCGAGCGGTCGGTCATTCTGGGCGCGTTTCCCGACGCGTTCTCGGGCGGTGGCAGCGTGACAGGCGCGCAGGCGATCGAAAACCTCGATCTGGTGGTGCAACGTCACATCCTGCGGATGCTGGACCTGTGCGGCGGCAACCGCGCGGAGGCCGCGCGGCGATTGGGCGTGTCGCGCAAGACCATCGACCGCAAGATGGCGGTGTGGTCCGAATAGGGTCAGGGTGCGCCAAACGGTCCCGCTTGCCCGACTGCCCTTGACTCGACGGAGGGCGGTACAATTTATGTAGGCGAGAGAAATAGTCAGGAAACGCATTGCCTTTCGCTTTGCGTTTTTTGCATTTTCATGCGCAAACATACCCAAGCGTCGCGTCACGACTAGGAGTTCACGTGTCCCTCTTTATCATCGTTGCCTTACCCTTTCTTGGCGCGCTTTTACCGGGGCTGATGTACACGGCGGGTCGTGCCGCCTGTGCGGGCGTCACCTTTACCGTGACACTGGCGGCCTTTCTGGGTCTGCTGACGAACCTGCCCTCGGTGCTTGCCGGTGAGGTGCTGCAGGCGCGCGTTTTGTGGATGCCCGAACTGGGCCTGAACCTGACGCTGATGCTGGATGGCCTTGGCTTTTTCTTTGCGCTGCTGATCCTTGGCATTGGCCTTCTGATCATTGCCTATGCCCGACACTACCTGAGCCGTGACGACCATATGGGTGAATTCTTCACCTATTTGCTGCTGTTTCAGGGCGCGATGGTGGGGATTGTCCTGTCGGACAACATCCTGCTTTTACTTATTTTCTGGGAACTGACGTCGCTGTCGTCCTTCCTGCTGATCGGGTTCTGGAAACATTTGCCCGAAGGCCGTCAGGGTGCGCGGATGGCGTTGGCGGTCACGGGCGCGGGTGGCCTTGCGCTGATCGGTGGCATGCTGATCCTGGGCCAGATTGCGGGCAGCTATGACCTGAGCGTGATCCTGCAGAACCGCGAATTGATTCAGGAGAGCCCGCTCTATCTGCCCGCGCTGATCCTGATCCTGCTGGGCTGTTTCACCAAGTCCGCGCAGTTCCCGTTCCATTTCTGGTTGCCGCACGCAATGGCAGCACCGACGCCGGTGTCGGCCTATCTGCACTCGGCAACCATGGTGAAGGCGGGCATTTTCCTGATGGCGCGCATGTGGCCTGTGTTGTCCGGCACGCCGGAGTGGTTTGCGATTGTCACAACGGCGGGCCTGGTCACGATGGTGATCGGCGCGGTCATTTCGGTCTTCAAGCACGACCTCAAGGCGCTCTTGGCCTTTTCGACGGTCAGCCAACTGGGGTTGATCACGATGCTTCTGGGGACCGGAACGGCCTTTGGCGCGATGGCGGCGATGTTCCACATCCTGAACCACGCGACATTCAAGGCTGCGCTGTTCATGTCTGCGGGGATCGTCGATCACGAGACACACACCCGGGACCTGCGACGGCTCGGCGGCTTGCGCAAGCTCATGCCTTTGACATTCGTCATTGCAACAACGGCAGCGCTGTCTTTGGCGGGTATTCCGTTCCTCAACGGGTTCCTGTCCAAGGAGATGATGCTGCAAGAGGCGACGGAAACGACGCTCTTTGGCATGCCGTTGCTCGTGCCTGTTCTGGCCACGATCGGCTCCGTGTTCTCTGCCGCCTACTGTTTCCGCCTGATCGGGCATGTGTTCCTTGGGCCGGTGCGCGACGATTATCCGGCCAAGCCGCATGACCCGCCTGCGGGGCTGTGGTTGCCGCCTGCGCTGCTGATCATTCCGGTGGTGGTGATCGGAGTCGCGCCCTTCGTCGCCGAACCTTTCGTCAAGCTGGTCACGGCATCCGTTCTGGGCGAGGCCGCAGAGGTGCCCAAGGAATACTTCAAGATCTGGCACGGGCTTGTGCCAGCGCTCTTCATGTCCATCGCGGCCGTGGTCGGCGGTCTGGTTGTCATGGCCCTCTTCAAACCGCTGCTTGCAGCATGGGAGAACACCCCGCGCCCCGAGGCCAAGGTCATCTTTGAAGGGCTGGTCGAAGCCGTTGCCGCTGCCGCCCGCTGGGTCATTCTGAGCCTGCACAATGGCGCCTTCTCGCGCTATGCGGTCATCGGTGTGGCGACGATCATCGGGGCAGGGGCCTATGCCTGGATAACAGGCACGGTGGCCGCGCCCACGCGCGAATTGCAACCCGCAGGCCCCGTCGCCATCGGCGGTGGACTGATGCTGATCGCGGCGGTGGCGGGGATGGTGCTGTTGCACCGCAACCGCCTCTTGTCGCTGGTGCTGATCGGGATTGTGGGCCTGATGGTGTCCATCGGGTTCGTGCTGCTGAGTGCGCCGGATCTCGCCATGACGCAGTTCACGGTCGAGGTGGTCACGATCATCCTGATGCTTCTGGCGCTGAATTTCCTGCCGAAACGCACCCCGGTCGAAAGCACGGTGCTGCGCCGGGTGCGCGATGCGGGCATCGCGGTTGCGGGCGGGCTGGCCGCCTTTGTCATGGCCTATCACTACATGCTGCGCGATGCCGTCTCGACGCCGATTTCCGAGTTTCATCTGGCCAACTCGTACAAGGGCGGCGGCGGCACCAATGTGGTCAACGTGATCCTTGTCGATTTCCGGGGCTTTGACACCTATGGCGAGATCATCGTGCTGGGGATCGCGGCCCTGCTGATCTACGCCCTGACCGAGACGCTGCTGTCCGGTCCGGTGCGGGCGCGGTTGCTCAACCGGCAGCTGGATCAGGCGCGCGCCGGGGATGTGCACCCGATGATGATGGTTGTGCTGACGCGCGTGCTGTTGCCGGTGGCGCTGCTTGTGGGCTTTTACATCTTTCTGCGTGGGCACAACGAACCGGGGGGCGGGTTCATCTCGGGCCTGATCGTGTCGATTGCCGTGGTGATGCAGTACATGGCGAGCGGCTTTGCCTGGACCTCTGCGCGCCTGCGCTATCCCTATCATGGGGTGATTGGCGCCGGGGTTCTGATCGCCGGGTTCACCGGCATCGGGTCGTGGTTTGTGAGCAAACCGTTCCTCACTTCGGATTTCACCTATGTCCGCATTCCGCCGTTCAACGAGTTTGAGCTGGCCACCGCCGCGCTCTTTGATCTGGGCGTGTTCCTTGCGGTGGTGGGTGCCGTGATGCTGTCGCTGGAAAGCTTCTCGCGGCTGGCGCGTCGCGCCCATGACGACGACAGTGACCATCCGATGGACATTGATCCGTCGCGCGATACGGAAGAGGGGGCCGCATAATGGAATTGCTTGTGGCCATCGTCATCGGGGTCATGACCGCCGGTGGCATCTACCTGCTGCTGCGCCTGCGCACCTTCCCGGTGATCCTGGGCATCTCGCTGCTGACCTATGCGGTCAACGTGTTCCTGTTCACCTCCGGCCGGCTTGTCGTGGGCGCGCCGCCTGTGCTGCGCGACGGGGTCGAGACCTATACCGACCCGCTGCCGCAAGCCCTTGTGCTGACGGCCATCGTGATTTCCTTCGGCATGACGGCGGTTGTGGTCATGGTGGGTCTGGGCGCGTTCCTCGGTTCGGACGACGATCATGTGGACGACGCCCCGCACGAGCATGACAGTCACCCGGTGGAGGAGCAGCCATGACCCATTGGCTGATTGCTCCCATCATCCTGCCTGCGCTGCTGGCCCCGTTCATCGTGCTGGCGGCGCGCTATCACATCAATATCCAGCGGGTGTTCTCGCTGGCCGGTGTGGTGGCACAGGTGGTGATCGCCGCCGCTCTTGCCTGGCAGGTGTCGGACGGTACGGTGCTGCTGTATCAACTTGGTGATTGGGCCGCGCCCTTTGGCATCGTGCTCGTCGGAGATTCGCTGTCTACGATGATGGTGCTCTTGACAGCGGTCCTGTCGCTCTTTGTGCTGCTCTATGCCGTCGGCTCCGGCTGCGACAACATGGGCAAGCACTTCCACCCGCTGTTCCAGTTCCAGCTGATGGGTATTCTGGGCGCATTCCTGACCGGCGACCTTTTCAACCTCTTTGTGTTCTTCGAAGTGCTGCTGATCGCGTCCTACGGGATGATGATCCACTCGGGCGGCAATGCGCGGCTGCAGGCAGGGGTGCAATATGTGCTCTTCAACCTGATCGGTTCGACCCTGTTCCTGTTTGCGCTCGGTGCGATCTATGCCGAGACGGGGACGCTGAACATGGCGGATCTGGCGCAGCGCGTCACGCAGATCAGCCCCGAGGAAACCGTGGGCATTCGCATAGCAGCCGTGCTGCTCTTGCTGGTCTTCGCAATCAAGGCGGCGGTGGTGCCGCTGCATTTCTGGCTGCCCTCCAGCTATGCCGAAGCGCCGGGGCCGGTGGCCGCGCTCTTTGCGATCATGACCAAGATCGGGGCCTATGCGATCATCCGGGTCTACACGATGATCTTCCCGCCCGAGCTGGAAATCACGGCGGGCCTGCATGGGCAGTGGCTGCTGCCTGCCGCGCTGATCTCGCTCGCCATCGGGATGGTGGGTGTGCTGGCCGCCAAGAAACTCGACCGGCTGATCACCTATTCTGTCATCGGGTCCATGGGGATGGTCATGGTGTCCATCGCGCTCTTTACGCCCGAAGGGATTGCGGCGGCGCTCTACTACATCATCCATTCGACCCTTGCGGCGGCGCTTCTGTTCCTGATTGCGGACATGGTGCGCAATGCGCGCGGTTCGGTGGACCTGACGCCGCAACGGCCCATGGCCGGGACGGCGCTCGTGTCGGGCATGTTCTTTGTCGCGGCGATTGCCATGGCGGGTCTGCCGCCCTTGTCCGGGTTTCTGGGCAAGTTGCTGGTGCTCGACGCGGGCTTTGGCACCGAACAGGTGGCGTGGATCTGGGCCGTGGTCCTGATTTCGAGCCTGATCAGCATTCTGGGTTTTGCCCGGGCGGGCAGCGTCGTGTTCTGGAAGGCGCACGGGGTTGACGCCCCAGATGACGATGCGCCGGAGCGTGACCCGCCCGGTGTCCTGTCCGCCGTCGCGGCAGGTGGTCTGGTGGCGATGCTGATCGCACACACGGTTTTTGCCGGGCAGGTGCACGGTTACACCACACGCATGGCGGCCACGCTGTTTGCACCCGATGACTACATCGCCACGGTGGTCGGCACGCCCGGCAAGCTGAGCAAACCCAAGACGGAGGACAAGTGACATGATGAGCCGCATCCTGCATCGCGTGTTCCCGCACCCGCTGCTGACACTGCTGCTGGCGGTTGTCTGGGTCCTGCTGCAAAACGAGGTGACGGCGGGGATGGCCGTCTTTGGCATCATCCTCGGGGTTATCATCCCGGCGATGACAGCCGTGTGGTGGCCGGACCGGCCCAGCGGCTTTCGGCTGGGCCGGATGATCAGCTACAGCGTAATTGTCATCTGGGACATCATTGTGGCCAATATCGAGGTCGCGTGGATCGTGCTGACGGTGCCCAATGCACGTCTGAAACCGGCGTGGATCGTTGTTCCGCTGAAGCTGACACAGCCCGAAGCGATCACCGTGCTCGCCGGGACCATCACGCTGACGCCCGGCACGGTGTCGGCGGACCTGTCGACCGAAGGGCACAGCCTGCTTGTTCACGTGCTGCACACCGATGACCCGGACGGGGTCCGCGATGAGATCAAATCGCGCTATGAAGCCCGCCTGCTGGAGATCTTCTCATGAGCTTTGCAACGCAGTTTCTCGACATCGCCATCATCGTCACCTTTGTGGCGCTGGTGGCCGGGCAAATCCTGTCAATGATCCGGCTGGTCATGGGACCGACCGTTGGCGACCGCATTCTGGCGCTTGATACGATGGTGATCAACGCGCTCGGCATCGTCGTCATGCTGGGCATATACCAGGGCGTTCAGATCTATTTCGAAGTGTCGCTGCTGATCGCCATGCTGGGCTTTGTGTCCACCGTGGCGCTGGCGCGCTTTGTGCTGCGGGGGGACATCATCGAATGAACGGGATCGGAGATATCGCCACCGCGCTGAGCCTGCTGATCGGGTCCGGCTTTGTCATTGTCGGGGCCATCGGTTTGCTGCGCTTTGACGATTCCATGACGCGCCTGCACGCGCCGACCAAGGTTGGCACGGTGGGCATCGGCATGCTGCTGCTGGCCTCGCTCATCCATTCCTACACCTTGGGCGAAACGTCGATCCACGAAGTGCTGATCATGGCGTTCCTGTTCGTCACGGCCCCGATATCCGCGCATTTCGTGGCCAAGGTGAACATGCACCGCAAGGCTTGCGACACACCGCCGAACCCGATCCGGGACGAGACCTGGGCCACGCTCAACGCGCCAGACGACCCCGTCACGCCCGTGGTCGAACCCCAGAAAGCGCCAACCCCATAGCCACAGAGGCGCCCCGCCGTGGGCGGATTGCTGCAGATCGTGCGGCCCAAAGTGGCGGCTTGGCAAGATTTGGAGGCCGTCCGGGCACACGCCACCAGATATGTATGGCCTGACACTTGCAGGTTGAAAATCACCTTGTTCCCCGCACACAACCCCCTTACGCTTTTGTAATTGATCAGTCTTTTCGCGGAGTGCGAATGTTATGAACGCCCCATTTACCCAGGACACGCGCCGCTCGCGGCTTTCGACCGAACTTGGCGAGGACGTGCTGGTGCTGTTGCGTATGAACGGCACCGAGGAAATCTCCGGCAATTTCGAATGGCGGGTCGAGGCGCTGTCGATTGATCACGACATCAAACTCGATGACCTTCTGGGCACGCACGCCACGGTGTCGATCAGTTCCGAAGAGGGCGAACGGTTCTTTGACGGGATCGTGGCCGAGGCCCGCTGGGCCGGGGCCGAGGAAAACGGCAGCCGCTACGATCTGGTGTTGCGGCCCTGGTTGCACGTGGCGGGCCTGCGGCGGAACAATCGCATTTTCCACGACATGACGGTCGACCAGATCGTCAGTCAGGTGCTCGACGCCTATAGCGGTCTGGGCGGCCCCCATTTCGAGCTGCGGCTGGTCGATGACTATCCCGAGCTTGAATACACCGTGCAGTACAACGAAAGCGACGCCGCCTTTGTTCAGCGGATGCTGGAGCGGTTCGGCATCAGCTGGAGCTGGGAGCACACGGCGGGCAATCACACGATGGTTGCCACCGACAGCACCCACAGCCACGCCGAAATTCCCAACGCCGCGCGCCCCTATTTCGGGATCGAACGGCTGCACCTTGCCGAAGAAGAGCATTTTCACAGCTGGAAGGGCGGGGCGCGGATGACCACGGGTGCCGTGCGCCTGACCGAGTACAACTTCAAGATCCCGACCGCGACGCAGGAGGTCGAGGCGGTGGGCGGGGCCGAATACGCCCATGGGCAGATGGAAAGCTTTGACTGGCCCGGTGACTACCTGAACGCGGGCGAAGGGCAGGGCGTCGTCGCGCGCCGGGTCGAGGCCGAAGAGGGCCAGACCCAACGTGCCATCGCCAAGGGCAACATCACCACACTGGGCGCCGGATTGCGCGTGACGCTCAAGGGCGATCCGATCCCCAACGTGACCGGCAAGCGGTTCATCTGCCTGCAGGCGCATCACTCCTTGCGCGCGCAGGTCTATGGCACGCAGGAACAGGACAAGCAGGAAAAAGACTACGAGGGCACCTATGTGTTGATGCCCGACACCGCGCCGTTCCGTCCCGAACGACGCACGCCGATGCCGCGTATCCACGGCCCCCAGACCGCGATGGTTGTGGGCGATGGCGAGATCGACTGCGACGAATATGGTCGTATCCTGGTGCAGTTTCACTGGGACCTTGATGCCGCATGGTCGATGCGCTGCCGCGTGATGCAGCATTCGGCGAGCCAGGAATATGGCGGCATGGTCATTCCGCGCATCGGGATGGAGGCGGTTGTCGAGTTCCTCGAAGGCGACCCGGACAAGCCGCTTGTCACGGGCAGTGTCTACAACGGCAAGACCGACCGTCCTTACGTGCTGCCCGCACACAAGACCAAACACGTGATCCGCGCCGACAGCCACGAGGGCCAGGGCTTTAACGAGATCAGCTTTGAGGCGCAGGCGGGCGAGGAGAACATGCAGATCCACGCCCAGAAGGATCAGACCACCCGCGTGCTCAACGACCAAAGCGCCAATGTCGGCTCCAACCGGGTCGAGAATATCGGGCTTAACGCCTCGCTGAACGTGGCGGCCAACCAGATGGAGCGCATTGGCGCGAACAAGTCCATCACGGTCGGAGGCATGGGCGGTGGCCTTCTCAAGATGCTGCAACCGCTGGTGCAGGCAGGCGGCAAGTTCATGCAGAAGGGTGTGAACAAGTCCGGATCCGGCGGCGGCGTCGGTGACTTTGCCGGGATTGTCGCAGGCGTATCGGACCTGCCCAACGAACTGGCCGCCATTACGTCCAAGGGCCAGTTCTCCGGCTCGGGCCAGCACCGGTCCGCCGGTGGTGCGGATCAGCTGGGCAAGGCGTCGATGATGGGCCGTCTGCTGAGCATGATCATGCCGGCCTCGGGCACGATGAACCTGACCGTGGAGCGGTTCAAGAAAGAGACGATCGGGCAGGGGTCCACCGAACAGGTTGGCGTGGCCAAGAACGTGCTGGTCGGCAACGTGCTGACCACCTCTGTCGGCAAGATGATGGATACCAAGATCGGCGAAAGCTACGATCTGGAGGCCAAGAAAAGCATCTTTAACCGCACGACCAAGCACACGCTGCACGCCAAGGAAAAGTTCGTGATCGGCGGCCCGGGCGGGACCATCATCATCGACAACAGCGGCGTGACGATCAAGACCAAGCACCTCAAGGTCAAATCTCCCAAGGTCGATTTCACCGCCGGTGCCCCCGATCAGGTCGACGCTCTGAAATCCGACAAGCCTTTCGCGCAGGACTGCAAGGGCAAGTGATCCGACGGGAGTGTAGTCGCCGTGCCCTTGCAAATGACAAAAGCACAGATGGCCTCCGGTTATGCCCAATCGGACGAAGCTTTTGCCGCGTGGTACATCAAAGACGTGATGGAGCCACACCACCCTGATTTGTATTATGTGCTGACAGAGGAAGGCCGGACCGAGCGTGTGATCCGAGCCCGTGAACTGGCACGTCGAAACGGCCTGAACGAGCCCGCGGCACAAGCCTATTTCGTCGGCATGATGTTCGACATCGGTTCGAATTTTTATCTGTTTGACGGTTTTCGGGATGCTTTGGCACGTAGCGATCTATCTGAATTGGAACGGGTCGAGCAATTCCTTGATGGAACCGTCACCGACGCACAGGCCGTCCATGCGATCCTAAACGCAAGCGAAGCCCATTGGTGGGACAATGCGGAGGCCGCAGATGGCTGATTTTGCAAGTAAAAACGGGCACGATGTCGGCCAGGTCAAAAAAAGCGCCCTAGAATTTCGCGATATCTCAAGAAAGTACGGTGAATTTGCAGTGGACGCCGGTCTTGCTGCGGGCGGGGCCCTACCACCTCCGGCGGGAACAGCGGCGGATGCAGCGGCCCTTGGCAAATCCCTGGTCAAGGGTGACTGGACAGGTGCAGTTTTTGACGTCATCGGATTTGTGCCAGTGTTAGGTGACGCGGTGAAGGGTGGACGTACCGCACTGAAGCTCAGGCATCTGGGCAAGATGGTGGACGACATCGCATCCGGCATGGCCAAGAGTTTCCGGAAAACAGAGGACCTGGCAACAGATTTCTGGAAGCTCAAGCGCAACGACGCAGCTTACAAAAAAGCGCTGAAGTCCTGCAACGGAACCAAAGCATGCCTCGATGAGGCCGCGCTCAAGAAAGGTCAGCAATACGCCTCGACACCAAAAAGCGGTAAGGGCGGAAACTGGAACCCACCGGACGGGCGCGGTGACGGGGAATGGGTGCCAACGCCAGGGAGTGACTTGGCCAAAGCGATCGACCCGAAAAAATCCATTGAGTATGAAAACGGCTTTCCGAAGTTCGACGATTTCTCAAAGGGCGAAGTCAAAATCCCACAAACAGGCAGTTCGCGCAAAGACATGTCACTGGCAGACGAGATGTTCAAAAAACAGACCGGCAATGCCAACTGGACCCGACCCGACGGCTATACCTGGCACCACAAACAAGACGGAACGTCGATGCAACTTGTCCCTAGCAAGATCAACAATGACCCATATGCCGGCCATGCCGGGGGCCAAGCTTTGTTTGGAAAGACACAAACCGGAAAGGAGTTTTGATGGCGGATACCGTCTATATCAAAGAACCCCCTTACAATGCAGGCGATCCTGATCCGGGTCCACCGCCAACATTAGAAATGGTTGCCCAGTGGGAGAGTGAAAACGGGCGGTTACCGGATGACTTCAAGGCATTCATCACACGGTACAAAGGCGGCACGGTTTTTCCGATGCTCTTTGAACACAATACCGAAGACCCAACGGATGATTTTATTTTCGCCGAGGATGAAGAGGCCGTCGACAGCATCTTTCATTGGTCCGACTTTTCGGCAAAAAACACCGTAGACAATGTGTCGAGTCTCAGGGAGTTCGGACTATTGGCCTTTGCCCACGACACGACCGGCAGTTCTCTTTGTCTCTCGATTTCCGACGACGACTTTGGTGCTGTGAAATGGTTCTGGCGCAACATGGATAACTGGGAAGACGTAAGCGACGAACCAATGCCCATCGGCACTGTCGCTGACAGTTTTCGCGCGTTCATCTTCGAAGCATTGTTCGACGACGGTGACGGTGGACCCCGCTGGCGCATACCCGACGATCTGGTGTCTGCAAAGCGCGTAGAGTTCTGAGCCCGTGCCTTACGCCGACCCTATCGAACTGACACTGGCCGAAAACTGGCTTTGGACGCTGAGGGATGTGTCTCTTGCTGGTGAATGCCTGGTTCTGGATCAGGCGAACACACTCGCATTCGCTTCTGCTTGGAGCCCGATACGCCAAGCGATGGGGATCCAAGACGTGCTTGCGTTCTCAGACGACGTTGAACAGTGGCTTGATGATAATATTCAAAGGTACGACGGCGGTGCTTTCATAAGAACAGGGTTCGGTATGCCGAAGGAATGTCCCTTCGCATATGCGCCGGTGCGCTCAACACAAGAGGCCATCGGGGTGTTGCGCTGGCCCGACTCGCGGCTTGGAAAATATGCATTGGCACGGGTACAAAACGATGATCCTGTATCAATTGTCGTGAGACCCTGGGTAGACATGGATCGTGGTCGCGAGTTCAGGGTTTTTGTCGAAGACAACCGGTTTCGTGGTGCTTGCCCGCTCTATCCGGAAGCGCACCGCCGCATAGATGAGGCCGATGCACTGAGTGCGTTGAAGACCCTCGTGGCGGCTGTGAACGAAAGCGCACCGTTGTCATCTTACGTCGCTGATGCGGTACTGTTGCAATCCGGAGTTGCGCGACTCATCGAACTGAACCCGTTTATTCCGTCCACGGACAGCATTCTTTTTTCCTGGACGGGCGACGACATGGATGGCCGTTTTCGGTTGTCGCAGCCTGCAGCCTAAAGGTAATCAAGACTATGAGCCTGCCCGAATTCCTGTCTCCCCCGCCCGAGAAAGAGGCGATAGATCTGGCACTGGATGATCTGGTCTTTGAACCCGTGCAGGCGGACGCGCGCGCCAAGGCCAAGGACACCGAAACGCCGCCGATGTGCTTGGCGTGGGGCTAAGCCTGCTGGGCATGATCCCGTATGTCGGTGACGCCGGGAAGATCGGCAAGATCGCCCGCATCGCGCCTCGCACGGCCCGCGCGCTCGAGACGGTGTTGCGCGCCTCCGACGAACTTGCAGCGGCGGGACGCCGCGGGTTGCAGGCGGCGGGTCTTGGCCTTGACCAGGTGGCCGCAGCACGGCGTGCGGCGACCGAACGCGTACGCGCCGCGATGCGGCAAGTGCGCAATGGCAATCCCAATTGCCGAGATTGCCGGAAACTGCGCAACACCCGGCGGCAGCCGATGCCGAATGACGGGCCAAACGGTCAATGGCGCGGCGGCCCCCCCGGTCCGGATGGCAATGGTGTCTTTGAATTTGCGGAACCCAAGGTTCTGCCCGATGGCAGTACCGTATCGCACATCGAATACCGCGACGGGTTTCCTGTATTCGATGATCATGTCATGGGCGGACGACACGACCTGTGGGAAGTCTCGGGAGATGCGGGCATTGATGCCGACCGCCTGACCGAACAACTGCTCGAGGCCGATCCCAACTATATTCCGCCCGACACGTCCGGCTACAACCTGCACCATTTCGAGGATGGCACCGTCGGTTACGTTCCAGAGGCAATCCATCTTTCATCTGCAGGTGGCGTTGCCCATGCTGGCGGCAACTCCATCGTAAACAACGATCTGTTCTGAGGTGACTGACGTGTTCAAAATCCCCCCGGCCACGCTTTCGTTCTGGAATCGCCTGAACATTGCACCTGCATCAGAGGCGCAGATCGCCGAAATCCGGAACCTTGCGCCCGGTCCTTTGCCTGATGACTATGTCGCGTTTTTGCAGACATACGGGTTTTGCAGATGGATGCTGACCGTTCCGGATCGGTTTACCTTCGCACGATCGGTGGCGGGGCAGACGGAATCCAGAACGGGATCGGTTGCGCATCTGGAAACACCACAAAGCATCGCGCGTTCGATGACGCATGCATGGACGGACCAGCCAGAGATGGGGTTGCCCTGCTGGCCGCAAGGCGTGATGCCAGTGGCCGGCAATGCAGGCGCGGATCAGGTCCTGATGGACTTTGCCGAAACACCGGGCGCTATCCTGTACTGGACCGCATCGGACGACCCATGGGGACACGGCAACAATACCGCGCTGTGGACGGTGGCGGACACATTTACTGATTTCATCAACGGTTTGGCGTTGCGGAACTGATGGCCGGTTTCGACATATCGGCAGCAACCCTCGCGGTCTGGATGGGCGCAGGTTTGACACCTGCGACCGATGTCCAGATTGCGCAGATCCGCGATATGGCGGGCGTCACATTGCCAGCCGATTATGTATCGTTTCTGAGCACTTACGGGTTTGCAAGCTGGGGCGAGGGGACCGATGCCCGGTTTGTCTCTGATCTCGGCGGGGGGCATGTGTCAGGCTTGCTGTCGCCGGAAAACATCACCTTTGCGCGTGGCGTCACGCCGGACGGATACCTGCCCGTCGCCAGCGAATACGGCGGACATGACCTCGTGTTGATGGAACTCGTGCCGAATGTGGGCCAGATCTGGCACCTGAACGACAGCGACGAGCTTGCGCAGATCGCCGACACCTTCTCCGCCTTTGTCGAAGGGCTGACCCCGGACGCGGCCCCAGCAGCGACCGAAAAGTGGTTTGGCACCCGGGTTGAGGACCCCGAAACCGGCTTTGTCATTGCTGAAGAAACGCGCGCTGCGTGGGCAACATACTACACCGGCAGCACGCCCGAACCCGAGGGTGAACTGAAAGCCATCGAAGCGACCTTGGGGCGCCCGTTGCCGGAGGCGCTGCGCACCTTCCTGACCACCTACGGCTATGTCAGCTATTTCGGGGATGCGATTGCGACCTTTGATCTGCCCGCCGGGGCCGGGCAGGCCCAAGACTTTATCTCGGTCATTTACTCAACCGCCGTTTTGCCCCGCGCCCTGCCTTTGGCCGACGGCGCGCCGCTGCCCTTTACCTCGACCGCGCTGAAGGACGGAGAGTTGCTTATTGGCGTGACGCCGGATGACGCGGGCCAGATTTTCTGGCGTCGCACCAAATCGGGGGTCCCTGTGCAGGTGGCCGATGACCTGCGCAGTTTTCTGGCCAGCATGTATCAGGAGCGTGCCGCAGATGAGTGAGCTGCTGTCCCGTTTCAGAATGACCGACATCGCCGCTTGGCCCGAAGCCTTGCAGGCGCATGCCTGGCGCATTCCCTGGCGATCCCTGGCAGTCGCCAAAGACCCGGAGACCGGTACACTGTTGCCCGTCGATCCAGTGCCCGAAACTGCACCTCAGGATGTCATGCCAAAGCTGACAATCAAAAGCTGGCAGGACGGCGGACGTTTGCGGCTGATCCCCGCCGGTATGCCGCTGGAACCTGCGGTGCGCGCGCGGCTCGCCACCCCGACCGTCCAGCAATTGCGGGTTTTGCAGGCATGGGATGACGTCGATGCGCCACCGCTGCTGCACCTGTTTCCCTTCACCGACATGAGTCATGTCACGGAGGCGCGCTTCATGTGTTCCGGCGGGACCATCGAACCGGTCAGCACCTGTGCCCGCAACCGTCTTTTGCCCGCCAGCACCGATATCACGCTCCTCGCCGAGGCTGTCGTTACAGCGATGCCCAGCCTGGGCGCTTTTGTTCTGCAGATTGCCATCGCACCGGATGGTGTGCCGCGCATACTTGACATCAACCCTGGATTGTCACCGACTGATCTGGCCGAACTGAAACCGAAAGACGCCGCCGCATGAGCCTGCCCGAATTCCTGTCTCCCCCGCCCGAAAAAGAGGCGATAGATCTGGCACTGGATGATCTGGTGTTTGAACCCGTGCAGGCCGACGCGGACGCGCGCGCCAAGGCCAAGGACACCGAAACCCCGCCGATGCGGGCGTTTCTTTTGCTGGACGCGTCGATCAACCCCGATATCCCGATCTGCGCCGAAGCCTTTCCGGACCCGGCGCGCTGTCTCTTTGACGGGGCGGCGTTCGAGGAATTGGCCGAGGTTGGGCCTTGGCTGATTGAGGTCAGCCGCTATGGCGATGCGTGGGACTGGTATGTGTCGGACGGCTGGGGCAACAACTGGGGCATCATCATTCACACCCGCCTCACCCTGGCCAAGCTCAAGACGCATCTGAAAAAGTTCATAAAGGTCGAGGATGAAGACGGCGAAACGTATTTCTTCAAATACTACCGCCCCGAACATCTCAGCACCTATCTGCCGGCCTTTGACCCGGACCAGCAGCAGCGCTTCATGAAGGGGATCGACGCCTTTTCCGCCGAAAAGCACACCGAACCGGGAACAATGCTGCAATATGCACTGGATGCGAACGGGGCGCTCCTGACCTCGATCCATGATCTGGTGGCAACTGGTATGCCGCTGCGCATTCAGCCGCCCAGCGAGGAGGATGTGCAGGCCATCCTTGCAAAAGCGGCGGAAACGTCGTGAAATCGGGGTAGGAGAACCAGATGTCCAGCAAACCCCTTGCCATTGTCGGCATGATGCATGTGTGCCCCAAGGTCGACCCCGGTCCGAAACCCCATGTGGGCGGGCCGGTCATTCAGGCCGGGCAAAGCCATGTGAAGTTCAACGGCATCCCCTGGGCGGTCGAGGGCGGGGCCGCGCTGTGCACCGGTATGCCGGGGCCGGACAAACACTCCAAAGGGTCGTCCAAGGTCAAGATCAACGGCAAGGGGGTCATGCGCGTCGGGGACGCCACCGCCCATGGCGGCAAGATCGTGACGGGTGTGCCGGTGATCAACGTCTGCTGACGCTGGTCTATTTCAGAAATCGTCCGTCCCAGCCTTCGGGCCGCCAGTCCGGATCATCCAGCCAGACCGACAGGGGTATGCGCTGTTCCGGGTCACCGACATGCGCCACCCGGCGGGCGTCGCGCAACTGTTCCATTTCGGCTGCAAGGTCCGAATTCACCTCGGCCTTGAAACGCATCAGGAAAATGAACTTGTCCTCGGCGTCGTCCGGCAGTGGTTTGGACAATGCAGCAGGCGGCATGAACGATCCCGAAGCGCTGCTGTTGAAATGGCGCACCTCAAGAAAAACCTTGACGTCTTCGGGCGCGTCACATTGCCCCCAGTACCCAACCTGTGCCCATTTCGGACCAATTTTGTCGAGGAAGTCTTCAAAACTGATGGAAAACGGCACTTTTGTCTTTGAGTTGAAATACCCTTTTGTGCGTATCCAGCCCGCGTCATCCAGCTGTTTGATCAAGGCTTGCAGGTCGATCTGCATATCGTCCCAGCTGAGCGGTTCCAACGGAAAGATCGCCTCGATCTCGTCGATATAGCCGCCGACATGGCTGAACTTGAATTGCCGACCTGCAGGCAACACGACGGGGCAGGTGGGGTGGTCGTAATGGATCACGATACCACCCGGGTCTTCGCCAATCGCCCGATCAGACGCCCGCGCAGTCAGGTAATCGACAAAGGAATCGTGATGGTCCTCGGACCGCAAATCTTCCCTGCGGTTAAAGTCGGTGAAGTCGGTGCGGTCATAAAGCTGATTGGCTTCGATATACCGAACCATACTATCCAGCACACGTGCCTTGATCGTTGCAATTGGACGGTCAGGTTTCGTCATGGGGGATGTGCTCCTGAAAAAAGTAATGCTCGAACCAATCGCCAGAAAAAACGCGAAACAGGCCGCAAAGACTAATAACCCGCGCCGACGCATCATTGCCTGCCCTCGATTTCGAACATCCGCTCAAGCAGTTGGCCGTAGTATTTGACCCGGTCACGTGGCTGCTGAATTTCAAGATCTCCAAGCGGCACAAGATTGTCCCGCGTGCATTCGTAAGCGACGGGGATGGATGTCTGATCGCCGAATGTCATGCCGTCAGCCCTCTGCATGGCATCAAACGTGTCCTCGTGGCGCTCGTAGACCGGTTGGACCACGTTCATCTGTTCATGTACTGCGAGCGCATCAGCCACACCTTGCAAGTCACCCGCATCCATTTTACTCAATGCTTCCATCAATGCCGGATGGATATTCAACTCGCCATTGTCAAAACATTCCTTGAGCTTGTCATACCCGCATTGCTGCATAAATTTGTTCGGCGGATAAACGGATGTGAAAATCGTTGTGTTCGCATCCTTGATGCGCATCGAGCGCTTCGCCAGGATTCACAACAATTCGGCCGAGTGTCTGTGCCAGTGATCCCATGAATGGTTTGTGCGACGGATAAAAGTTCTTCATCGCGCACCCGCCCTGGGTCGAGACATAGCCCGCCAGACGCACCCAGTGGTTCTTGGGCATCGCCTCGCCCAGATCGCGGTAGGCCTGGGTGATGGCGACGTTTCGGTCCACCGCGTCCTCGATCCGGCCGATGCGGTTCACATCCTCCATCACCATGTCCATGGCGTCCTTGCAATTGGCCGGACAGGCCTGAACGGCATCGCCGGTGCCTTGTGTGGTGCTGAAATCATTCATCAGGTGGCTGCCGCCGCATCTTGCGCGAGAACAAAGCGCCGCCGCACGTCAACCGCCTTTTCCTCGCGGGTTTTCAACGGCGCGGACATGATCCGTTCAAATGCCGCATCCGTCCACATGGTGCCGCCGCTGACGCAGGCCGCTTCGACCAGATCGTAGATATGCTGGTCGGTGGAAAAGCCGCAATCCTGCGCGCGCTTGCGCGACCAGGTCACATAAGCGCCCAGCCTGTCATCAAAGCGACCGGGATATGCCGTGTTCAGCTTGGCCACCATGGCCGCGTCAAACGCCTGCCACCGGGCAGGCTCGGACTGTTTGATCTGGGACCGGCTGAGGCGCAGCGTGTGTTGCATCGACAAATACTCTGACCTCGTACCAAGAAACGCGTTTGGCCAGTCCAAACACAACCGCACCGTGCTAAACCGGGACAGCACGCAATACAACATAGAGGCGTCGCAGACAGAGTTCCAGCAGATGCCGACACTGCGCACGCCACTTTGCGCCAGCGGCGTTTTCTCGCGGGATCAGTGGGTTGTCACGAAATCGTGTAGCGGAAAGAGGCCTTTGCAATCATGCGGCTTTTGGCGCTGACGGGCGGGCAGGGCACGCTTGCTCTGTCCAAATGCGCGCATCATTCTATCTCAAGTTAACTTACCCAGAAGATTCAGAAGCATCACCCAAGAATGCTTCACCAGACAGGAGGACATCATGATCACACCTCAATCCCTCAAAGTCATCGGCGCGCTTGCACTGGCTGGCACGTTGGGTCTGGCTGCATCTGCCGTCTCGGCACAGGATCGCAGCGACTGGCCCGACAGTTTCTCGGTTGGCACGGCCAGCCAGGGTGGCACCTATTTTGTCTACGGCGCGGGATGGGCCAATCTGGTGTCCGAAACGCTTGGCATTCCCGGCGGCACCGAGGTTACGGGCGGCCCGGTGCAGAACGCGGCGCTGGTACAGACCGGCGACCTCGATATGGCGATGGTCACGATGGGCCCTGCCTTTGACGCGTTGAACGGCAACAGCGCACTTGCGCCCGGCCTGAAACACGACCAGATCCGCGCGATCTTTCCGATGTACAAAACCGGATTTCACGCGGTCACACTGGCCAGCTCCGGCATCAGCAGCTTTGCCGATATCCCTGACGGCGCCGTGGTCGGTGTCGGACCCGCAGGGGGCACACCCGGCACCTATTGGCCGCGCATCCTCGAAGACATGGGCAAGAACGTCGAGTTCCGCAATGGCGGCGCGGCTGACCTTGCCGGTCAGCTTCAGGATGGTCTGATCGACGTCTACACATGGGCCGGCGGCTTGCCGTACCCTGCCTTCAGCCAGTTGGACGCCCAGACGAGCGTCACGTATTTCGGCTTCACCCCCGAAGAGCAGGCCGCAGTTGTGGGATCGCAACCGGTCGCCACCTTCACCATTCCGGCTGGCACTTACCCGTCACTGTCCGAAGATCAGTTGAGCGTTTCCATGTGGAACTTTGCGATCGGGCATGCGGATCTGCCGGAAAGTTTTGTCTACGAAGTGGTCGACACCGTGATGGGCAACAACCCGAAGATGCTCGAGATCCACAAGGCCGCAGTGGAAACGCTGCCGGAAAACTTCGACAAGAACACGTTCCTGCCATGGCACCCCGGCGCGGTGCGCTGGTTCCGCGAGAACGGATTTGACATCCCCGCCGAACTCGAAGGCTAGGGTCTGACGACGTGACGACGACGACAAAGGCACCCCGCCGCGCGGGGTGCCTTTCCGATGCAGCGGATGGACCGACCAGATGACTGACGCGCAAGCGAACGCAGAACCGGCGACCAAATCCGCGCCGGACGATTCCGGTGTCGCTCCGACCGTTGCGCTGACGCGGATCGGCTTTCTGGCCTGCGCGCTCTACAGCGGCTGGCACCTCTATGTGCTGAACATCGCGCCGCTGGAAACGTGGACCTTTCGCATTCTGCACATCGCGGGCGCGCTGGTTCTGGGGTTTGGCACAACGGCCGCCATGTCCATACGTCCCGCCATCGAAGGTCCTGCCGCGCGCGCGTCTGTCTGGCTGGGCGCCGTGGCGCTGGCCGCGACCTTGATCGCGCTCGGATCACTGATCGCCGCTGCTGCGCTGCTCGCGCCGGGTGCCTCGGCGCCGCCAGACTGGACACTCGCCTATTACGGCTGGACGCTGGCCGGTGGCACATTGCTCGCGGTGGCGACAAGCTGGGCCTACCCGGCGCGCAAGGGGCAACTGCCGCTTGCCGATGTAGCGCTGATCGTCGCGACCCTCGCCAGCTGCGGGTTTATCCTGTTCAGTCTGGACGCCCTGTCGCTGCGTTTGCGCGCGGGCACACCCTTTGCCGATCCCAACAACGGATGGGCGGCTTTTGTCATCGTCGTGCTGATCGCGGAACTGACCCGGCGGCTGGCTGGCCTGACACTGGTGATCATCGCCGCCGTGTTTATCGGATATGCGTTTCTCGGGCCGTGGATGCCCGGATTTCTGGAACACAGGGGATACGACGCCAAGCGGTTCTTTACCTACATCTTCACGGACAACGGCGTGCTCGGCCCGACAACGGCGGTGTCCTCGACCTACATCATCCTGTTCATCATCTTCGCCGCCTTCCTGCAAAGCTCGAAGGTCGGCGACTACTTCGTCAACTTCGCCTTTGCCGCAGCGGGGCGCGCGCGCGGCGGCCCGGCCAAGGTGTCGGTCCTCGCGTCGGGGCTGATGGGCATGATCAACGGCACGTCAGCCGGAAATGTCGTCTCGACCGGGTCGCTGACCATCCCGCTGATGAAGAAGGTCGGATACCGGCCACAATCGGCGGGTGCGATCGAGGCGGCCGCCTCGACGGGTGGGCAGATCATGCCCCCGATCATGGGGGCGGGCGCCTTCATCATGGCCGAAATCACAGGCATTCCGTACACCGAACTGGTGGTGGCCGCGCTGATCCCGGCGATCCTCTATTTCGCGTCGATCTACTTCATGGTGGATTTCGAGGCGAGCCGCACGGGCATGCGCGGCATGCGCGCGGACGAATTGCCCAAGCTGTCGGATCTGGCGCGTCAGGCCTACCTCTTCCTGCCCATCATCATCCTGATCGGCGCGCTGTTCAGCGGCTATTCGGTGATCCGTGCGGGCACGCTCGCCATTGCCTCTGCCGCCGTTGTCAGCTGGCTCACGCCCTACCGGATGGGGCCGCGCGCGATCTACGAGGCGCTTGGCAATGGTGGGCGGATGTCGCTGCAGATCATTGTCGTCTGCGCCTGTGCCGGTCTCATCGTGGGCGTCATCTCCCTCACCGGTGTCGGGGCGCGCTTTTCGAGCCTGTTGTTCGATCTGGCGCAGCAAAGCACGCTGCTGGCCCTGATCTTCGCCATGATGATCTCGGTGATCCTCGGCATGGGGATGCCCACGACGGCGGCCTATGCTGTCGCTGCATCGGTCGTGGCGCCGGGCCTGATCGAGATCGGGATCACACCCCTCATCGCGCATTTCTTTGTCTTCTACTTCGCCGTCGTCTCGGCGATTACGCCGCCGGTCGCGCTTGCCGCCTATGCCGGGGCGGCCATAGCCGGGTCCGAACCCATGCGGACATCGATCACCAGTTTCAAGGTGGGTCTGGCCGCGTTCATCGTACCGTTCATGTTTTTCTACAGCCCCGGTCTTTTGATGGAGGCACCGTGGTATGTCAGCCTGCAAAATCTGGTGACCGCCTTGATCGGCGTCTACCTGCTGGCCAGCGCCGTGCAGGCCTGGTTCATGGGGCCGGCAGGCCTGATCGTCCGGCTGATCCTGCTGGGCGGCGCGCTTTGCATGATCTCGGGGGATTGGCGCACCGACCTGATCGGCATCGCCATCGCAGCCGGCCTCACGTTCCGCAGCAGGCTTATTCGCCGGTAGCCCCGCCAGAACCCTGCGGCAAACCGGAGCTGTAATAGGGCGCAAGGTCGACCTGCGCGCCACCCGCATCGCTTGAATCATACGCTGCCAGCATCAGGGCAAGCGTATGAATGTTGTCGGCCGCCGCGCAGGGCGGGGTCCTGTCCGCCTGAATTGCGTCGACCATCTGCCCCAGCAGGCGACTGGTCGCATGGGGGAAGAGGTCAAAGGGGTCTGTCGCCAGCTTTTTGCGATGATCGGCTTGCAGCAGATGGGCCGAGCCCGAGGGCGCGAGATCGAGCCGCGCATAGGGGCGCTTGGAGCCGCCTCTGATGCCAAACGCCATTTCCGCCTGACCGCCAAGCCGCGTTTCGATGCAGGCCTCGGTGCCATCAAGCCGGGTGTCGAGATATCGGTGCGGCCCCCGTGACAGGCGATCAAGCGTGATATGCGCCACCCGGTCACCGGAGAATTCCAGCTGAATGAGATTGAGGTAATCCGCCCCGTCCGGTCGTCCCGGTTTGGGGTCTGCTCCGGCTGGGGGCAGAATGACACCCTAAGGCTGGGTGTCATCGA
>CAZRUV010000025.1:0-35456 GCA_964603315.1 uncultured Rhodobacterales bacterium
TTACCTCGCCGACGCCCGCCGCGTGATTGCGCTGATGCCCGGACCGCAAGGCGTGATGCCCTGGCCCGCGAACGCGCCCAACGTCTCGGTCCTGACAGAAGAGACGCTGTGGCCGATTGAAACGGGCCATGTCGACAAGCTGATCATGCTGCACGGGCTCGAGACCTCGGAACGGGCATTTGACCTGCTGGAAGAGGCGTGGCGCGTGCTGGGGCCGGGGGGCAAGGCGCTGTTCATCGTCCCGAATCGTGCAGGGCTTTGGTCACGGCGCGACCGGACGCCGTTCGGGTTCGGTCGGCCCTACTCGGCCAGCCAACTGGAGACGCAATTGCGCAAACACCAGTTCCTTCCCGAACGGCATGTGGGTGCGCTCTATCAGTTCCCGTCGGCCAAGCGGCTGTGGATGAAGTCCGGCCCGATGTTCGAACGGGTGGGGCGCGCGATGCCGGGGATGTTTGCAGGTGGTGCGTTCATGGTCGAGGCGTCCAAGCTGGTTTATCCACCCAAGGGCAAGGTGGCCCGCAGCAAAGCCAAGAAACAGGTTTTGCCGCAGGGCGTGCCTGCGCCAATCGCGGGACGGGTTTAGGAGTACAAGCCGCACCGTCGACGGGCCGCGGTGCGGCGATCCAACCTGTGATCTGCTTGATTTATGGATGTCGCGGTAGCGCACTGATCGCGCATTTCACAGACGTTTACGTATCGCCGTGCCGGGGGGCGGCCCGGCGATGGTGCGGCGGCCTTTGGCCTTGATCCCGCACCGGCGCACCGCTCACTCTGCGAAATGACAAGCGACCCGCGCGCCCCGCACATCGCGTAGCACCGGACGTTCCGTCCGACACCGCTCAGCCGCCAAGGGACAGCGGGGGTTGAAGGCGCAACCGGGCGGCGGGTTGATCGGGTCGGGGATCTCGCCCTGCGGTGGGGCCACCTCGCGGCCAAAGCCGTCCAGTTTCGGGGCCGCCGCCAGCAGCATCTGTGTGTAGGGATGCTTGGGGTCTTCAAAGAGCGTTTCGGGGTCCGCCTCCTCCACCAGCCGGCCAAGATACAGCACGCCGATCCGGTCGGCCATGTGCTGCACGACGGTCAGATCGTGGCTGATGAACAGGTATGTCAGCCCAAACTCATCCTTCAGATCGCTCATCAGGTTCAGCACCTGCGCCTGCACGGAGACATCCAGTGCCGAAGTCGGCTCGTCGCACACGATCAGCCTGGGCTCAGACGCCAGCGCCCGCGCGATGCAAATCCGCTGGCGCTGCCCGCCGGAAAACTCATGCGGAAACTTGCCCGCGTCCCGCGCGCTCAGTCCCACCTGTTCCAACAGCCGTTCCGACAATCCCTCCGTCGCTCCCCCGCGTGCAGCCACAGGTTCGGCTATGATGTCCCGCACACGCCATCGCGGGTTCAGGGACGCATAGGGGTCCTGAAAGATCATCTGGATGTCCGACCGGATACTCTCGATCCTGTCCGCATCTGTCTCATGTGCCAGGTCAATGCCGCGAATGTCGACATTGCCCTCGGACGGGCGCAACAGCCCCACAAGCATCTTGCCGATGGTCGACTTGCCCGACCCGCTTTCGCCCACCAGCGCGTAGACCGTGCGTTCCTCGATCTCGAAGGACACGTCCGAAACGGCCGTCAGCAACGCCTTGGGTGTCCGTTCGATCAGCCGGTTCAGCCACGGTTTCGACACGTCAAAGATGCGCGTCAGATTGCGGACAGAGACCAGCGCCATTCAGGCCACCTCGTCGCGCTGGATGGGGTGGAAACAGGCCACACGCCCTGCGCCATCCTCGATCCGGGGGCCGGGGTCGACCTTGCAATTGTCTTGCGCGTAAGGGCAGCGTGGATGAAAGGCGCAGCCTGCGGGCAAGCTGTCGAGGCGCGGCATCGCGCCGGGGATCTGGTGCAAACGGTCCTTGCCGCGCGAAGCGAGCGGGGTCGAGCCCATGAGGCCATCGGTGTAAGGGTGCACCGGGGCCGACAGCACCTCGCGCACCGGACCAAGCTCGGCCAGTTGCCCCGCATACATGACGGCGACGCGGTCGGCAGCCTCGGCGATCACCCCCATGTCGTGGGTGATCAACATCACTGCCGTGCCTCGTTCGCGACAGAGCCGTTTCAGCAGCGCGATGATCTGCGCCTGCACCGAAACGTCAAGCGCCGTCGTCGGCTCATCCGCGATGATGAGGCTCGGCTCGGCGCACAGCGCGAGCGCAATCACCACCCGTTGCCGCATGCCGCCGGAGAACTCGTGCGGATAGCTGTCCACCCGTTGCGCCGCGCCCGGGATCCCAACCTCTTCCAGCGCCGCGACGGCCCGGTTCCGCGCCTCTACGGGTGAAATGTCGAGATGCGCGAGCATCGTCTCGGTCAGTTGATCCCCGATCTTGAGCAGCGGGTTGAGTGAGGTCAGGGGGTCCTGAAACACCATCCCGATCTCCTTGCCCCGCAACTTGCGCATCTGATCGCGCGGCAATTGGTCAATGCGCTCTCCGTTCAGGAAAATCTCGCCGGACGAAATGTGGGCTGGCGGATTGAGCAGGCCGATCACCGCGTTGCCTGCCATCGACTTGCCCGCTCCGGACTCGCCTACTACGCCAAGGATTTCTCCAGCCGCAATGTCGTAGGACACGCCGTTGACGGGCCTCAGGATGCCATGCCGTGTGGGGATGTCGACCGTGAGGTCGCGGATGGAAAGGACGGGGGTTGTCATACTTGATCAAGCAGGTGCTTCGGAAGCGCCTTCCCGAGAACACGGGAAAAATCTACAAAATTCTGAACCTTTACAGTGGTCAAAGCAAACTCTTTCCCGTCAACCGTTAGTGCCGTGCCGTGAGCAGACCTGTTTCTGATTTGGTTGATTTCTCTCAATTTTCTGCGGAGCGTCTCATTGCGGCACTTTTGCCAAGCAAGGCCGTCGAAAGCTTTTTCGATACCAATTCTCAGAAATGCATCCTCCACCTGCTCGACGTCTGTAGTTCGAGGCGGCTTGGAGATCTTGTTCAGTTTTTCGAAACCTTTTTCAGACAATGTTTTTCGAAACTTTTTCGTTCGAACTCGAGAAAAGTTCTCTGCGAAGAACTCTTCCAAGCTTGCAGCCAGCATTACCATCGCGGCCCGATTCAACGCCTCCCCCTCACGGGTTTTGTCTACGTCCTTTTTGGGAGCCCCTTTTCTTCCACCATGGAGTTTCTTTCTTGCAAGAATGATCTCTTCGACTGGTTTCAGGTTGAGTTTGGGAGCCGCCGGCGTCCGTTTTTGTATTGGCATCACCGCAACCTCGGGTTCAGCGCGTCGCGCAGCCAGTCGCCGAGCAGGTTCACGCTCAGCGCCAGCGCCAGCAGTGTCGCCGCCGGGAAGAGCAAGATCCACCACTCGCCCGAGAACATGAAGTCCTGACCGATGCGAATGAGCGTGCCCAGGGACGGCTTGGTCGGGGGCGCGCCGACACCGAGGAAGGACAGGGTCGCCTCGGCAATGATCGCCAGCGCCAGCGAGATCGTCGCGATCACCAGCACCGGCGACATGACGTTGGGCAGGATGTGCCGGACCATAATCGCAGGCCCGCTCCGCCCGATCAGGCGCGCTGCCGCGACGTATTCCTTGTTCTTCTCCACCAGTGTCGCCCCGCGTACAACGCGGGCAAACTGCACCCAGTCCGACAGGCCAATGGCAATGATCAACACCCAGATCGCCATCTGGTCGCGGTACTCCACCGGCGTGATCCCCTTGGCGATGCCAAAGATCAGCATGGCCACAAGGATGCTGGGGAAGGTCAGTTGCACATCCGCGACACGCATGATGATCGTCTCGGTCCAGCCGCCCACATACCCCGCAAGCAGCCCAAGCGTGATCCCCAGCACCATCGCAAACAGCACCGCCGCCGCCCCGACAAAGAGCGAAATGCGCATGCCGTAAAGGATCGTGGAAAACACATCCCGGCCCTGATCATCCGTGCCCAGCCAGAATACGTCGCCGGTGAACGCATTGGGGGTCATGGGCCGGGAAAACCCGTTCATAAGGTTCAGCGATGCAGGATCAAACGGGTCGAACGGAGCGATGAGCGGAGCGAGGAGCGCCCCCAAAACGAGAACAAGCGTCACCACAAAACTCACGATCGCCACGGGCGACCGCCGGAACTGGTAGGCAAAGTCCGATTGCAGCGCGAGGGCGAGGCGCGCGCGGTCGCGGTGGAGCAGGGGGGTGTCCACCATCAGTGCGCCCCCGCCCGGTCGGCCCGCAGGCGCGGATCAATCGCGAAATAGAGCATGTCGACAATGAGGTTGATGCCGACGAACATCACCGAAATCAGCATCAGATACGCGGCCATGACAGGGATATCCACAAACTGGATTGCGTTGATGAACAATAGCCCGACGCCGGGCCACTGAAACACCGTCTCGGTGATGATCGCGAAGGCTATGATCGACCCCAGTTGCAACCCCGTCACGGTAATGACCGGCACCAGCGTGTTCTTCAACGCATGACGGAAATTCACCGCCCGTTCGCGCAAGCCGCGCGCGCGGGCAAAGCGGATGTAGTCCTGCCGCAGAACCTCCAGCATCTCCGAACGCACCAGCCGCATGATCAGGGTCATTTGATAAAGACCCAGAGTGATTGCGGGCAGGATCAAAGCCCTGAGCCCGCTTTCGGTCAGGAACCCGGTGCTCCAGCCTCCGATATCAACGGTGTCGCCACGGCCGAAACTCGGCAGCCAGCCCAGTTCGACGGAAAACACGTAGATCAGCAGAATGCCGATCAGAAAGGTGGGCAGGGACACACCGATCAGCGACACGGTCATGATCACGTTGGCGGCAAACCCGTTGCGTCGGATTGCGGTGAACACACCCAGTGCAATGCCAAAGGCAATTGCCAGAAACCCGCTGACAGCGGCCAGTTCCAGTGTCGCAGGCGCGCGCTCCAGCAGGATTTCCGCAACGGGTCGCCCCTGCCGGAAACTCACACCGAAATTGCCCTGCACGGCCCCTTCGAGAAAGCGGTAATATTGCACGAAAAAGTTCTGATCGAGGCCCAGCTGCGCGCGCAGCCGCTCTACATCTTCAAGTGTCCGTTCCTGCCCCAGCATGTTGTCGATCGGGTCACCGACAAAGCGAAACATCGAAAACGCCACCAGCCCGACGACCAGCAGGACAATGACACTCTGGAAGACGCGTTGGATGGTGTAAGCGAGCATGGCACGACCAGATAACGACCCGCAAGGCGGGTCAAGCCCAAAGCACATTCCGTCGCCAAAACCCGGACGTGCTGGCTGGACAAATTGCTACCTGTGGTTTAGTGATCCCGGCAGGATACACGCTGCTATTGGCGCTGCCCTTTGTGGCGGGTCTTGTTCGTGAACGGCGTTATTGTAGTGAACCAAACCCGTATTTTGGGAATGATATGACGTCGGAAAATTATCTGAAAACAGAACTTTATGACGCTTTGCGCACGGATGCGCGCTTTTTCCGGTTTCTGGAAGAGGCATCGCTGGACGGGCTTTGGTACTGGGATCTGGAAAACCTCGAAAACGAATGGATGAGCCCGACGTTCTGGCGGCTGTTTGGGGTAGATCCGGCGACGAAAACGCATCACGCATCCGAATGGCAGGATATCATCCATCCTGACGATCTCGCCGCTGCGCTCGAAAACTTCAATCGGCACCTCGAGGATCCGGATCATCCCTACGATCAGATTGTCAGGTATCGCCACACCGATGGCTCGACTGTGACGGTGCGCTGTCGCGGGTTGATCATCCGGGACGAGGACGGAAAACCGGTGCGGATGCTGGGCGCGCATAATGACCTCACCGAACTGGAAGTCACGCGCGGCGCGCTGATCGACGCCAATGCGAACCTGAAGAACGAGCTTGAGCGGTCGCGCAACCTGTCTGCGGCCAAAACGTCGTTCATCTCCATGATGAGCCACGAGGTCCGTACGCCGCTCAACGCGATAATCGGTCTTTTTGACCTGATTGCGGAAACCAGCGCGGACGACAAACAGGCCGAACGCGCCCGAAACGGACTGCGCGCAGCCGAACAGCTGTTTCAGATGTTGTCCGGTGTTCTGGACGCCGCCCGTCTCGAAGGGGGCGCGACAAAGGCGCAGCCGGAACACGTTGAAACCAACTATCTGGCCGACCGGGCGCGCACACTTTTGGAAGGGGCGTCGCGACGTCACGCGTTTGGCGGCGAAGTTTCGGTTGCGGTCGCCGATGATGCGCCGCCGGACCTGTACATCGACGTCGGCATCCTGCTGCAGATCCTGACGAACCTCGTGGACAACGCGATCAAGTTTTCGCAGGGCGCGCCCGTCGAGGTCCGCTTCGAATCGGTTTCGGCGGAACGGGCGGGGTGGCTGCGCGTCAACGTGATCGATCAGGGCATCGGTATCGCGCCAGAGGAAAAAGAGCAGATATTCGAAGAGTTTTTCCGGTCTGAACGCAACAATGTAAACAAGATTGGCGGGAGCGGGCTTGGTCTCTTTATCGTCAAGCGGCTTGTCGAAGTCCTTGGCGGTGACATAGACTTGGTCAGCCGTCGGGATACTGGCACGTCCTTTCTGGTCGATATTCCAGCGCGATCCCCGCTGCCAAAGGAGCACTAGCCATGTCCACTGCACCGGTCCTGTTGGTCGAAGATGACGAGATGTCGCGTTTCATGATGTCCGAACTGCTTGAAAATCTGGGTGTCCGCTTCGAAACGGCGCGCAACGGCGAAGAGTGCCTGAATATCCTGCGCGCCCGGCCAGATGATTTTGGCACCGTGCTGATGGACATTCACATGCCGAAAATGACGGGGCTTGAGGCGGTGTCGGAAATCCGCGCCAATGACGTTGATCCGCCAAAGAACATCCGCGTGGTCGCGGTCAGCGCCGATATCGGGTGGCACGATGTGCGCAAGGCCCGGGCCGCCGGGTTCAGTGACGTGCTGCCGAAGCCTGTGCGCATGTCCAAGATCAGCGCGGTGCTGGCGTAACGCGGGCGCGCGACACGACCTCAGAGATCGCGCGTTTCGGCGTACTGCGCCAGAAAACCGGACAGCCGTGCCAACCCCGCGCGCAGGATGTCCGGCGCATTGGCATATCCGATCCGCAGATAGCCCTCCATGCCCATGGCCGACCCCGGTGTCAGCAGAACGCCCGTGTCCTGCAGCAGGGTTTCGCAAAGCGCGCGTGACGGCACCCCGATGTCGTATTTCAGGAGTGCGGTTGTCCCCGAAAGCGGCCTGACCCATGTGATCCGCGGCTCGGCCTCGACCCAGTCCGACAACACTTCCAGATTGCCGCGCGTGATGCGTTGGCTGCGCGCCAGGATGCGGTCCTTGGCCTCGAGCGCAAGTGCGGCGAGGTGATCGTCGATCACCCCGACCGAGATCGTGTCGTAATCCCGGTGTATTATGATCTGGTCCAGCAGGGTCTCGGGTGCTGCAACCCAGCCCAACCGCAACCCGGCGAGCGAAAATGCCTTGGACATGCCGCCCGTGCTGATGCCCTTGTCATAGAGATCGGCAATGGAGGCTGTGATCCCGTCGCCGTGCTGGTCGGTGCCGCGATAAACCTCGTCACACAGGATCCAGGCATCGGCGGCGCGCGCAATTTCAACGATCTGCATCATCAGGTCTGGCCCGATGAGCGCGCCGGTCGGGTTGTTCGGATTGGTCAGGGCAATCAGCCTCGTTTCAGGCGTGACCATGGCGCGCAGGGTTTCGATATCCGGCAGCCAGTTGTTGTCTTCGGACAGCGGCAATGGCGCGACATGTGCGCCGATGCTGGCCGGGATCGAGGTGTGCTGCTGATATGTCGGCACCACGGCCACGACATGATCGCCGGGGCTGACCAGCGTTTTGTGCACCAGCATATTGGCCCCGATGGTCCCGTGCGTAACGAGGATATTTTCGGGGGTCTGGCGGTCGTAGAGCGCCGCAATCGCCTGCCGGAGCCGCATCGATCCCTCGATTGCGCCATAGGTCATCCTGAGCGGCAGCAGCGCGCTCAGGTCCGTGTCATTTTGCCCAGCGAGGTCCAGGAGTTGCGCGATGGTGAGGCTCTCGACACAGGTTTCGGCAAGGTTCCAGTCGCATTTTGTCTCCCACGCGTTCATCCAGAGCTCGACGCCGAAAGGTTCAATCCGCATGTCCGCGCTCCGGCGTTGTGTCAGGGGCTTGCACATTTATGCAGGACGGCACGAAAAAGGGCCAGATGCAGCGCACCCGGCCCGGCTTGTCGCGGTCGCCTGCGCGGCGTCAGTTCACCGTCACCCAACGCAGGATGAAGAAGTTGTCGGGCCTCTGGGTCAGGTCGATATTGGCCTTCGCACCCCAAACCAGCGGCTGCACGTACATGGGCACGTAGGCCACGTCGTCCTGCAGGATCCCCGTCACCTCATCCAGCATCGCCTGACGTTTGGCATCGTCGATTTCCGACTGGATCATGGGCAGCAGTTCATCCACACGTGCATTCGAATAGCCTCCGAAATTCCAGCTGCCGAGTTTCTTTTCCTCGTTGGGCGTAGAGGCGAGGAACCGGATCGGATGTTCGGCATCGAACGTGCCGGGCGACCAGCCCAGCAGGTACATATCGTAATTGTCGGCGCGCAGTTCGGGCCAGTAGTTCTGCACCGGCATGGCATCCAGCACGGCGTTGATACCGACCTGCGCCAGCATGCCTGTGACCGCCTGACAGACGGCTTCGTCATTCAGATAACGGTCATTCGGGCATTTCAGCCCAAAGGAGAAACCGTCGGCATAGCCCGCTTCGGCCAGCAGTGCCCTGGCCTTGTCGACGCTGAATTCGGGCCGGTCCGCCAACGCCTCGGAATAGCCGCGCATGGCAGGGCTGACAAGTTGGCTTGCCGGGGCGGCGCTGCCGCGCATGATGGTCTGGAGGATGGCCGGAACGTTGATCGCATGGGCCACCGCCTGACGCACGCGTGCGTCTGCAAAGGGATTGGCGCCCTCCACGTCAGACGAGTACTTCAATGCGTCCGCCTCATGCGGGAAGCCCAGCATGATCACGCGCGCCTCGATCCCCTGGATCACCTGCACGCTGTCATTGCCCGAAAGGCGCGCGGCATCCTGGATGGGCACGGGGTTGATCAGATCCACGTCGCCCGACAGAAGCGCCGCAACGGCGGTGGCGGAGTTCTGGATCGGTGTCAGTTCGGCGCGCGTGATGTTGTGCGTGGCCTCGTCCCACCAGCCCGCATGCGGCTCGAGCACGGTGCGCAGCCCAGGCTCACGGGTCGTGACCATAAACGCGCCGGTGCCATTGGTGTTCAGCGTGGCGTGGTTGCCGCTTTCCTTGTCGGGCAGGGCGGCATTATTCGCCTCGGCCCAGCCGCTGTCCATGATCATCCAGTTGGCGATGCTGTCGGGAAAGATCGGGTTGGGCGCAGCGGTCATGATGTCGACGGTGAAGTCATCGACCTTGACCACATCCGAGACCGGCGCGAACCAGCTGCGCGTGTCCGAGGCCTCATCGCTCGCGCGTTGATAGGAAAAGATCACGTCATCCGCGTTGAACGCTTCGCCACCGTGAAACGTCACACCCTGACGCAAGATGAACCGCCAGCCTTCGCCATCGCCGATGGGCTCCCACGATGTGGCGAGCGCGGGCTCGATGGACATGTCCTTGCCGCGCCGCACGAGCCCTTCGTAGACGTTGTTGAGAAAGCCGAGAACCGGTGCGGAGTTGACGGCATGTGGGTCCATGGTTTGCGGGTCGGTCGTTTCGGCCCACTTGAATTCCTCGGCAATTGCTGGCGCCGCAGCGATGCAAAGGGCGACAGGCAGAACGTGTCGGAACATGGGATATCCCCTTCGTTTGATGGCAGAGCATTGCGCAATACTAGACCCGAGTGCTCGCAGAAAGGGAAGGGGAAGCGCAGGACGCCGTCGGCCTATCCTTGGGGGCAGATATCTGTCGAAGTAGGAGAAAATGCCCCGCTCAGATCCTCAAACCAAGGAAATACACCGCGACAGGAACCGGTGAAACGGCAAGCAGAACAACAACCGTCGTCGCGAGCGGGGAAAACATGCCACTGATGCCCGCCATCATCATGATGCCGCCCCCGCCCCCAATGACCGAATTGCCCGGGGTGTTCAACGCGAGCGCCAGCGCGACATAGCGGTAGCGCAAAGCCAGTCCCAACGCGCGCTTGGAATTTCCCTGCAGCAGCAACTCCACACGTGCCTCAGGCGTGACCGCCGCAGCGCGTGCCACCATCCCGGCCGCCTTCCGGAGTTTGAAAGCACGCAGCAGCCGCTCGAGCGTTTCCAGCGGAACAAAGCGGCCCACACTGTAGGCAAGCATCATTGCGGCCGCAGTGCAGACATAGATCAGCGGGGCAATGGCGGCCCCGAACGCCGTCAGAAGGGCCAGCCCGATCTCGGCCCCCGGCACAAACGGGAAAGCCAGAAGCGCAACGTAGACCACGGCCCCCACCATGATCGTGCGGTGGACCATCTGTTCGTTGCTGGGCTCAAGCTGTAGATCAAGCGCGCCGCGCACTTCGTGCGCCAGCAGCGTTGCCCCGATAACGAGGGCAATCAAGCCCGTGAGCTGGAGCGCTATTTTCCACACGGCTGTCTGCCCGGTTCTCGGGTGAGGCGCTTCACCCCTGCACGTCCGCCGTGCTTTCGGTGACACGTTGACCCGTGCCTGCGAGCCGGAACTGGGTTGTCCAGTACCAGCGACGCGTCGTCCAGGTGACGTCCAGCGCAACCTCGTCACCCGTGACAGTGCCATGCCAGACAACGGTGTGCGGCGCATCGGGACAGACCATGCGCACGGTAAAGTGAACAACGCCATCGACAGCCATGGTCTTGTAGTCTGTCCAGCCGAAATCGCAGTAGCTCTGGCAATCGACCGACTGGAACGCACCGTCACGAAAGACAATGTCGTCGTCCAGTTGCAACTCTTGGTCATGGCTAACTGCCCTGATCCTGAATGTCAGGCCATCAAGTTCCTGCCCCGCAACCCATGCGATTTCAGGCACTTCGAGGTCGGGGATATCTTCGTTCAGGACAGATATCGCTGCCGCACCAGTGCCCAGAGTGACAAGCACGATGACAGCGAATTGAAATATCTTGGTCAAAATGAAATCCTCAAAACCGAACGCGACAAAACCTAAGCTGCAATCCTATGTCGTTTGGATGGTCCCGACAACATGTCTGACGGAGCGCAGACCTATGTGTCCATGAATAGCGTTTCTGTTTGGCGCCGCGCCCGCCAGATACGCTGGGACGAAACGCGCTCGCGTTGGGCAGGATTGGTCGATCCGGCCACGCACCCGTCTTCTGATTGTCTATCCGCCATATGACACCTATGTTGAGCCCATCGGAAAAGGACACGTCCCCTTGAAGCATGCGCTTCCAACACGTCGAAACCCGCACCAGATGGCGGCGGACGCACTGACATCAGGCTGGCACAGCGTTGACACCGTCCCATTGAAGGGAGAGGGGGCCTTTCTCGTGCTCACCCTGTCCGGACTGATCCGGCTTGCAAAAAACAGACGACACTACCGGAAGATCCGGAAGTCGGATGGATATGGTCCCGAACGCATCACGGTGAATGCAGTCGAAAGCGGCAACTATCTCGGGGCAATCGCGTGGAAATGGCCCGACGCGGAGTAACGCGGACACCTTTGCCCCTCATTCAAACTCTCATCGGTTGTTGAGACCTGCGCGACCCGTCCCCTGTTGGCCAACTCCCCGGCAAGTGTCCGTGGCGCATGAAAAAAGGCGACACCCAAGGTGCCGCCTTTCTCTACCCGGCTAAAGCACGGCTTAGTTCATGGTGAAATACTTCACCTTTGGCTGGTCTTCGGGATCAACCTCGATGCCCACACCTTCGGCCATGCCCCAGTTCAGCACCTGGTGGTGAATGGGGATGTAGAGCACTTCGTCCTGCACCACGCGCCAAATGTCGGCGATGTCGGCGTTGCGCGCCTCGAGGTCCGTGTTCGAGGCCAGCGACTTGATCTTGGCGTCCAACTCATCGTTGTCAAAACCGGTGCCGTTCCACGTGCCGATGTCGCTTTCCCGTCCGTGGACGAGGAAGTTGAAGATGTATTCGGAATCGTAGGTCGGGACACCCCAGCCCAGCATGTAGAAGTCGGTTTTGCCGTCCGTGATTTTTGGGAAGTGTTGCGCCTTCGGGATCGCCTCGAGGTTCACGGTGATGCCGATCTGGCCCAGCATACCAACGGCGGCCTGGCAGATTGCTTCGTCGTTGATATAGCGGTCATTCGGGCAGTCGAGGCGGATCGAAAATCCGTCACCGTATCCCGCTTCGGCCATCAGCGCCTTGGCGCCTTCGATATCCGTGGTCGATTCCGCATCCATCTCGGCGGTCCAGCCGTTGACGAAAGGCGGCGAGATCATGCCCGCAGGCTCTGACTGGCCGCGCATCACCACTTGCCGGATCGCGTCGCGGTTGATCGCCATGGACATCGCCTTGCGCACGCGCACATCCGCGAGCGGGTTCTTTCCATCGACATTGTCGGCCTCAAGATCGTCCGCGCCCTGGTTCATCCCAAAGAAGATCACCCGGTTTTGCGGCGTTTGCTTGACGACAAGCCCGTCCGCGGAATTCACTCGCTCGAGGTCCTGCACGGGCATATCCTGCAGGAAGTTCACTTCGCCCGAAAGCATCGCGGCAACGCGTGTCGCTGCGTTCTGGATCGGCGTGTAGTCAATCTGCGTGACTTCCATCGGGAACTGGTCGATGCCCCAGTAGTTGTCATTGCGCACCATGACGGTTTTAACGTCCGGTTCGCGCGACTGCAGGATGTAGGGGCCGGTGCCGTTGGCATTGGTGGTGGCATAGGTGATTTCGCCGCCTTCAAAGTCCTGGACGTTCACGGTGTCATTCGCCTCGGTCCAGTCCTTGTCCATGATGAACAGGTTGGTCAGGTTCGAGGGCAGGATCGGGTTTGCCCCGTTCGTGACCATCTCGATCGTATAGTCATCGACCGCGCGCACCTCGGTGATCGACCCGATCAGTTCCTTCATGTCCGAGTTCGGCTGCTTGGCGCGTTCAAAGCTGAACACGACATCTTCGGCGTTGAAGTCAGCGCCGTCGTGAAACTTCACCCCCTGGCGCAGCTTGAAGACCCAGACATTCGGGTCGTCCGTCTTGGGCGCCCATTCGGTGGCGAGCGCCGGTTCGAACGCGCCCGTCGTGTCGCGAATGATCAGCGGTTCGTACATCTGGTGGCGGATCGTGTGGGTCGGCCCCTCGTTCTGGGCGTGCGGGTCCAGCGTCAGCGCGTCACCGGCGCGGGCCCATTTCAGCGTTTCCGCACTGACGATACCGGTCGTGCCCAAGAGCAGGGCCGCCGATAGGATGGTTGTATATTTCATAGTCGTCTCCCCATGTTTGATTGGCCCGAGTGTTTGCTACCGGCGCGGGTTTGTCTACCGGTTAGATGCGCCGGAGGCGGCTCTGCAGTTCGGCGCCGCCGCTTTGAGCAGCGGAACGCGGGACTTGCCGCCTTCGAAAAATGGTATACAATGGTATACATAAAGAAATGGAGGCAAGAATGGATAGCTATTCCGACTGTCTGACCGTCGCGCGCGCAGAGCTGGAAGCCGCACGCCATCTGCTCAGCGCTGAAATCCGTGACTATCCGACGCCAATCTCGGGTTGTGATGCCCAATTCAATCATTTGCTGGCCGAACGGCAGCGCATCGCGGGTGCGTTGCGCCAGTTGGAAGCGTCCGTTTTTGTCCCCACGCCGCGCACGCCCACCGTCACCAGCGGGGTCGAAAGCCGTTGAAGATTCACATTCTCGACGACTGGTTCGATACGCTGCGCGACTTGCCATGCTTTTCAAAGCTGGAAGGGCATGACGTGACTGTCTGGACAGACCACGAACCGGACCCGGCCGCACTGGCCGCGCGGGTGCAGGACGCCGAATGCCTCGTGCTGTTCCGCGAGCGCACGAAGATCACGGCGGACCTGCTGGACCGTCTGCCCAACCTGCGGCTCATCAGCCAGCGCAGCGTCTATCCGCATATCGACGTGGAGGCGTGTACACGCAACGGTGTGGTGCTCTGTTCCAACATGCACTCGGACACACCGTCCTATGCGGCGGCGGAAATGACCCTTGCGCTGATGCTTGCCCACTACCGCCAAATCCCGCAGCAGGCCGCGTCGCTCAAGGCGGGCAACTGGCAAATGGGTGTCGGGCGCACGCTGCGCGGGCGCACCTTGGGCCTCTATGGCTACGGGCGGATCGCCGGCGCGCTTGCGGGCTATGCGCGGGCCATCGGCATGCGGGTGCAGTGGTGGGGCTCCGAGGCCGGCCGCGCCCGGGCCGCAGCAGACGGGGCACGGGTCGCCGACAGTCGCGAAGCGTTCTTTGCCACATCCGATATCGTCAGCCTGCACGTGCGGCTCAAGCCCGACACGCGGGGCATCATCACCGCAGAGGATCTCGCCGCGATGCAGCCCCGCAGTCTGCTGGTCAACACTTCACGCTCGGGCCTGATCGCGCCCGGTGTGCTGGAGGCCGAGATCGCCCGCAACCGGATTTTCGCCGCTGTGGATGTGTTCGACCATGAGCCGATGACCGACACGGCCAACATCCTCGCCACCCATCCGAACGTGCTGGCGACGCCGCATATCGGCTATGTCACCGAGGACGAGTTTGACCTGCAGTTCAGTGACATATTCGATCAGGTCAACGCCTTTGCCAGTGGCGCCCCGATCCATGTGATCAACCCCGAGGCGCTCTGAACAATCGCGCAAAGAGCGGCGCGCCGAGGATCACCACAAAGATGCGCAAAACATGGTGCGCAATGACAAAGGCGACATCTGCCCCCACGATCAACGCAAGCACCGTCAGTTCCGCCTGACCGCCGGGCGCAAAGGCCAGCAGCGCCTCCATCCCCGGTGCGAGGCCAAGGCCGTAAACAAACTCGACAAAGATCACGGTCAGCACCATCAGGATCACGCAAAACCCGAGGCCCGCGGCGAGGTCGCGGCGCACCTCGGCCATTGTGATGCCGCTGTATTTGGTGCCCACCGTCATCCCGATAAAGAACTGCGCCGCCCAGATCGCCTCGGCGGGCGGGCGGTGGTTCAGCAGTCCGGCGAGGGCCGCTGCGGCGGCGACAATTAGCGGGCCGAGGATCGAGGCGCCGAACATGCCGACAGCCTTGGCGACGCGCCACCCGATGAGGGCGCAGGCGACCATCAGCAGCAACTGTGACGGTGCAATGCTGGATGCCGGTGCGCCGGGGGCGTTGCTCAGGTCGGCGTCCCAAATGCCCTGCAGCAGAAAGGGCAGGGCAGCGACAATGACCATCACGCGGGTGGCATGGATCAGCGACAGGCTGCGCGGGTTGCCGCCCGCCTCCTCCCCGAACACCAGCATGTCCTGAAGCCCGCCGGGCATCGCGCCGTAATAGCTGGTGGCGAAATCGTAACCCCAAAGCCGTTGAAAATAGGGAACACCCACAAGGCCGATGGCAACGATCATCACCGGGATCAGCAGCAACGTGGGCCACATGCCCATCATGGACACCAGCAGGACCGGTGTGAACGTGGCCCCCACAGCCACACCCAGAATGGTCCGCATTCCCTCGTTCACGATTGCGATGCCCTTCAGCCGCGCCCCGGCCAGTGACGCGACCAGGCAGGCCGTCAGCGGGCCCAGAAGCCACGGCAAGGGCAGGTCGAGCGCGTGAAACAGTGCCACGCCGACCAACCCGAGGACAAAGGTGGCGGCAATGCGGATCACCTGTTGAGCACCTTCAGCCGGTAACGCAGCGACGTCTGCAGGTGCACCTCTGCGGCTTCACCCGCCGCTGCGACGTCGCCGATGGCAATGGCGTGCAACATCTCGTCATGTTGCGTGGCCACAATCCGGATGCGTTCGGGATCGTCGATGGTTGTCGGGCGCAACAGGAGCAGCGCGTTATTGAGGCTGCGGGCCGCTTCCAGCAGAAACCGGTTGCGCGTGGCGTGATAGATGCCCCGGTGAAAATCCTGGTTCAGTGCGGCGGCCGCGTCAGGTTCGCTGTTCGCAAGGGCGGCATTGATGTCCCGCAACGCGTCGATTTCTGCGGTTGCTGCGTGTTTGGCGGCCATTTCTGCAGCCGTGCGTTCCAGTACCGTGCGCATTTCGTAAAGCTCGACCAGTTCGGCGTGATCCAGCTGCCGGATCACGGCGCCGAGGCGGGGCCGGTGTTCGACAATGCCGTCCGCTTCCAGACGTCGCAGGGCCTCGCGCACAGGCGTCCGCGACAGCGACAGACGCTCTGCCACGTCGATCTCGCGCAGCCGGTCCCCTGGCTGAAACGCGCCGTTGCGGATTTCCCTGAGAAGGCGGGCATAGGCCGCCTCACCCTGGCTCATGTCGGGGTCTGACAAAATGGCCCTTTCAATTTTGTATACGCTTGGATACAAGGCGAGCGTATCGAAGGAGAACGCGGATGTCAAAGCAGGTAATCGTCGTGGGATCGGGCAATGCGGCCCTGTGCGCGGGGATCGCGGCGCTCGAGGCGGGTGCGGATGTGCTGATGCTGGAAAAGGCGGGCGAAGCTCTGGCGGGCGGCAACACCAAATACACGGCCGGTGCGATGCGCTTTGCCTATGACAGTGGGACAGACTTGCTGCCGCTGTTGCGTGATCCCGAGGATGATCGCCTGCCACGGACGGATTTCGGCAGCTACACCCAGGAAAAGTTCGGCACGGACCTTCTGGGTTTCAACGATGGCCGTCCGCTGTCGCCCGAACAACAGAAACTGATCAGCCGGTCAGGCGAGACAATGGCGTGGCTGGCCAAGCATGATGTGACGTTCGAGCCGATATACAGCCGCCAGAGTTTCGAAAAGGACGGGCGTTTCGTGTTCTGGGGCGGTCTGACACTGGCCGCTGACAACGAAGGGGTCGGGCTTTTTGACATGGAACTGGCGGCATTCCTGCGGATGGGTGGCAAGGTCCGCTATGACAGCGCGGTCACGGGGCTTGTCCAGCAGGGTGGTACGGTCACTGGCGTGCGCGTGGGCGATGAAGAGATCACAGCCGATGCCGTCATTCTTGCCTCCGGCGGGTTCGAAGCCAGCGAAGAGATGCGGGTCAGGCACATGGGCGCCGACTGGGCGCATGCCAAGGTGCGCGGCACGCCTATGAACACGGGCGACGGGCTGGTCATGGCGGCGGCTGCCGGGGCGCAGGAATACGGGCTTTACGGCGGGTGTCACGCCACGCCGATGGACCTGCACATGGCCGATTTCGGCAACCTTGATCTGCCCCATGGCGAGCGAAAGAACTACCGCAAGATCTGCTATTTCCTCGGCGTGATGCTGAACGCGCGGGGCGAGCGGTTTGTGGATGAGGGCATCAACTTTCGCAACTACACCTATGCCCAGTTCGGGCGGGCTGTGCTTGAACAGCCGGGGCATTTTGCGTGGCAGGTGTTCGATGCCAAGGTGTTCGACCTGCTTTATGGCGAATACCATTTTCACGACGCGCACTATGTCGAGGCGGAGACGCTGGAGGCGCTTGTCCCACTGCTCGAAGGTGTCGATCACAACGCGGCACGCGCAACGCTTGATGCCTACAACGCGGCGGTCGACGAAGACACCCCGTTCGATCCAACGGTGCTGGACGGCAAGGGCACCCGCGGCCTCACGCTGGCAAAATCCAATTGGGCGCAAAAGCTCGATCAGGGGCCGTTCCGGGCCTACCCGGTGACGGGCGGGATCACGTTCACCTATGGCGGGCTCAAGGTGGATGATGCCGGGGCCGTGCTGGATGCAAACGATGCCGCAATCCCGGGCCTCTATGCCTGTGGCGAGCTTGTTGGCGGCGTGTTCTACAACGGCTATCCCGGTGGGTCCGGTTTGACCTCGGGCGCGGTGTTCGGCCGTCAGGCGGGCTACGGCGCTGCGCGCGCCTAGGTATTGACGTAACCCGCCACAACCTGCAGCAGACGGAAGGCGGTGGCGGCGTCGTTCTCGACCACGGCCATGAACTCCTCTTCGCCGATGCGCAGACAGGTCAGCGCGGACCGGGCGCGCATGTCGAGCGCGCGTGGTTCGCCGCGGATCAGGCCCAACTCGCCCACCAGCGCGCCCTTGCCAACAGTCGCGATCAGGCGTTCCTCGCCCCCATCCTCGGCGGGCAGGACGAGGTCCGCCTCACCCTCGATCACCATGAACGCACCATCCGTCGGATCGTCGTTCTTGTGAAAGACATAATCGCCCGGCTGCGCATCGTACCAGCGCGCCCCAAAGGCCAGCAGGCGCAGCTGTTTCCGCTTGAGCCCGGCAAACATCGGCGTCCCGCTCAGCGCATCCACCTTGCGCGCGAGGTCTGCACCAACCTCACTGTCGGCTTCGGCGCGCGCGCCTTCAGCCCCGACCAGCCGCCCCTGCGCGATCTCGAAATGCTGGTCAAAGATGCTGTCATCCTCGAACGCATCGTTGAGGTAGATGATCGTCGTTTCAGGCAGGAGCGTGCGCAGGTTCTCGAAGAGACCCTGCTGCGCCTCGACGTCATAGGAGGCCAGCACCTTGTCGAGGATCAGTATGTCGGGCCGCTTGATCGCGGCACGCCCGACCGAGAGCGGCTCGGCATACATCGCGGGCAGGTTCGCGCCGCCAAGTGCAATCGGCACCTCAAAGATCAACTCGATGACCAGCGGCGTGATCTCGGCCTCGGCCAGAACGTCGCCCACGATCTTGCGCAACTCATCCGCGCGCGCGCCCGCCGTGTCCGAAATCTTGCCGAAGAGCGCGTTTTCCAGAACGCTCAGGCCCGCCACATGCTGATCCGCCTGGATCGGGACAAACAGGTCGATCATCTGTTTGCGCAGGGTTTCCGAATGCAGGCGGCGCATCTCGAGGATCTGCCAGGCGACCGCATTGGGGAAAGACGGCCCGATCTGCTCGGCGGTGATCTTGGCAGGGATCGAGAACAGCAGCGCCAGTTCCTGATCTTCCATGTCCGCGCCCTGCGGCTTGCGCGTCACAAGATCCAGCACGGCCTCATAGGTCGATGCCTCCAGCCCGACCCGGCGAAACAGGGGATGGTCCGTCCCGGTCTGGCCAAAGATCTGGCGCAGCATCTCTATGACGTCCCGCGACATGGTCTCCAGCTGGGTGCCCAGTTCCATCTCGTGCAGGGTGCGCAGGAAGTCCATCCGCTCGCCCAGCACTTCGGGGGTAATCTCGACCACCGGAGCCGCAAAGAGCAGGTTTTCCGCCAAGGGCAGCGCCGGATTGTACTTGTCCGGGTCAAAGCGGAACACATAGCGGTCAAGACCGGCAGCCCTGAGCGCTTCGGCCACCTTGGGTCTGAGTGCAACCAACGCATCGCGCAGAACAGGGTGTTCGTCGGGGTCAAAGCTCTGATCCAGCGCGCGCCGCACCAATGCGTCGCTGCTGCCCATGCCCTGCACAAGCTGATACCAGAACCGGCGGATGTCGCCCGGATCCAAAAACGCGCCCCGCATCGGGTCGAGCCAGTTGGCGTTCAGGTCATCCGGGCTGTTGCCCACGCGGGCCGCTTCGCGCATGGCGTCGGTCAAGTCCGCATCGGCTTGCGGGGCGAACCGCATCGGCATCAACACGTTGTCGCCAAAGCTGCCCTGGAACATGATCGGCCGCGAACTGGCCTCACCCATCCGCTGGGCGATCACGGCCTGATGCAGGCTCCGCACGTCATGGCCCGAGATTTGGACGGAGCCGCTGGCTGCCATGCTTTCGCGCGTGATCACCTCGCCAAAGGCACGGCGATCCTCATCGTTGGGGGCCGTGATCCCGACCGCGCCGCCGCCCTTGATGGTCAGCGAAATGTCTTCGAGCACCGGGTTACCGTCCCCGTCACGCACCGTGACCTGATCCAGTACGATGTCGCCATGCAGATGCGGCACCTCGACCGGGTCGTCGTAAAACAGCTTTTCGTCGACCATGCCCGACGGCGCAAACCGTTCCGTGATCGTCTCCCATCGCAGGGACATGTCGGCGCTCTGGTTGTAGTAGGCCAGCAGTTCCTTCCACGGGCTCGACAGGTCCTTGTAGGCGGCAAGTGCTGCCACCAGCGCGCCCAGAGTCACGTCGCCCCGGATCACCAGATAGCCACCGATGGAAAAGAAGAAGAACGGCGTGAGCTGGGTGATGAAGTTGTTGAGGAACTTCATGAAGAATTTCTTCTGGTAGATGTCGAAGCGGATCTTGAAGAGCCGTCCCAGCCGGTCCCCCACCATGGCCATACGGTGCCGCCAGCCCCCATGCTTGCGCAAGGTGCCCGCGCCCGCGGCGGCTTCGCCGATCTCGGCGGCCAGCGCGCGCACCTGAATGACGCGCTTCTTGTTCAGCAGGTTGATCTGTCGCTGCAGCTTGGGGATCAGCCAGGCCTGCAGGGGGATCAGCGCCACCGCTGCCAGACCAAACGCCACCGACTGGAAAAACAGAAAGCCCAGAATGGTCAGCATCTGACCTGCTTGCAGCACGGGCTGCGCCACCGCATCGCCCATCAGCCCGCCCATGGGTTCGCTTTCGGCCGTGACCATGCTCACCAACTCGCCCTGGCTCGTGCGCTCAAAGTAAGGTTGCGGAAACCGCAGGATGCGCGCAATCAGCGTGTAGCGGAACCGCCGCAACAGGCGTTCGGCCAAAACGCCCTTCATCGTGTTGATCCGCATCTTCAGCAGGCCGTGACAGAGCACCGCCAGCAGGAACAACCCGCACAGGATCATCAGATAGGTGATCTGGTCGAACTGGAACCCGTAGACCTCGATAACGCTCGTGCCCGCGCCGATGGCTTCGTTGATGATGCGTTTGGGCAATTCCAGCGTCAGATAGAGCAGCGGGAACAGCATCAGCGTCACGGCCAGAAGGATCAGCTGATCCCGTTTGGAAAATTTCCAGATAAAGGCAAAAAGCGAGCGTTCTATGAGACGTATCCGTTCCTGAAACAAGCGGCGGCATGAAACTGACGGTGACTAAAGCGCGCGCTGGGGGGAAAATCAATGTGCGACATGTCGGGCCACAGCACATCGTTGCAGGGCGCGGCGATGCGCCCTAGGATGCCGGTATCTGCAACCAAAGGACCGACGTGGCCGATCCTGTGACGTTCATTCTTGTGCTGCTGTTCCTGCTGCAGGCCAAGCATCTGTTTGCGGATTTCTACCTGCAGACGCCCAAGATGCTACGCGACCGTGGCGTCTATCTGCATGTGGGACGCCTGCAGCATGCGGGTCTCCATGCGGTGGGGTCTTTGGTCGCTTTCGTGCTGGTCGGCGTGCCGATTGTGACAGCCCTCGTGATCGCGGCGATCGAATGGGTCGTGCATTTCCACATCGACTGGGGCAAGGGGCGCTGGTCCGACCACACGGGCCACGGCCCCGATCAGGCGGGATACTGGCGCGCTTTCGGTGTCGATCAGGCGCTGCACCAGTGGACCTATATCCTGATGGTCTGGGCGGTCGCGCCTTAGCTGCGTTTTTTGCCGCCTCGCATCCTTTCCATTGACAGACCGGGTGCGCGTCGCCCTTCATGCACGCAACGACAAATGCGAAGGACAGACCCATGATGAAGACCCGCGCCGCCGTGGCCCTTGAGGCCGGCAAACCCCTCGAAATCATGGAGGTGAACCTCGACGGCCCGCGCGCCGGCGAAGTGCTGGTGGAGATCAAGGCAACCGGCCTGTGCCACACGGACGAATTCACCCGCTCCGGCGCGGACCCCGAGGGGATCTTTCCCGCCATTCTCGGTCACGAGGGGGCGGGCGTTGTGATCGAAGTGGGGGAGGGCGTCACCACGCTTGAAGTGGGCGACCACGTCATCCCGCTCTACACGCCCGAATGCCGGGAATGCGAATACTGCCTGAACCCGAAAACCAACCTGTGCCAGAAGGTCCGCGCGACCCAAGGCCAAGGGCTCTTGCCTGATGGCTCTACGCGGTTTTCGATGCTGGATGGCACGCCCATTCATCACTACATGGGCTGCTCGACCTTTGCCAATCACACCGTGGTGCCCGAGATTGCGCTGGCCAAGGTCCGCAAGGACGCGCCCTTTGACAAGATCTGCTATATCGGCTGCGGCGTGACGACGGGCATCGGTGCGGTGATCAACACCGCCAAGGTCGAGATTGGCAGCCGCTGCATCGTGTTCGGTCTGGGCGGCATTGGCCTCAACGTGATCCAGGGTCTCAAGCTCGCCGGATGTGACCAGATCGTTGGTGTCGATCTGAACGACGGCAAGGTCGAGATGGCCGAATATTTCGGCATGACCGACTTTGTGAACCCGTCCAAGGTCGAGGGAGACATGGTCGCCCATCTGGTCGAACTGACGGGTGGCGGGGCCGACTATACCTTTGACGCCACGGGCAATGTGGACGTGATGCGCACCGCGCTTGAGGCCGCGCACAAGGGCTGGGGGGAATCGATCATCATCGGCGTGGCCCCTGCCGGCGCCGAAATCTCGACCCGACCCTTCCAGCTGGTCACCGGCCGCGTCTGGCGCGGCACGGCCTTTGGCGGGGCCAAGGGACGCACGGACGTGCCCAAGATCGTCGACTGGTACATGGACGGCAAGATCGAGATCGATCCGATGATCACGCACAAGCTGTCCCTCGACGAAATCAACCACGGCTTTGACCTGATGCACGAGGGCAAATCGATCCGCGCTGTTGTCGAGTTTTGACGCCCCACAGCACGGTCGTCCTGCATGATGTCGCAACCGGCGTCGAAGAGGTTGTACATGAAACGCCCGATCTGATCGAGGCACCGAACTGGTCCCCCTGCGGGACCTTTTTGGTGTTGAACGGGGCCGGTCGGGTGTTCCGTCTTGACCTCGCCAGCCGCGAGATCACGTGGATCGACGCCGGGACGCTGACCGCGCTCAACAACGATCACGGCATCTCGCCGGATGGCGCGACCCTTGTGGTCAGCCAAAGCCCGGCGCGGGGCACATCCTGCATCTACACCCTGCCCATCACGGGCGGTATCCCGCGCCGTGTCACGCCACATGTTCCGTCCTACTTCCACGGATGGTCGCCAGATGGCACGACACTGACCTACACCGCCCGCCGCGACGGCCTGTTCCAGATCTGCACGATCCCGGTTGCGGGCGGCGCGGAAACGCAGCTGACCTCCGGCCCGGGGCACAAGGACGGCCCCGACTATTCTGCGGACGGGCAATGGATCTGGTTCAACTCGGACCACCATGGCAGGACGCCGGATATCTGGCGCATCCGGACCGACGGCACCGACCTGCAGCAAATGACCGACGACGCGCCGGTCAACTGGTTCCCGCACCCGTCGCCCGATGGGCGCCACGTGCTCTACCTTGCCTATCCGGAAGACACCGAAGGACATCCGCGCGACAAGGACGTGTCGCTGATGCTCATGCCGCAAGCGGGCGGTCCGGCGCGGCGATTGGTGTCTTTCTTTGGCGGGCAGGGCACGGTCAACGTGCCGAACTGGTCACCCGACAGCGCCCGGTTTGCCTATGTGCGCTACGCGCGGCCCGAAGTGACGTAGCGCCATTTCCCGGTAAATTGGCGCGATCTGCAGGTTTCGAACTGAACCGAATGGTTTATCTTGTGGGCAGGACAACCAGGGTCGGCTCAGGAGCGCGCGATGAAACTCACGGTGAACGGCACGGAACACGACGTGGACGTCGAAGATGACATGCCCCTTCTTTGGGTTCTGCGGGACGAGTTGAACATCAAGGGTGTCAAATACGGTTGCGGCGTTGCGCAATGCGGGGCGTGCACGGTGCATATCGATGGCGAGGCGGTGCGTTCCTGCCAGACGGCGGCTGCCGATGTCTGGGGCGAGGTGAAAACGATTGAGGGGCTCGGCACGCCAGATGCCATGCACGCCGTGCAGACTGCCTGGCTTGAGCATCAGGTCGCGCAATGCGGCTATTGCCAGGCGGGCCAGATGATGCAGGCCGCGGCCCTTGTGGCCGATAATCCCGCACCCACAGACGATGATATCGACACCGCGATGAGCGGGAACCTCTGCCGCTGCGGCACCTATCCCCGCATCCGCGCCGCCGTGAAAACCGCCGCCGCCAAGCTGCAGGAGGCATAAACGATGAGCCGTATCGGAAAAATCGCCCGCCGCACCTTCCTTGTGACCTCTGCCGCCATCGTGGGTGGGGTGGCCTTTGGCTACTACGCCTACAAGCGCCCGGTCGCGAACCCGTTGCTGGACGACCTTGCCGAGGGCGAGGCTGCCCTCACCCCATATGTCAAGATCGACGCAGAGGGGATCACGCTGATCACCCCGCGCTCGGACAGTGGGCAGGGGGCCTATTCGGTGCAGGCCGCGCTGATCGCCGAGGAACTGGATGTGGAACTGAATCAGGTGCGCGTTGATCCCGGCCCGCCGGACCCGGCCTATTACAACACCGCGATCAGTGCCGACGCGGCCCCGTTCCGTCCGACCGATGACAGCTTTGCGGCCAATTCCACCCGCGGCGTCATTGACGCGATGATGAAGTTCATGGGTATGCAGATCACCGGCGGATCCACGACGGTGCCCGACAGCTTTGAGAAACTCCGGCTCGCAGGGGCCGTCGCACGCGAGACGCTCAAGGCTGCGGCGGCCCGGAAATCGGGCGCGCAGATTGCCGATCTCAAGACCGGCAAGGGCGCGGTGGAACTGCCAGGAGGCGGAACGATCCCCTATACCGAGCTGGCCGCCATTGCCGCCACCATCGAGCCGGTCAACGACGTCACCTTGCGCGATCCGAGCACATGGCGCCTGATCGGCAAACCGATGGAGCGTCTGGACATCGTCGCCAAATCCACCGGCACGCAAAACTACGGTATCGATCTGGAGATCGAGGGCATGGTCCATGCCACTGTGCGCGCCAATCCGCATCGCTACGCCGAGATGCTGGGCTATGACGATGCGGCCGCGCGGCAGATGCGCGGCGTTCTGGACGTGGTACCGATAACAGGCGGCGTCGCCGTGATCGCCGACAACACATGGCGTGCGATTCAGGCCGCCAATGCCATCGACTTTGACTGGGGCCGAGCGGACTACCCGCCCGAGATGGACGCCCACTGGCAGGCGCTGTCCGACAGCTTCAACGAAGATCAACTCGACAGCCGTTTCCGTGATGACGGAGAAGTGTCCGCCACGCTGGATGCCGCGTCCGATGTGGTCGAGGCCGAGTATCGCGCACCCTATCTCGCGCACCAGCCACTCGAGCCGATCAATGCGACCGTTCTGGTGCAGGACGACCGGGTCGACGTGTGGACCGGCACGCAAATTCCGCGCTTTGTGCAGACCAATGTCGCGAAGATCACCGGCAGGGACACAGAAAAGGTGCATGTGCATGTGCAGATGATGGGCGGAAGCTTTGGCCACAGGCTCGAAGACCGCGTTGTTCGACAGGCAGCCGAGATTGCATTGACCCGTCCCGGCACGCCCGTGAAGTTGACCTACAGCCGCGAAGAGGACTTTGCCCAGAACGACACCCGCCAGATCGCCATGGCGCGGGGCCGTGGGGTGGTTCGGGACGGCAAGGTCGACGCCTACGATCTTGGCATCGCCATGCCGTCGGTGATCGCGAGCCAGATGGGGCGACAGGGCTTTCCCACGCCCGGACCCGACTTGCAGATTGTCGCGGGTGCTTGGGATCAACCCTTTGACATCCCCCACTACCGCGTCTCGGGCTACCGCGCCCCGGAACTGGCGCCGGTCTCCTCGTGGCGCTCGGTCGGGGCGTCGACCAATGGCTTTTTCCACGACGTGTTTCTCGATGAACTGATCCACGCCGCAGGCGCCGATCCGATGGAGGAGCGTATGCGCCTGATGTGGCACGACCCGTCGCGCAAGACGCTGGAGGCCGTGGCCGAGATGTCGGACTGGGGGCGTGAACTGCCGCCGAACACCGGCCGTGGCGTGTCCTTCTGCACGTCGTTTGGCGTGCCGACGGCGCAGGTGATCGAAGTATCGGCCACGGAGGCCGGAATCATCATCGACAAGGTGTGGTGCGCCGCCGAGGTCGGCCAGGTGATCGACCCGATCAATTTCGAAAACAACGTGCAGGGCGGCATCGTCTGGGCCCTGGGTCACGCGATAAATTCCGAGATTACCTATGCCGATGGCATGGTCGAACAGCGCAACTACTACGATGCAGAGGGCATGCGGTTGTACCAGGCTCCCGAGATCATGGTGCGCGGGCTTGAGAACGGCCGCGACGTGCGTGGTGTCGGGGAACCGATGGTGCCGCCTGCGGCGGCGGCGCTGTCGAACGCAGTCTTTGCAGCCACGGGAACGCGGATCCGCGAGATGCCGATGGCCAGATTTGTGGATTTTGCCTGAGCGCACATGCGCGAGACTGTCCGCAACACCATCCCGACCGCAAACAGGGGCGCCCCGGCGCCCCTGTTTTCGTGCTCGACTCCTTTGTATACGACGTGTATACAAAGGAAATGCAACCTGCCGATCGCAAGAATAGTGCCGCCGACAACCTCCGGACGTTGATCCTGACACTGGAGCTTGCCCCCGGCGCGGACCTGGATGAGGCGCGGTTGTGCAAGCAATACGCCTTGTCCCGCACACCCATGCGCGAGGTGCTGCGGCAACTCGCGGGCGAGGGCTATGTGAGCCTGCGGCAAAACCGCGGCGCGCAGGTGTCGGAGATGTCTCACCGCAGTCTGCGCGCATTCTTTATCGCAGCACCCATGATCTACGGTGCGATCCTGCAACTGGCCGCCAGCCACCGGACGGAGGCACAGCTGGACGCATTGCGTGACGCGCAGGAGCGGTTCCGCACCAGCCTGCGCTCCGGAACCACGGCAGAGCGCGCACTGGCCAACAACCGGTTTCACGCGATCACCGGGGACATGGCGGACAACCCGTTTCTGACGCCCAGCTTCAACCGGTTGCTGCTGGATCATGCGCGCATCTCGATGACGTTTTACCAGCCGCGCGATGACGGGCAAAAGCGCAATGTCGATCTGGCCTGCAAGCAGCACGACCAGATCATCGCCGCGATCACCGCGCGGGATGCGCAACGGGCGACGCAGCTTGCCGACGCGCATTGGCAGTTGTCGCGCGATCAAATCTCTCAATTCGTGATGCCGGGCGGGCTGGATTTGCCGCTCGGGACAATGCCGCAGGAGGCGCGCGCATGACGCCAGCCATGGAATTCAACGGGATCTACACACCCGTCGTCACACCTTTCAATGCTGACTATTCGCCGGATTTCACGGCGTTGGAGCGGGTTCTTGAGCGTCTGATCGGGGCGGGTGTGCACGGGGTGATCACAGGCGGCTCAACGGGCGAGAACTATGCCATGACCGTGGACGAACGCCTTGCCGTCGCGCGCGAAACGGTGCGCATCGTCGCGGGCCGCGTGCCGGTGATCATGGGCACCGGCGCGATGTTGCCTGCCGACATGATGGCGCTGGCCAAGGGCGGCAAGGAGATGGGGGCGGCGGCACTGCTGGTCGCGACACCGCCCTATGCGGTGCCGACCGAGCGCGAGAATGCGCTGAACGCGCTCGCCATTGATGCGGCCGTGGACCTGCCGATCATGCTGTACAACTATCCCGGCCGCATGGGCGTGAACATGGGCGAGGAATTCCTTGACCGTGTGGGACGCTCGCGAAATTTCTGCGCGATCAAGGAAAGTTCGGGCGATATCAACCGCGTGCACCTGCTGGCGCGCGACTATCCGCATATCCAGATGTCCTGCGGCATGGATGATCAGGCGCTGGAGTTCTTTGCCTGGGGCGCGCGCAGCTGGGTCTGTGGGGGATCAAATTTCCTGCCCGAGGAACATGTGGCGCTGTGGCGCGCCTGCGCCGTCGAGGGGAACTTCGACAAGGGGCGGCGCATCATGTCGGCGATGATGCCGCTGATGCGGGTGCTCGAACAGGGCGGCAAGTTCGTGCAATGCATCAAATATGGCGTGACCTTTCTGGGCATAGACACAGGCGCGATCCGGCCACCGCTCAAGGCCCTGAACAAGGACGACAAACGCAGCCTCGAACAGGTGATCCGCGTGTTGCGGACGACCATCGCACAAATCGAAAAGGAGGGCTGAGACCATGCTGACCCGTGAGGAATACCGCGCATTGGCAGACAGCCTGACACCGGCGACGACCGCCTTTATTGACGGCGGGTTCCGCCCTGCGATTTCGGGCAAAACCTTTGACAGCGTGAACCCCGCGACCGGGGAGGCGCTCGCTCAGATCGCGGCTTGCGGCCCGGAAGATGTTGATGTTGCGGTGCAAAAGGCGCGCGAGGCCTTTGACGATGGGCGCTGGTCGCGCTTGCACCCATCCGAACGAAAAGATGTGCTGATCCGCCTGTGCAAGTTGATGACGCGCAATGCGCGCGAACTTGCGGTGCTGGAAAGCCTCGACAGCGGCAAGACGATCTATGATTGCGAAACCGTGGACATTCCGGAGGCGATCCACTGCATCAAGTGGCATGCCGAGGCCATCGACAAGATCTATGATCAGGTTGCACCCGCCTCCGATGATCATATGGCACTTGTGGTGCGCGAGCCGGTGGGCGTCGTGGGCCTCGTTCTGCCGTGGAATTTCCCGCTGCTCATGATGGCGTGGAAGATCGGGCCGGCCCTCGCGTCGGGGTGTTCCGTCGTGCTGAAACCGGCGGAGGAAACCTCGCTCACCGCTTTGCGGCTTGCGGAACTGGCGATGGAGGCGGGCGTGCCGCGCGGCGTGCTGAACGTGGTGCCGGGGCTGGGACCGGATGTGGGCGAGCCGATTGGACGGCATATGGATATCGACATGGTCAGCTTCACCGGTTCGACCGAGACGGGGATGAGGTTCCTGACCTATGCTGCGGAGTCGAACGCCAAAGAGGTTGTGCTGGAGATGGGCGGCAAGAACCCGTGCATCGTCATGGACGACGCCGAAAACCTCGACAGGGTGGCGCAGCATGTCGTGAACGGGGCGTTCTGGAACATGGGAGAAAACTGTTCCGCCATCTCGCGTCTCATCGTGCATGAGGCCGTGCGGGACGCATTGCTGGCCCGGATCGAAGCGCATATGCGGCACCTGCCCGTCGGCGACCCCCTGGACCCCGAGACGCGACAAGGCGCGTTGGTGAGCGCGGCGCATGTCGAAAAAGTCTGCGCCTATGTGGAGAAAGCCGGGGATATCCTTGTGGGGGGCACTGTGGACAAACCCTATGTCTCTCCAACTGTCGTGGCAGCTTCGGCAGATAACGCATTGGCCCGGGAAGAGATTTTCGGGCCCGTGCTGTCGGTGATCCCGGTGCGGTCTTTCGACGAGGCGATTTCGGTGGCCAATGACACGCGCTACGGGCTTTGCGCGTCACTCTTTACGGCAAATGGCAAACGGGCGTTGCGTGGGGCCCGCATGTTGCGGGCCGGGACCGTGACGGTGAACAGCTACGGCGAAGGCGACATCGCGACCCCGTTCGGCGGCATGAAGATGTCGGGCTTTGGCGGACGGGACAACGGGATGCACGCCCATGACCAGTACACCCAACTCAAGACCATCTGGCTCGATCTGACGGACGACGCGGAGGAGGCGGTGGAGTGATCTACACCGCGCAGCGCCTGCCCCGGCATCAGGGCCCTGCGGCCTGGGCCGAGATCCTGGGGCGGGGGCAGGACCATCCGCAACTGGATGAAAACATCAGCGCGGATGTGGCTGTGGTCGGGGCGGGATTTGCCGGATTGTCAGCGGCGCGGCGGGTGTTGCAAATCTGGCCGCAGGCACGGGTGGTCGTGCTGGACGCGTGGCGTGTGGCGGAGGGTGCGGCCGGGCGCAACTCGGGCTTCATGATTGATCTGCCGCACGATCTCGCATCGGAAGACTATGCCGGAGCGGGGGATGATCAGGCGCTGACGCGGCTCAATCGTCACGCGATCGAATTTGCGCGGGACGCGGTCGAGGAGTACGGCATCGCCCCTGATTTCTTTGATCCGGCTGGGAAGGTAAACGGGGCGGCGGGTGCAGCGGGTGATGCGCGAAATCGCAGTTACGCCAAGCATTTGGACGCTCTGGGTGAGCCTTCGGAATGGCTCGATGCACAGGCGATGGCCGAACTGACAGGCACGCGTCACTACCTGTCGGGCCTCTACACACCGGGAACGGTGATGCTGCAGCCTGCGGGCTATGTGCGTGGCCTTGCAGCAGGTCTTGGCGCCCAGATTTACGAGCGCAGTCCGGTGCTGAACTTCCGCCGGGCAGGCAGCGACTGGACGCTGCGCACCGCGAAGGGACAGGTGACGACCGGTCACGTGATCCTCGCCGTGAACGGACATCTGGAGAGCTTCGGCGTCGCGAAGGGGCGACTGATCCAGCTGTTCCTTTTTGCTTCGATGACGGAGGCGCTGGACGGGCACGCCTTGCAAGGGGCGCCGCGGTGGGGCGTCACGCCGTCAGATCCGATGGGAACGACCGTGCGCCGGATTGACGGCGGACAGGGCGGGCACCGGATCGTGACGCGCAATTGTGCCGTTGTGCGGCCCGGGATGCGCCCGAAGGACCGGGACATGGCCCGCGCGGCCCGGTCCCATATCAGCGCATTCGCCAAGCGGTTTCCGCACTTGGCGGGCGTGCGGCAGGAATATGTCTGGGGTGGGCATTTGTGCCTGTCGCTCAACGGGGTGGCCCACACGCGCGAGATTGAACAGGGTGTCTTCAGCGCCTGTGTGCAAAACGGGCTGGGAACAACGCGGGGCACGCTGACGGGCATTGCCGCGGCCGAGAGGTGTTGTGGCCAAGCCTCTGAAGTGACAGTATATTTCGATGCGGAGGCGGAGCCCAAACCGCTGCCGCCGCAGCCCTTTGCCACGTTGGGTGCAAACGCGTATCTCAGGTGGAAGGAATGGCGGGCAGGTGCCGAATAGTCTTGTGGTTCTCGGCAATTCATAAGGCTACTTATCCCCGCATGTGCATGCAACCTTGTCCAAAACGGACAACCGCTCTGCGCTGTCCCGAGAGCATCAGGAGGCTGTCCACAGCGTGCTGTCAGTGATCCTGATTTAACGCATCCGCAGCCGGGATTTCACGCTCCCGCCGCGCGATGTAATCAAGCAGCGCCTCGTTCACGCCCGGATCCAGCGCAGGCTGTTCGTAGTGGCCCAAAAGCGTGCGCGCGTGGGCGAGGGCGCGCGCGGTGATCTCTTGGCTGCCCTCGGCTTGCCACTGCTCGATCGAGTTGTTGTCAAAGAACTCCGGCATGAAGAACGCGGTCTGGAACTTCTCCTGCGTGTGCGGATGGCCCAGGTAGTGGCCTCCGGGGCCGATATCGCCCACAGCGTCCAGTGCGGCGTCAAAATCATCCCATTGCAGCCCTTGCGCCATGCGATAGGCCATCGCGCATTGCTCGGCGTCGACCACGAACTTGGCGGTGGAGCAGTGCATGCCAGCCTCGTTCCAGCCTGCGGAATGCCAGATGTAGTTCGCGCCCGCGTGCATCACCGCCGAAAGGGTTGTCGCGCTTTCGTACCCGGATTGTGCGTCGAATGTCTTGGCCCCGCCCAGCGTGTTCGATGTGCGCCACGGCACACCATAGTGGCGCGCCATCTGTCCGATCATGAAGTTCATCATGGAGATTTCGGGCGTCCCGGCCATTGGGGCCCCGGATTTCATCGACACGGTCGACAGGTAGTGCCCGTAAATCGCAGGGGCGCCGCGCCGGATCACCTGCGTGTAGGCCAACGCGCTGAGCGCCTCGGCGTTCAGTTGCGCCACGGAGGCCGCGACCGAGGCGGGCGTGTTCGCCCCGCCCAGCACGAAGGGGGAGCAGAGCACAGGCTGATTGCGGCGGCAAAAGGCACGCATCGCACCCAGCATGGTCTCGTCCCAGACCAGCGGCGAATTGCCGTTGCAATTGCCGGTCACAACCGGGTTTTTATCAATGAAATCATCACCAAAGAGGATTGCACACATGTCGATCACGTCTTCGGCGTTCCTCGGCGACGTGGTCATGCCCATGAACGTCTTGTCCGAGTGGATCATGGACGAATAGGTGATGCGCAGATGCCGGTGGCTGATCGGGTGGTCGTAGGGTTCCACGATATGATGTGCCGACGAATGCAGCGCGGGCATCATGTGGCTGAGCTTGTGAAACATCGCCAGATCGTCGAGCGTCGGGTTGCGGCGCACATCGTCGAGGTCGCGCAGGAAGGGCGCGCCTGTCATCGGCACGAAAATGGCCTGACGTCCGCCGAGGGCCACGTTCTTGCGCGGGTCGCGCGCGTGGTAGGTGAAGGTTTCGGGGATTGTGGCGATCAGGTCGCGCACCAGCCCCCGGTCCAGATAGACCGTGTCCCCTTCGACCTTGGCCCCAGCCTTGCGCCAGTCGGCCAATGCAATGTCGTCACGAAAGACCACGCCCACGTTTTCCAGGATATCCATGGAAGCGGCGTCGATCTTTTCGACCTGGGCGGCATCCATGATCTCACACCGGGGCAAGGTGTTTGTCAGGCCTGGCAACATGGCGAGATCGGGGGCCTGCCGTGCTGCGCGGCGGCTGGCGCGCCCGCCGGACCGGCTCCGAGTTGTGGTTGTCATGCTGCGTCCTCCTGTCCGCGACAGTGAAGCGCGGGCAGGGGCGTTTGACCCGTCCATGGGCGAAGCGCCCATGTCGGTTTCAGACTATTGCGCGAATGTGCGGCCGAGGCCGGACAGGGCACGGATCTGGGTGATGACCTCGTCCACCCCTGTACCGTGGCGCAGCGCGGTAAAGACAAAGGGGCGTCCCGCGCGCATCCGCGTTGCGTCCCGCTCCATCACGTCGAGCGATGCGCCCACATGGGGGGCGAGGTCGGTCTTGTTGATGATGAGCAGGTCGGATTTGGTGATGGCAGGCCCGCCCTTGCGCGGGATCTCTTCGCCGGCCGCGACGTCGATGACATATAGCGTGATGTCCGCAAGCTCCGGCGAGAAGGTGGCGCTGAGGTTGTCGCCCCCGCTTTCGATCAGGATGGCCTCGACCTCGGGGTGCCGTTCGCGCATTTCGGCGACGGCCGCGAGGTTGATCGAGGCATCTTCGCGGATCGCCGTGTGGGGGCACCCGCCGGTTTCGACCCCGATGATGCGATCCTGTGGCAGGATCTGGCGGCGCATCAGTTCTTCGGCATCTTCGCGCGTGTAGATGTCATTTGTGATCACACCGATGGAGTGCTGATCCTTGAGGGCGGCGGCGAGGGCTGCGGTGAGCGTGGTCTTGCCCGCGCCCACCGGACCGCCGATACCGATGCGGAGAGGGCCGTTGAGGGTGGTCATGTGCGAAAGATCCTTGGTTGCAGGGTTTCGTGGCGCATGGATGCGATGTCGGCAGCAAAACTGGCTGAGCCCAGGTTCGCGAGCGTGGCGGTTTCGGCAGCGTTCGCCGTGGCCTCGATCAACGGGGCAAGGTCCGACAGGATGCGCTGACCGTCGGTCTGGCCAAGCGGCATGGCGCGTTGCGCCACGGATACCAGGTTGGAGGTAAAGGCATGTAAATACAACGGAACTGTGTCCGCGAGGGGGATGTCCATGGCGCGCGCCGCGGCGCCAACCGCGACCGGGTAGGTCAGGCCATGCAGGTCGCACCCCCAGACGTTGCGGGCCGTGTCGCAGAAGGCGGCACCTTGCAGATCGGTTTCCTTCAGCCGCTCCGCGCTGCTCGCGAAGGCGCGTGCGGTGGCGTTGATTTGCGTGGGGTCGTCGGCGGCATAAGCGGCTGCCAGCAGCACCGCATCGGCGCGGGCCGAGCCGTTTTCAAGGAGCATGGCGAGCCAGTCGTGAAGGTCCTGCGCATTTGTGATCACACCATCTGCAAGGACCTGCTCCAGCCCGTGCGAATAGGCAAAGGCGCCCACGGGAAAGGCGGGCGAGAGCCATTGCATGAGGGTGAGCGCGGCCCTCATGTGTGGCTGTGTGTGTGATCGTGCCCGTGCGTGCGCCCGTGACCGTATGCGCCGCCTTCGGGCGTGAAGGGCTCGATCACCTCGCAGGTCGTCGCGCCGATCCGGGCCAGCATGTCGGCCAGGACGTGATCGCGCTGGATCAGCAGGCGGTTTTCCTCGATCTGGCAGGGCGTGTGCCGGTTGCCGATGTGCCAGGCGATGCGGTGCAGGCTGTCGCCGGTGACTTCGAGCAGCGGCTCGGGCGCGGCCTGGATTTCCACTTCGGCCTTGTCACCCGTGATCAGCGCTCCGCCGTGGTCGAGCGAGGTGGTCTGTGGCAGATCGACAAGCAGCTGCGCGCCCGAGGCGAGCGTCAGCACCTTGCGGCGCAGAAAACGGTCCTCGTAGGTGAGCGCGACATGGTCGGCCGGCGTGCCATGGGTGTGATTGCGATAGGTTTGAGCGGTGAGCATTGGGTCGTCCGTTCAATATGCCGGGCGCGGGGCCAAGCGTTCAGTTTTCATTAACTGCGATCCGGATACGGTCGGAACTTCAGTAGAACGCATAAATGATAGGTGCCGCCGATGCACGATCTGTCCCTTGCCGATGCGCTGGCGGATACCCGCGCGGAAATTGTTCGGTTGAAAGAACGTGAAGCCGCCCTGCGGGCGGCGATCCTCGCGCGCCCAGGTTGTGTGCCAAGCGGCAGATGGTTCCGGGTCGAGATTGTAGAGCGACGATCCCGCGTGTTTGACCGCGCTTTGCTGCCCGAAGACGTGGCAACCAATCCTGCCTACTTCCGCAATCGGGTGACACGATATGTCAAGTGTCTGCCGGTCCAAGCTGGAGGAACGCGACCCGACGGGTCGCCCCCCGCCAACACCAAGCGTGGCGCGCCTATCGTTCAACACGTGCCCTAAGGTTCTCAAAACAGAAAATACCGCTGTGCCATGGGCAGCACTTCAGCGGGCTGGCAGGTCAGCAGTTCTCCATCCGCGCGCACCTCATAGGTTTCGGGATGCACCTCGACCTCTGGGGTGGCGTCGTTCAGCTTGAGGTCTTTCTTGCCGATGTTCCGGGTGTTTTCGACGGCCACCGTGTCCTTGGCGAGGCCCAGCGAAGCACCGATCCCCTCGGCCTGCGCGGCGGCAGAGACGAAGGTGACGGCTGACCGCTCGACGTTGCGCCCGTAAGCGCCGAACATGGGCCGTGTGTACACAGGCTGCGGCGTGGGGATCGAGGCGTTGGGATCGCCCATCTGGGCGCAGGCGATAGAGCCGCCGAGCAGGACCATTTCGGGCTTCACGCCAAAGAACGCCGTGTTCCAAAGGCACAGATCCGCCCGTTTGCCCACTTCGATGGAGCCGATCTCGTGGCTGATCCCATGCGCGATGGCCGGATTGATGGTGTATTTTGCAATGTAGCGACGGACGCGGGCATTGTCGTTGTCGCCGGTTTCCTCGGGCAAAGCCCCGCGCTGTTTCTTCATCTTGTCCGCGGTTTGCCACGTGCGGATGATCACCTCACCCACGCGGCCCATGGCCTGACTGTCCGATGCGATGATCGAAAACGCACCCATGTCGTGCAGGATGTCTTCTGCCGCGATGGTCTCGCGCCGGATGCGGCTTT
>CAZRUV010000026.1:0-33332 GCA_964603315.1 uncultured Rhodobacterales bacterium
TCAAATCAGGACAAAACTGGTCTTCTCAGACACTCTGAGAAATACAGTTGCTAGCGCGGGAGCGGGTTGGCCGCCTTGTTGTATGCCGTCCAATCCGTGATCTCGGGGTAATACATGTCGCGCCATTTGCGCACGCGCGGGTTCATCACCCGCCGCCACACTGACGGTATCATCGCCGCAATCGTCATCACCGGATAGCCGTAGGGCAGTTGCGGGGCTTCGTCGGCGGCATAGTTCTGCAACACCGGAAAGCGCCGGTCAGGCTTGTAGTGGTGATCCGAATGGCGCTGCAGGTTGATCAGCAGCCAATTCGACGCCCGCTGTGCTGCATTCCACGAATGACGGGGTTGCACATGCTCGTATTTGCCGTCGCCGAGGTGCTTGCGTGTCAGCCCGTAGTGTTCGACGTAGTTCACAAGCTCCAGTTGCCAGATGGCGACACCTGCCTGCACGAGGAACAGGCCGACGCCCGCCCAGCCTCCGAGTGCCAGCGCCAGCAGCAGGCAACCACCCTGCAAGGCCGCATATTTCCAGAACGGGTTGGACAGGTCGGTGGCGGGCAGGTTCTTGCGTGCCAGCATCGCCTTTTCCGCGCCAAGCGCGCTGAGGAAACACTGTTTCAGGACGCGTGGATAGAACCGGTAAAAGCTTTCGCCCATGCGCGCGGTGACCGGGTCGCGCGGTGTCGCGACATAGCGGTGGTGCACCAGCAGGTGCTCGGAACGGAAATGCGAATAAAGCACCATGGCCAGCAGTGCATCGGCCATCCAGCGTTCGACCTTGTTTTTCTGGTGCATCAACTCGTGGCTGTAGTTGATCCCGACCGTGCCCGTGATCACCCCGACGCCAAAGAACACGGCGATCTTTTCGAAACTGTTCAGGTGTTCGGACGGGGCCACATACCAGATAAGGCCAAAGAGCATCAGGAATTGCAGGGGCGCCCAGGCCACCGTGATCGCGCGGTACCAGAACATGTCGTCCTCGGTGGTTTCGAGGTCTGCATTGTCCGTGTTCAGCCCAATGGCAAGATCAAGCAGCGAAAACAGGTACCATGTCACCACAGGCAGCAAGAGCACGGTCCAGCCCCCGTTTGCGGCGCTGATGAAAGCCAGGGGCGGCAGCAGCAAGGACATCCAGAACGGGAGGGCGTTCTGGAAGCGGGCAACCTGTTGAGGGGGCAGGATCATGTGTGTGGTCCTATGATTTGATGCGCACATCGCAGTTTTAGCGACACGCGCGGCCGCCTGCCAAGTGTGACGCTACGCACCGCCCTCATTTTCGACTGAGATCAAAGGCCTTGCGCATCACGGTTGGCAGGTCTGACGGGCGAAACGCGTCCCCTGGAACAAATCGACCGCGCTCTGGCACGGCGTCCGACGGCAATTCCGCCGTCATCACCTCGAGGATCAAGTGAAAATGGGTGAAGGTGTGGCGCACTTCACCCGGCACCCGGGTCCAGTCCGCCTCAATCGGCGGCGCGGCGGGGCGATCTTCGGTGACGGCTACCCAGTCTGACCCCGGCCACCCGAGCATACCGCCCAAAAGCCCCTTGTCGGGACGTGTTTCCAACAGCCACGCGCTGTCCGCCCGGCGCGCGAGGTAGACGGTGCCATGCCGGACGGGCTTGGCCTGTTTCGGCGTTTTCTTTGGCAACTCCGCGGCGGTGCCTGCCATCCGTGCGGCACAGGGTGCGCGCCAGGGGCAGATGCCACAGGCTGGCGACTTGGGCGTGCAGATCGTGGCGCCCAGGTCCATCACCGCTTGTGCATAGTCTCCGGGCCGTCTGGCGGGCGTGAGTGCGGTAGCACGTTCGGTCAGGATCGGTTTTGCTGCCGGAAGCGGGGTATGTTCATCGTACAGCCGCGCCATCACCCGCTCCACATTGCCGTCGACGACCACAAAGGGCAGGTCAAAGGCGATCGAGGCGATCGCTCCGGCGGTGTAGGGCCCGATACCGGGCAGCTTGAGCAACGCGGCGTGATCTGCGGGAAACGCGCCACCATGCTCCGCAACCACCACCCGGGCGCACTTCAGCAGATTGCGCGCACGCGCATAATAGCCAAGCCCGGCCCAGGCTGCCATCACATCGGCATCCTCGGCGGCCGCCAGATCGCCCACTGTCGGCCAGCGTGTGATGAATGCGCGGAAATAATCCTTCACCGCGGCCACGGTGGTTTGCTGCAGCATGATCTCGCTCATCCACACGGCATAAGGATCGGGCCGCACACCCGCCGCCTTGTCAGCCGGGGACACACGCCATGGCATGACCCGCGCATGGACGTCATACCAGGCCAGCAATTCCGCTGATAAGTCACGCACGTGTTATGTCCCCGTCTTTCGTCATGGCTGGCGCCCGCGCACACATCCGCTATGTTCACAAGTGAGTGAAAGGGAACATAGCCATGGCCAAGCGCCGCGCCACCACAAACGGGTTCAAACGGACAGCAAACCTGCTGACCGGGCAAATCCGCGCGGCCAGCGCATCCAAGGGATTTGCCCAAAGCCGCCTGCTGACCCAATGGGCCGAAGTGGCGGGATCAGACGTTGCGGCGATTTCGCGACCGGTCGAGGTGAGCTATGGCCGGGGCGGCATGGGGGCCACGCTGACCCTTCTGACCACGGGCGCGCAAGCCCCGATGCTCGAAATGCAAAAGGAACAGCTGCGCGACAAGGTGAACGCTGTTTATGGCTACAACGCCATATCGCGCATCCGCATCACGCAGACCGCCGCCACCGGATTTGCCGAAGGTCAGGTCGCTTTTGACCGTCCCGCTGCGCCCGAAACACCCCAGTCACCGCCCGAGCCGGCACCTGCCGCAACCCACATGGCCGCCCCCGTCGCGGATGGCGATCTGCGCGCTGCACTTGAACGGCTGGGCACGAACATTCTGAACAAGACCCAACAAGGACATCGCTCATGATTCGTTTTCTGGTGCCACTCGTGGCCATTGCCGTCGGCATCGGCGGCTATTTTCTGTGGAGCAATTCGGGGTCTGGCCCGTCGCCGCAGCAACAGCAGCAGGCCGCCGCGCTGCTGGGCGCTGACAACGCGCAGTCGACCGGCGAAGAGATCGACACCAGCGGCATTGTCGAGATGCGGTTGGGCAACCCCGATGCGCCGGTGACGGTGATCGAATATGCCAGTTACACCTGTCCGTTCTGCGCGCGGTTCCACGAGAGCGCATACAAGGAGCTGAAGGCGAACTACATCGACACCGGAAAGATCAACTTCATCTACCGGGAAGTCTATTTTGACCGCTTCGGGCTTTGGTCATCGGCCATTGCGCGCTGTGCCGGGACAACGGAAAGCTTCTTTGGCATCACCGACCTGCTTTACGCATCGCAGGCCGAGTGGAGCCGGGCGGGTGGCGGCGATCCGGCCGCGATTGTGGACGAGTTGCGCAAGATCGGCCGTTTGGCCGGTCTCGAGAATGACACGCTCGAAAGCTGCCTGCAGGACGGTGACAATTTGCGCACGCTCGTCGCATGGTACCAGCAGAATGCCGAAACCGATGGCATCAATTCGACGCCCAGCTTTGTCATCAATGGGACCACGTATAACAACATGGCCTATTCCGAAATGGCGCGTCTGATCGACGAGGCCGCTGGCACCTGATCCGTCTCTGAAGCCGCAAGAGGAACGCCCGCGATGTCGCGGGCGTTTGTTTATGGTTCGGGCAGTTTGTCCAGCGCGGCATCCAGCGCTTCGGTGTCATCAAATGCCAGCCGCACGGGAAGGGTGACGACCTTGCTTCGGTCGCGCGGGGCAAGGCGGGCCGCGTCCTTTTCCGTGGTGACCAGTTGGGCGCCCATTTGACGCGCTTGCGTTTCCAACCGACCGAGCAGGGCAGAAGACAGTGGCGCGTGGTCGGCGAGTGCTTCGGTACCGACAACATGCGCCCCCAGCCTGTGCAAAGTGGCAAAGAACTTCTCCGGCCGCCCGATCCCGGCAAAGGCGAGGTAGCGCCCGCCGCTCCAATCCATGCCCGTCTGCAAGGGGGCAAGCTCCGCCCGGACGCGTGGCGGCGCACCCGGTGGCAGGTGCATGTCGAATGCCGTCTGTGCTTCGGCAGGTCCAATGCTCAAAAGCAGGTCTGCGCGCGCCAGACCAACCGCAACGGGTTCGCGCAACGGTCCGGCCGGTATGCAAAGACCGTTGCCGAACCCGACCTCTGCATCCACGACCACCACGGACACATCCTGCGCCAGCGACGGGTTCTGAAATCCGTCATCCAGTATGATCACGGTTGCCCCGGCCTTGACGGCGGCACGCGCTCCGGCGGCGCGGTCGCGCGAGACCCAGGTGGGCGCGAATGCGGACAGCAAAAGCGGCTCGTCCCCCACGCGCGCCGCCTTGTGGCGTGCCGGGTCCACCTGGAGCGGTCCGGTTTCGGACCCGCCATAGCCGCGGCTGACAACATGCGGCCCATGTCCCCGATCCCGCAGCCGCTCGATCAAAGCGATCACGGTGGGCGTCTTTCCGGTGCCACCCGCAGATAGGTTTCCGACACACACCACCGGAACGCCGACGCGTTCCCTCGGGCCTTTGGCCAGCCGCCGGGCGGTTGCGCGGGCGTATAGAGCGCCGAGCGGCGACAGGATGCGTGCCCGCACATCAGGTGCGCCATCCGCGCTGGACCAGAACGCGGGCGCACGCATCAGCGACGCACCGCTGTGCCGTTGTCGAGGTGGTCCTGCACGCAAGTCACCACGCGATCGAGGCTTTCTGCGCCTTCGGTCAGCACATCCCAGCCCGCCATCGCCATTTGTGCCGCCCGGTCAGGCGAAATCATTTGCGACACGGCGAGCCCCAGACTGCTTGCATCATTCACGATCCGCGCCCCGCCTGCGGTCAAGAGCCGCTTGTAGGCATCGCTATGGGTCGGAACGTAGGGGCCATACACGATCGCCGTGCCATGCGCGGCGGCGATGTAGGGGTCATTGTCTGGCGTGTCGGGGCTGAGCGATCCGCCAAGAAAGGCCACCGGCGAAACCCGCAGCCACAGGCCCAGTTCGTCCTGCGCGTCGGCAATCAGCACCTGGGCATTTTCGTCGGGAAAATCCCCTTCGGACCAGAGCGTCGTGTTCAATGCCCGCGTCCCGGCCACCTCGACCACCCGTGGCACGGAAGCCGGATCCGATACAAGCAGGATCAGGAGCAGTCGGTGGGCAACTTTCATGGCCTGCCGGTGCGCGGCAAGGACGGTCACAATTTCATCCGGGTGCACGGGCGCTGCAAGCCAGGTGGGTCGCCCGCGCAGCGCTTCGGTTACGTCTGCCACGTCGCTGTCATTGGCGGGCAGGGTGTGGCCGAAAGCGCTCAAGGGCGTGGTCAACTCGATCTCGCCAATCGGGCGGCCCAGTTGAACAAGCCGTGCAAAGGCCGGTTGCGACCGGGCCATGACCATATCGAATTGCGCCAATAGGCGGCGGGGTACTTCGGGCAGCCAGCGGTCGCGGCGGCGGTCGAACCCGTTCTCGCCCGCATCCACCAAAAGCATGTGCACGCCGCGTTCCTTGGCGGCCAGCACGAGGTTCGGCCGCAATCCGCCCCACGTCCAGATCAGCACATCCGGTTGCCAATGGTCGATAAACGCCGCCGCTGCGTCCGGGTGGTCGCTGTCGATCCGTTGCCGTTGGATGCCGTCGCCGTCATCGGCCTGAGTGGTCACGCGCGCACTGGTCAGAACGACGGCGCATTCCGGCCGAACCGCCGCCAGACGCAAGGCAAGATCGGTGATGGCCCGGTCATTCCCATCCTCGCCCGCATGGATCCAGACAACCTCGCCTTTTGGACGGGCAACAGGTGGCTTGAACGGTGGCGCCGTTTTGCGGCCCGACAGGGTCCGGTAGGCCGTCAGCCCCAGCGATCCTCGGCCCGGGGATTTCAGCCCAGTTCCTCCGTTGCGGTGGCCGCGTTTTCCTCGTCCCGCAGGCGGTGCAGGTGCGCGATGTAGTAGCGCATATGCGCATTGTCGACGGTGCGTTGCGCTTCGGCTTTCCACGCGTTGAACGCGGTTTCGTAGTCCGGAAAGATACCGACCACATGCAGGTCATTCACATCCTTGAAGACGTTCCTGGATGGATCGACGAGTTCGCCGCCAAAGACCAGGTGCAGGCGCTGGGTCATGTGAGAGGTCCTTTTCATGAGGCGATGCGTGCCGGGGTGCAGTTTGCGCATCTGCCCGGCAGGGTCAAGAAACGCGGGCGCCCAAACCGGTCAGGAGGGCGTCGTGCAGGTCCGCCTCGGCGGCGACCACACCGTTAAGCATCGGTGACGCATTGTTGAACCGCAAATCCGCACCCGACCGGTCCGACACGCGACCACCGGCTTCGGCGACGATCAGTGCACCCGCAGCAATGTCCCATTCCCACGACGGGCGCAGGGTCAGCATCCCTTCAAAGCGTCCCTGGCCGACCAGTGCCAGCCGGTACGCCAGCGACGGGCGGTAGTGGCGGTCGGCCTCCGGCCGGCCACCGGGCCAGTGCCGATCGTCGAAATTCGGTCGGGCGGCCAGAACCTGGGGTGGTCCGTGCGTGCGGCACACGCCAATCGGTGCCCCATTCAGCGTGGCACCCATGCCAAGACCGGCGGCATAGAGCTTGCCGCGCAGCGGCAGGTTGATTGCCGCCGCAGTGACTTTGCCACGATGCGCCACGGCAACCGAGATGGCCCAGGTGCGCGCGCCCTCGACAAAGCTGCGGGTGCCGTCGATGGGATCGACGATGAATACCGTGTCCTGATCGAGGCGGCGCGCGTCGTCTTCCGTTTCTTCGGACAGCCAGCCATAGCCGGGGCGCGCGGCCATGAGCGTGGTGCGCAGGTACGTGTCCACGGCGAGGTCCGCTTCGGTCACCGGACCGGCGCCGTCTTCCTTGTCCCAGCGACGCGCAGTGGATCCGGCAAAGCTGGTTGCAACGCGCCCCGCAATCCGCGCCGCATGCGTGAGCAGGGGCAGGTCACTGGCCGGCAAGGGTCATGCCCGGAACCAGCAGCGACGGGACAACCCGGCTCAGATGCGTGCGCGCGTCGTTGGCAGGGACAATCCGGCGCAGCATCTCGGGCAGGCTGCCCGCGATGGTGCATTCGTTGACCGGATAGGCAATCTCGCCGTTTTCGACCCAATGGCCCGCCGCCCCGCGCGAATAGTCGCCCGTGTTCGGGTTGATGGTCGAGCCGATCATCGACGTCACGAGAAGCCCGGTGCCCATATCGCGGATCAGGTCATCGCGGCTGGCCGTTCCCTGATCCAGCGCCACGTTCCATGTGGATGGGCTGGGCGGTGCGGTTGTGCCGCGCGCCGCATTGCCGGTTGATGTCATGCCCAATTTGCGCGCCGTTGCCAGATCAAGCGTCCAGCCCGTCAAGCGCCCGTTCTCGACAATGGCGCGGGCCCGGGTCGGTAGCCCTTCGGCATCGAAGGGTCGGCTGCCAGACGCGCGCGGACGGTGCGGGTTTTCGAGCAAGGTCATGCCTTCGGGCAGCACCTGTTCGCCCAACCGGTCGCGCAGCCATGAGGCCCCACGCGCGACGCTGCTGCCATTGGCCGCCACAAGCATGTGTCCGATCAGGCTGGCCGCGATCCGTTCGTCAAAGAGCACCGGGTAGGTTCCGGTCGGCGGCTTGCGCGCGCCGTGGCGGGCGACCGCACGGTCTGCGGCCTCGGTGCCGATCTCTTCGGGTGATCGCAGGTCGTCCTGAAAGATCCGGCTGTCGCCGCTATAGTCCCGCTCCATACCGGTGCCTGTTCCGGCAATGGCCACGCAGCTCAGGCCACGGTCGGTGCGCCGGTACCCGCCCGAAAACCCGTTTGTGGCCGCCAGCCAGATGACGCGGCTGCTGTATCCTGCGGAACTCGACTGGATTTGCGTGACACCGGTCACTGCCGCTGCGGCAGCCTCTGCCGCCAATGCATCGGCCTGCAAATCTGCGGGCGAGGGTTCTGGCGCGGGGTCTGCCAGATCAAGACCTTCGGCATCGCGCCGTTCCGACAACGCGCCGGGATCAGCCAGACCGGCATAGGCGTCCTCGGGCGCCTCGCGCGCCATCGCGACAGCGCGCGCCGCCATCTCTTCGATCGTGCGGGCGGAGGCGTCAGAGGTTGACACGTTGGCCTGCCGCTTGCCGACAAACACGCGCAACCCCAGATCAATGGCTTCGGCCCGTTCGGCCTGTTCAAGCGCACCCTCGCGGACGTCCACCGAGGTGGACACACCCTGCACAACCATGGCGTCCGCCGCATCGGCACCTGCCGCGCGGGCGGCACGTAACATCTGGTCGGTCAGGTCGGGAAGGACGGTCATGCGCTGCTCCGTAGGGTTGCGCATGACCTAGCTGTGCGGGCCGCCCGCTTCAAGGGCGTCAGCGCAGGCGCTGTCCGTTGGCCAGAACGTGACCTTCGTCGTTGACCTCGATCTTGGACTTTAGCGTGTCCTCGCCCTCACCCGGCACCGCAAAGAGCCCCATCATCATCCGCGCGCCCATCGCCTGATCCTCGGGCAACAGGCCCATGGCGACGAGCTTGTCGAGCAATCCGTTGCCGCCGACCAGTGACAGGTCAATCGCCCCCTTCGGACGCGGCAAACCGTCAAAGGTCACGAGGTCGCTGTTGTCAAAGGTGAAGTCTCCGGACCCCGTCAGTTTTGCGCCCACCGCGTCCAGTTCAAGCGCGTTCAGCGTCAGCGCGTTCAACTCGCCCGGAGCGGCGTCGGATTGATCCAGCACCGCCGCCTGTTCGGGGTCGAGAAAGTCGAACAGGACCTTGGCCTTGCCGGACAGGTCCACGACGAGGGTCGCGGGATCGCGCGGCAACTGGCCCGCTGCGTCAAAGAGACCCCAAAGCGCGTCGGACATGGCAAAATCGGTCAACCCGAGCGCAAAGCCAAAGTCCTGTTCATCATCGGATTTCTGCAGGGGCATCAGGATTTTCGTCGAAATCTGTCCCGCCGAGAATGACATCGGCAGCGGTAATTCGGTCATCAGCATGTTCAGGTTCACGCCGTTTTGCGTCACATCATAGTTCAAACCGCCCGGCCCCATGGCCACGCGCAACGCGCCCCCTTCGGTCGCGCTGTTGATCGTGCCGCCGCCGTCGGGTCCGTTGAAGGTCATGTCATAGCCGCCACCGGTGGCTTCGAACGTGCCGTCAAATGCAAAGCCGTCATTGAGCATCGCATTGAAGTCCTCGGGGTCGACTTCGATCGGCAGCGTGCCCTGACCGGCAAAGCTCAGGCCGTCCATCGACCCTGTCATCTTGAACGACCCTTCGCCTTCGGGGTCTTCGAAAAAGATGTCGTAGGTCAGTCCGCTGGCACCGACAGTCTGATCGACGGTGCGCAAGTCAGCGACCGTGTTGGACATTTTCGAGGTGACATCGCGTGCCACAATGGATGCGCGGGCAATCTCGTTTGTCAGGATCACGCCCGCAACTTCGACCCCGTCGAGCGCCATTTCAATTTGCGCCGCACTGTAGTCATAGGTAACGTCGTCGACTGCGCCCGACGCCGTCATGACCGGGTTCGTCTGGATATAGGATATGTCCAGCTCGACCTCTTCATCCTCGCCCTCGGGCACGAATGCGACGCCAAGCTTGGTATCCTCGGGCAGGGTGATCGATACGGTCCCGTCACTGTTTTCGGTGAAAACGATCTCGTCCATGCTGACGGAGGAAGAGCCTTCGCCGTCTTCGCCGCCCAGGTCGATGGACATGGAGACATCCGACACCGTCAATGTGTTGCCCGACGTGGCCTCGGACGCAGTCACTTCATACCCGGAACTGGCCATATAGCCCTGCCAGTCTGCCCAGACCTGCGCTGCCGTCAGTTCGGCAAAGGCTGTTGCGGGCAGGACAAGGGACAGGGCAGTTGTCGCGGTCAGTGTGGACAGGCGGGTCATCGCGGGGAATCCTTTTGATCAAATGGCTGATGCATATCGTCCGGCAGCGAGCGGTGCGCGTCAAGTCGGATCGCTGGACGGGGCCGCTTTCGCCACGTAAGCCCGGCAGGCAGCATTCGGATGAAAGGCAGTCCATGATCGACATCTCGCGAAACGGTCCCGTTCTCACGATCACCCTGAACCGGGCGGACAAGGCCAACGCCCTGACCGGCGCCATGTTGTCCGACCTTGCCGATGCGGTCGAAGGCGCGGGTGACGCGCATGTGCTGATTCTGACAGGGGCGGGAAAGGTGTTCAGCGCCGGGATGGACCTTGAGGCCGCGCAAAGCGGGTTGGCCACGTCGCCCGTCTGGGAACGCCTGTCAGGGGCGATCGCGGCCTTTCCGGGCCTCAGCATTGCGGCGCTGAACGGCACGGTCGCGGGTGGGGCAATGGGCATGGTGCTCGCATGTGATCTGCGCATTGCCGTGCCGGGGGCCAGGTTCTTTTACCCGGTGATGAAGCTGGGATTTCTGCCACAACCCAGCGATCCCGCACGCCTTGCCGCACTTGTCGGACCATCGCGGGCCAAGCTGATCCTGATGGCGGGCCAAAAGATCTTGGCGGATCAGGCGTTGTCCTTTGGCTTGCTGGATGAGGTTGTTGCCGATGGCGACGTGATGGCGCGGGCGGGCGATCTGATCGAGGATGCGGTGCGTGCGGCACCAGAGCATGCCCGGGCGATCAAGGGGCTGTGTTCTGCCAATGGCACCATCACGCGGTAGTGCGGGGCCAACATTCGTGTTATGGTGAGGCGGGGAGTTCTGCATGGCGCGCGATAGCTATATCATCCGCCCGAAACGTCCGGTTCGTCCGGTGCCGCAACCCTTGTCCCGAAAAGACAAAATCCGAACCATCGCGCAATTTGCGTTGGCTCAGGTCGCGCGGCGCGTCAATGAGCAGCCCGCCAGCCGACCACGCCCCTGATCACCGCTTGCGCCGCGCGCCCGGCACCTTGGATTGAAACTCCGGCGGTCGCTTGGCCACCCATCCAATGAATTTCGCGAGCCGCGGGTGCGCCCGCAGCGCTTCGGGTGTCGCGTAGTCCCGCGCCAGTTCCGCTTCGGTCAGTGTGGCATGAATTTCACGGTGGCAGATGTGGTGCAACAGCACCGTCGGCCCGCCTTTCCCGCCTTTGAGCTTGGGGATCAGGTGATGCAGGCTTTGCGGTGCCTCGGGCGGAATCGGGCGGTCACACAAGGGGCATATGGGATCGGACATGGCGCGGTTGTCTTGCACTCCGTGGGCTCACCATGACAAGTGTACCGCGGTGAGGTCGCGACAAGAGGTGCGCCGTGGAGTTTGATCTGGAAAGCCAGCCGGAGATTGTGCAGACGCTGGCGGGCTACGGTCTGCAGGCGTGGGAGCTTGCCCTGAGCTGGCTTTTGAGCCCGGCGGCATGGTCTCAGTTCGGTCTGTTGCTGGCGGCCTATGTGCTGGCGGTGCTGGTCACGCGCAGGCTGCAACCCGCACTGTCGCGCCTGCTCGATCCGGGCGAGGCGGATACTTATGTGGCCCGTGCCCGCCGCTTTGTTGCACAGTTCCTGCCGCTGTTGCTGCCGCTTCTGGCCTATGTGTTCACAGGCATTGGCGAAACTGTCGTGCGATCGCTGTTTGACAGCGGCGCCGTGATTGCCTTTGGCAAACGGGTTTTCCTGTTCCTCGCGGTGCGTGCGCTGGTGCGCGACATCATCAGCGATCCGTTCCTGAAACTGCTGGGCCGGTATGTGATGGTTCCCATCGCGGCGATCTACGCCCTTGGGTTGCTGGACGTCGCGACGGCGCGGCTTGCCGCGATGCAGGTCAGCTTTGGCAATATCCAGTTTTCAGCGATGGCGCTGGTGCGCGGGATTATCGCGGGCGGGTTCCTGTTTTGGCTGGGGCGATGGTCGAACGACCAGTCCCAGACCTTTATCCAGAAGCAGGAAGAGATGCGTCCGTCTATCCGGCAGTTGCTGGCCAAGACCATCGAGTTCAGCATTTTTGCGGTCGCCTTCCTGTTGCTCATGAACATCATGGGCATCAATCTTTCCGCTCTTGCGGTGCTGGGCGGTGCGATTGGTGTGGGTCTGGGCTTTGGCCTTCAGAAGATCGCCTCGAACTTCATTTCCGGTGTGATCCTGCTGGTCGAAGGGCAGGCTACCGTGGGTGACTACGTGGAACTCGACGGCGGCGAGGCGGGCACCATCGTCAAGATGACGGCGCGGGCGGCAATCCTCGAAACGTTCGATGGCCGCTGGATTGTCGTTCCGAACGAGGATTTCATCACAACCCGTGTCGTGAACTACTCCGACTCGGGCTCGGCCAACCGCTACGAGGCGCCGTTCTCGGTCAGCTACGATACTGACATCAACACCGTGCCCGCAATCATTGAGGCGGCCGTGTCGGCGCATCCCGAAGTGCTCGACCAACCCTTCCCGCCCGATTGCGAGCTGCGCGGCTTCGGCGACAGCGGCATCGACTTTGCCGTGGAATTCTGGGTGAACGGCATCGATGACGGGTCCAAGAAATACACCTCCGATGTGCTGTTCCTGATCTGGAACGCGCTCAGGGACAACGACATCACTATCCCCTATCCGCACCGCACACTGGAATTCAAAGGCGGCTTGCCGACCCTACCGGAATGAGCCGGGTCGCCGTCATTGGCGCTGGGCCGGCTGGGCTTGCCGCCGCCGAGGTCGTGGCGAGCGCAGGTCACCGCGTGGATGTCTACGAGGCGAAGCCGAGCCTTGGGCGCAAATTCCTCATGGCGGGCAAGTCAGGTCTGAACCTGACACATGCCGAGCCGATGGAGGCACTGCTGCCGCGCTATGCGGAGGCCGAGGCGGTGCTAACGCCAGCCTTGCGCGCCTTTGACAATGCAGCGATTTCCAAGTGGGCCGAAGGGTTGGGGCAGGCGCTTTTTACAGGTACGACCGGTCGGGTGTTTCCCACGGCGATGAAGGCGTCACCCCTGTTGCGGATGTGGCTGGCGCGATTGGACGCATTGGGCGTTCGATCTCATGTGCGGCACCGCTGGACAGGCTGGGACGGCAGGATGCCGGTTATAAACGACACCGCAGTCACCACGGATGCAACGATCCTCGCCTGTGGCGGTGCGAGTTGGGCACGGCTTGGCTCGGACGGTGCCTGGGCGGATTGGATCGGCCACGAAACTGCGCCTTTTGCGCCCGCCAATGCGGCGCTGGCTGTGGAATGGTCCGATCACATGACCCGCCATCTCGGTTCGCCGATAAAAGGCGTGGCGTGGAAAGCCGGTGTGTGCCGGTCGCGCGGCGAAGCGGTTTTGTCGGCCAGGGGCCTCGAAGGGGGCGGCATCTACACCGTATCGCGCGGGGTGCGTGGGGGCGCGCGTCTGACCTTGGATTTGCTGCCCGATCTGAGCGTGGACGACGTCGCAGCACGCCTGTCAAAGCCGCGTGGTAAGGCCAGCCTTGGAAACCATCTGCGCAAGGTGGTGCGGCTTGACCCGGTCAAGATCGCGCTGGCGCAGGAATGGGGGCGTCCGCTGCCGACAGAGCCATTGCCGCTTGCCCGACGGCTCAAAAAACTGACCGTCAGACACAGCGGGCCGCGCCCCATGGACGAAGCCATTTCGACCGCCGGGGGGGTTCCGTTTTTCGTTTTGGACAATCGCCTGATGCTGCGCGACAGGCCGGGCGTGTTCTGTGCAGGCGAGATGCTGGATTGGGAAGCACCCACGGGAGGGTATCTGCTGACCGCCTGTCTGGCCACGGGCCGGTGGGCCGGGCAGGGCGCCGTGGACTACCTCGCAGCGGCCGCCTTGTAGGCGGGGCGGTCGCGCAAGCGGCGTGTGTAGGGCCTGATGGCCTCGGGCAGGGGATCGAACTTGGCCACCATGGACCACCCAAGACAGTGGCTCGCCAGAATATCCGGCAGGCTGGGCGTATCCCCCATCAGATAGTCACCCTGCATCATGTCCGCGAGCCGGGCCGCATTGCGTGCAAACTCGGCCTTGACCGTTGCCTTGACCTCCGGGACGCGCAGTTTTTCGGGCAGCACGAAACTGTGCTTGGCAGCGGTCCAAAGCAGGGCGTCCATCTCGTCCACGAGCCAGAGCGTCATGGCATCCTGCCGTGCCCGCGCAGACGTGCCCGCAGGTGCAGTCATCGCGCCATGCTTGTCCGCGAGATAGGTCATGATCGCAACGGAATCAGTCAGGACCGCGTCGCCATCCACCAGCGCGGGCACCTTGCCCAGCGGGTTGTAGCGGCGGATGTCATCGGATTGCGGCATCGCGGGTTCGACTTTGTAGGGCTGACCCAGTTCTTCGAGCATCCACATGACACGGAAAGCGCGGCTCTTGGCGGTGCCGATGACGCGATACATGGTGGTGCTCCTTTGCCAGTTTCGGCGTAGAGTGTCAGTGAAACCGGGCCGGGGCAACGCCGCAATGCTGTCGTATTTTGGCACGAGCCCGGTTCAAACTGGTCCTGACCCGAAAAAGAGAGGAGTTCCCATGTCTCGCACAGGTTCCTGCGTTTGCGGCGCAGTCCGTTTCACGATCACCACGCCCATCGAGGAGACCGGTGCCTGCCACTGCGGGATGTGCCGGAAATGGTCGGGCGGCGTGTTTCTGAGTGTCGCCGTACCGCCGGAGGGCATGACACTGGAGGGCGATGACAATCTGGCAACCTACAGCTCGTCCTCGTGGGCCGAGCGTTTGTTTTGCAAGACCTGCGGTGGAAACCTGTTTTATCGCGTCACTGCAGAGGGGCCGATGAAGGGTGACATGCATGTGGGGCTTGGCACGCTGGACGACGTGTCGGGTATTGCGTTCAACAGCGAGATTTACATCGACCGCAAGCCGGAGGCGTATCGCTTTGCCGGAGAGGGACGGAAGCTGATGACCGAAGCGGAGGTGATCGCACTGTTTGGTGGCGAGGGCAGTTGATCCCATTGACGCGCTGCGCGCGACGACATGTTCAGGGGGCGCTGCCCCCGTCCCTGCGGGACTCCCCCGGTCGCAGTGGCTGGCGAGCCGCTTCAGCGTGCGCCGAGCATCGCCAGACGAATGAAGGCGCGTTCAACAAGGGCAAGTGCGGGCGCGTTCTGGCCCGCGCTGCGCAGTTGCAAATCCGTATCCGTCAGGACCGTGAGCGCCGTTTCCAGCCGGGCCGGGCCCCATTTGCGTGCCTGCGCGAGCATCCGGTCGCGATTTGGCCCCCAGATTTGCGGACGGCCCGACGTATCGGTCGCGGCGCGGTGCAGGTTTCGGAAGTGGCGCATGGCGCCGATACAAAGTGTGACGGCAGTGACACCTTGCGCCTGCAGGCGTTGCATGACCGGGCCGATGGCCGTTGCGTTGCCATCGGCGACGACCAGCAGAACGTCGTCCACCGCAGCCTCGATCGAGGCAGGCGCGCAAGCTTCGATATCGGCGGCGCTGAGGGGCGTGTCATCGCCCCGCTTGAACAGGCCGATTTTTTCAAGGGTCTGACGGAAATCACCGGGTTCGAGCGCGCGGGCGAGGTCCATCAACTGGTGCATGGCCTCCTGCGGGGGATTGGCGATACCGGCTGACGTCAGATCGCGTTCGATCTCGTCCCGGGTTGGCGGGTTGTCGTAGATGCCGACCGCATAGGCCGACGGGTGCGCCTCGAACGCCTTGCGCAGTTTCGATGTGGGCTTGAGCGCGCCTGCCGTGACGATGATTTGCGCGTCGCCAGCGCTCCAGTCCGATACGGCATCGGTGATGATCGGCCCGACGGTTTCATTGGCGTCCTCGACAAGGGCCACACGCGGACCCGGGAAAAAGCCGATGGCCTTGATCGCATCCATCAATTGCGCGGGATCCTTGCGCAATTCGCCGGCCGCAATCCGGGTCAGGCGCATTTCTTCCTCGCCTTGCGGACCGATGAGGGCGGCCACAACCTCTTGCCGCTTGAGCGCCACGCGCATTGCGTCCGAACCGTAGATCAGGAGGCCGGTTGCCTCTGCGTTCGGTTTTGCGAAATAGGCGTTCGCCTGACCCGTCGATAGCTTCACAGCTGCGTTGCCTGCAATTGCAAAACGATCTGATCGGCGAGGATCGTCATGAGCCTTTGCTGGGCATCCCGCCGCGCCGCAAGGGTCGCGACGGTCGTACCGCTCGTGGAATAGCCGACAAAGTTGTCCACTTTTGCCTTGCGCAGGACGGCACCTGTCGCTGCATCACGCAATTCGTAAGTGGCAACGCCGATCAGGTGAAACCGTCGAATGTCGCCATCGGGATCGATTGCACGGCTTTCCTGATCAACCGTGAGGTTGATCGACAGCCTGTAGGCGGGATCTCCTGCCCGGCCCAACCGGTCTTCCAACTGGCGTACGAGCAGAAACCCTTCGCGGTCGGATGGCGGGTCCACCAGAACCGCGTTTTGCAGCGCCGTGCCCGCGCCGTCCGGACCGTAAACAGGCGCAAACCCGCATGCAGCGAGCGCAAGACACAGGAACAGAGGCTTAAACCACGACATTTACGATGCGACCCGGGACCACGATGACCTTTTTGGGCTGCCCACCATCGAGCGCCCGTACCACAGCTTCGGTTGCGAGGGCGGCTTTTTCAACCTCTGCCTTGTCCATATCCGCAGGCACGGTGAGCTCACCGCGCCGCTTGCCATTGATCTGAATGGGCAGGGTAACCGTGTCGGATTTGAGCATTGCCTCATCTGCCACAGGCCACGGGGCGTGGATCACGAGACCTTCGCCGCCCTGATGTGCCCAGATGTCTTCGGCCAGATGTGGTGTCATCGGGGCCATGAGTTGCGCCAGGGTCATGATCGCCTGACGTTGTGCTGCGTGGCTGGCCTTTGATTTCTGCAACAGCGCGGTAAAGCCGTAAAGCTTTGCAATCGCTGCGTTAAAACCAAAGGATTCGACACCCATCGTCACGTCGTGAATGCAGGCGTGCATGGCGCGCAACAAGTCATTGTCGCCCTCGCCTTTGGCCGCAGGGTCCATTGCGCCAATCCGGTCGCACAGGGCCCAGACGCGGGCGAGATGTTTGTAAGCCGCCTCGGCCCCGGCTGCGGTCCATTCCACATCCCGTTCGGGTGGCGAGTCGCTCAGGACAAACCAGCGTGCCGTGTCCGCGCCATAGCTTGCGATAATGCCCAGCGGATCAACCACGTTTTTCTTGGATTTGGACATCTTGGCCGAAGGAATCACCTCAACCTCGGTTCCGTCGGCGAGCTTTCCGTCGGTCACATCCTCAGGCAGGTGATAGACCGGGCGGCCGTTGCCGTCGCGCGTCTGGTAGATTTCGTGCGTGACCATGCCTTGGGTAAAGAGCGCGTCAAACGGTTCTTCGCAGCCCTGCGGCAGGTGGCCCGTGATCCGCATCGCGCGGGCAAAGAACCGGGAGTAGAGCAGATGCAGGATCGCGTGCTCGATCCCGCCGATATACTGGTCCACGTTCATCCAGTAGGCCGCGTCATCCACGTCCGTGGGCGTTTCGGCGTGCGGGGCCGTGAACCGGGCAAAATACCAGGACGAATCGACAAATGTGTCCATGGTGTCGGTTTCCCGCTTGGCCGGTTTGCCACAGGACGGGCAGGGGACATCGCGCCATGTCGGGTGGCGATCAAGCGGGTTGCCGGTAATGTCAAAGCTCACGTCATCGGGCAATTCGACCGGCAGGTTCTCTTTCTTCTCCGGCACCACGCCACAAGCGTCACAATGCACCACCGGGATCGGGCACCCCCAATAGCGTTGACGGCTCAGGCCCCAATCCCGCAGACGGTATTGGGTTTGCCCCTTGCCGAGCCCTTTTGCCTCGAACCAGTCGATGGTCGCGTCAATGGCGTCCTGGCTGGTGACATCGCGCACACCGGCAAAATGGTCGATGAAGTGCACCTTTTCCGATTTTGCGGGGACCAGTGCGACGTCTGCAACCTCGGTTGCATCGCCGGGCATGTAAAACGCGTTGCGCACGGGCAAATCGTATTTCCGCGCGAAATCAAGGTCGCGCTGGTCATGTGCCGGACAGCCAAAGACAGCGCCCGTGCCGTAATCCATAAGGACAAAGTTCCCGATCCACACCGGCAGTTCCACACCGTCATAGACCGGATGGCGGACCCGCAGGCCGGTATCGATGCCCTTCTTTTCGGCCTTTTCCATCGCCGCTTCGGTTGTGTCCATCTTGCGGCATTCGTCGATGAAGGCGGCAAGGTCAGGCTGATCTGCCTCCAGCGCCTTGGCCACGGGATGATCCGGCGCAATCGCGATAAAGGAAGCGCCACGCATCGTGTCGGGGCGGGTCGAGTAGCACTGGATCGTGCCCTCACCGTCGGTGCGATGGAAGGTGATCTCGATCCCGCGCGACTCGCCGATCCAGTTTTCCTGCATCAAACGCACCTTCGCCGGCCAGTTGTCGAGGCCTGACAAGGCCTCTTTCAACTCGCCCGCCATGTCGGAGATCTTGAAGAACCATTGGGTCAGTTCGCGCCGTTCAACCTCCGCGCCAGAACGCCAGCCCTTGCCGTCGATCACCTGTTCGTTGGCGAGAACGGTCATATCGACCGGATCCCAGTTCACCTGTGCGTTCTTGCGGTAGACCAGCCCGGCTTCGAGCATGTCGAGAAACAACGCCTGTTGTTGGCCGTAATATTCGGGGTCACATGTTGCAAATTCGCGAGACCAGTCGATGGAAAGACCCAGCGGCTTCATCTGGCTGCGCATGTCCGCGATGTTGTCATAGGTCCAGGTCTTGGGGTGGCCGCCGATGGCCATGGCGGCGTTTTCCGCAGGCATTCCAAAGGCATCCCAGCCCATCGGGTGCAACACGTTGTGCCCTGTCGACATCTTGTAGCGCGCGATGACGTCGCCCATCGTGTAGTTGCGCACGTGCCCCATGTGGATGCGCCCCGACGGATACGGGAACATCTCGAGCACATAATATTTCGGCTTGTCCGCACTGCGCGTGGCCTTGAACACATCGGCCTTGTCCCAGGCGTCTTGCCAGCGGGCCTCGATCTCGGACGGGGTATAGGTGGGCATGGAACTGATCTCTTGCGCGGTTGGAACGAAAACGCCGGGCGAATGCCCGGCGCTGTTCTTAGTGTGGAATGCTTTGGGCTGAAAGGGGCTAGCGACCGCCGTCGGCGATACGCAGTTGGCGGGCCCGGGTCAGGATCGCGTCTTCGACCGCGCGAACGGTGGCGGCGCTGGCCGGGCCACGGCGGGTCTGCAGTGCGACATTCAAAGAGCGTGCCTCGAGCGCAGGGTCCTGAATCAGGACCGTCGCACGGTAGGAGTTGCCGCCGCCCGGAGGTGTGCCGAAACCGGTGATGATCACGCCGGTATAGGGATCGACCTCCTGAATGGGCAGGAAGTTCAACACCTGCAGCGACGCGGTCCAGATATAGCGGTTGACCTGCACGATCCGCTCTTCGTTGCGGCGATTGAAAAAGGCGTCCTGAATGGTGGTGCCGCGCGTTTCGCCGCGATTGAGGAACGAGTCATTGTCCCCTTCGGTGACTTCACCGGATCGCAGGCCCAGCCCGCCACATCCTGTCAACAGTGCCAAACCGCACAAAAAGACTGTCCGCCCAAGGGTTTGAAGTGTTGGCATGTCAACCTCAGCTCGCTCTGTTGTCGAAACTGATAGACAACTTGTATTGCGCCCGCAAGCGGACGGCGATGTTGCACGTGTCTTCCGCCGTGATTGGGGCGCTCACGACCACTGTGGCAAAGCTGCACCATCGCGGCTGGATTTGTGGCGCGGCTCGCACGCTTGCTTGAGATGGTCCGGCAAATGAGTGAAACAGCATCCATCCCCTCGCCGGATTCCCCGGTTAGGGCGTGTGACAATGAAAACCGAGGGAAAACTTATGAAAAAGATTCTCATCGCCACAACCGCGCTGGTAGGCACAGCCGGTATGGCCGCAGCGGAGATTAACTTCTCCGGTAGCGCCCGCTTTGGTCTGACATATCTGGAAGACCGCGTTGACGAAGCTGGTCGTGACGCAGAAACAGTTCTGGAACAGCGTCTGCGCTTCCAGGTTCAAGGCGTAACCGAAGCCGACAACGGTCTGAAGTTCGAAGCACGCTTCCGCGCTGAAGCAGGCGAAGACGAAGACAACTCGATCTCTGGTGGCGGTTTCGGCGCAGCTGGCTTCGCTGTCTCCACCGGTGGTTTCCGTCTGGACGTTGGTAACGTCTCCGACGTGATCGACTCCGGTGACGTGATCAACTACTTTGGCTACGGCGTTGGCTTTACATCGTTCCTGGAGCAAAATGCGAACTCCGTGGGTATCCCCGCGAGCGGTTTCTCGTCCGGCTCGCAGGAATCGTCGACAATCAAGCTGCGGTATACTGCAGGTGACTTCACAGTCGCACTTTCGTACCAGAACAACGAAGATGCAGATATTGGCATCTCGTCTGTTGTCGGTGGCGCGACCGTCATCGACAACTCGGTTGAAGATCTCGAAGAGTACATGATCGGTGCGTCCTATTCGTTCGGCGATTACAACGTCGGCGTTGCATTCGGTAACCAAGACGGGTTCTCCGACGCGCAGGATGCTGCCGGTACGGGCGGTACAGTCGTGGACAACGACTTCTGGGCAATCGGTTTCGATGGTTCCGTTGGTGCGCTGGACTTCGCAATCCTGATCACAGATTCGGATCTGGCAGACGACGTCACAGTCGGTGCATCGCTGGACTATGACATCAACGACGCGACATCGATCCGCTTCGTCGTGTCCGACGGTGGCGCAACAGGCAGCGACACAGCTGTTGGTGTTGGTTTCCGCCACAGCCTGGGCGGTGGTGTGACACTGGCCGGTGGTATCGGCGAGAACAATGCCGGTCTGACACAAGCTGACCTGGGTGTGTCCTTCAGCTTCTAATAGCTGCAAGATCACCTGAAGATTTGGGGCGTGCCGATGGCGCGCCCCTTTTCTTTTGCCCCGTTGCCATAGTTAAAGGGGCGCAAGCGCCTTAATGGATCAAAAGCCCCATGCCCCTCACTGACATCACACAACGCATCGATGCGTCCGCACGCAAGGCAGGTCGGGCGGCAGGCTCTGTCCACCTCATTGCGGTCTCCAAGGTTCAGCCGAATGAACGGGTCAAGGCGGTGCTGGACGCGGGGCACCGCTGCTTTGGCGAAAACAGGGTGCAGGAGGCGGCTGGCAAGTGGCCGCAGTTTCGCGAAACCTACGATCAGATTGACCTGCATCTGATTGGTCCGCTGCAGACCAACAAGGCGCGGCAGGCGATGGACCTCTGTCAGGCCATCCATTCCGTCGACCGGCCCAAGCTGGCCAACACGATCGCACGCCTTGCGCAGGAAACAGGCGCCTGCCCCGACCTTTTTATACAGGTCAACACTGGTGAGGAGCCGCAGAAAGCCGGGATTCTGCCCGGCGATACGGATGCGTTTGTCGCAACCTGCCGCGGGCTCGACCTTCCGGTACGCGGCCTCATGTGCATTCCGCCGGTTGATGAGGAACCCAGCCTGCATTTTGCCCTGCTGGCCAAACTCGCCAAACGCAACGGGTTGCGTGATCTGTCCATGGGCATGAGCGCCGATTTCGAAACCGCCATCGCGTTGGGTGCGACCCATGTGCGCGTCGGCTCTGCCATCTTTGGCGAAAGGACACCCGCCTGATGCGCCGCCTCATTGCCGCGATGCTTTTGTGGCCAACCCTGCTGGCGGCTCAAGGCCTCAATCCGGGGCCCATCACGCCATCCGCCTGGGCCGATTACCAGCGCGCGGCCGAACTCTTTAACGCCGGGGAGCGGGTGCAGGCGGGCTGCGTGATGTATCGCGGTCAGTTCCGGGCCCGACTGATGCTGCTGGTCGAACCTGACCTGCCCGAGGACGGTGCGCGGGCGCTTTTTGCGTCCCTCAATGAAACCGTCGCGCGACCGATCAATCAGTGGTTGGGCGGGGATCGCAACGACTGGATTGCGGCGATGACCTGTGCGCGCAATTGGGCCGCTACGAACAGCGATCCCGACTACCCGCGCCGCCGCCATAGCGCTGCGCATGCACAGGTGCTGGCCGGGCTGGACGACCTGATTGCGTCAATTCCACCGGCGGCAGAGTTGCGCAAACAGCGCCGCGCCAACGGGCTGCGCAACCGCTAGGGAATTGGCGTCGCCTTTGACGCCTCGCAAGGGATGTGGACGCGCCGCATCGGGGTCTCTTTCACCGGACGATCAAGCGCGTCTCAAACCGGATTCGGGGTGCGATCCAGCGCAGATGTTCGGGGCGCAAGCCAATGCAGCCTTCGGTCGGGTATCCCGGCCGCCGCCATCGGTGGATAAAGATGGCCGAACCCCGCCCGGGCACTGCGTAGGGCCAGTTCCAGTCCGTGAGGATCACCAGATCATAGAGCGGATCAGCGCGCCGCAGGACCTCGTGCGATGCAGCATATGGCGCGCGCACCATGTGATTGTAGTCGGCATCGCGGGCATCGTCTGACCACAGATCACCGGGACGGATCGGCACAGCCCAACTGGCAGGCTGCGCCATACGGTCTGGTCTGTAGAGCATACCCACCAAACGATGAACGCCGCGCGGCGTGGCACCATCGCCTTCGGCCTTCCGGTCACTCAGCCCACCTTTCCCGACCGTGCACGGAAAGTAGCGGCCCGCAAATCGCAGGCCACGCGGGCAGAGGACAAGATCATGTGGCGTCACAGCAGGTGCCCGGATTTGGCCGCCTTGGTGGCCAGATAGCTGCGATTGTGATGTGTTTCGCCGACCTTCAGCGGCACGCGTTCCGCGACGGCGACGCCGCTGGCTTCCATCATCGCAACCTTGGCCGGATTGTTGGTGAGCAGACGCACGGACGAAAAACCGAGCGATTTAAGAATGTCTGACCCCAAACGAAAGTCCCGTTCATCGTCCTCGAACCCCAGCCGATGATTGGCTTCGACCGTGTCGAACCCCTGATCCTGCAGCGCGTAGGCACGCATCTTGTTGGCCAAGCCGATGCCGCGCCCTTCCTGATTGAGGTAGAGCAGAACGCCCGCGCCTTCCGCTCCCATCTGGGATAGCGCGCCGCGCAATTGCGGACCGCAATCGCATTTCAGCGATCCAAGCAGGTCACCGGTAAAACAGGCCGAATGCAAACGTGCGAGCACTGGCGCAGACCGATCCGGGCGACCGATCTCGACGGCATAGTGTTCCTCGCCGCCATCGTCGGGGCGAAAGACGTGCAGGCGACCGGCCTCTGACACCTCGAGCGGCAGGCGCGCCTGCACAACCGGGTGCAATGGGCTGCGCGCGTTCAGATGCGGGTGTGCGGCTTGCAGATCGACCAGCGTCAGGCGGTGCTGCGATGCAATGTCCCGAGCCGCGTCGGACAGGGTCACACAGAACGCGGCGGGCAACAGTCGCGCGGCCTTGCAAAGGGCGATTGCCGCGCGATGGGCCGAAGCATCCCCGTCGCGGCAAGTGGTCTGCGGCCCCTTCATCGGCGTCGCCAGATCATCCTTCGGGTCCGCCAGCGCCTGCAACATGGCCAAACTGTCATCCGCCCGCACCGCGATCCGCGCCAGATCGCCGTCATAGGCCCGCGCCTTGAGCGTTTCGGCCCGCCACGAAGTCACGGCGAGTACCGGATCGTGCCCGGTGGTGCGCATGAAGTCGAGGCGGTCCTGGGACAGTGTTTCTGCCGGAACGGTAAGAATCGAGACGGTGCCCGCAATGACAACAGGGACGCCCATCCGCAAATCGCTGCGTGCCCGGGCCAAAGTCTCGATGATGTCCGGCCCCAGCGTCATCCCGGCCCTCATGTTACAATGCGCGCATGTTTGTGCGCCTCACATAAGCAAATCGCAACAGAATTGAAACATTTGACGGTCAGGCGACACATGGGCGTGAAAGAGTGGACCTAATTCTTGCTGAAATGGGCCCTGCCGCACATGTATTCTGGCAACAGACAAGGGAGGCACGTCCATGGCCCAATTGAAGAAAATTCTGCTCGTCGATGATGATGAAGATCTGCGTGAAGCGCTCAGCGAACAGCTGATCATGACCGAAGACTTTGACGTATTCGAAGCGGGCAACGGCCAGGATGCGCTCGTCCGCGCCAAGGAAGCGATCTACGATCTGGTCATCCTCGATGTGGGCCTGCCCGACACCGATGGCCGTGAACTGTGTCGCGTCATGCGCAAGCAAGGGGTAAAATCGCCGATCCTGATGCTCACGGGCCACGACACGGATGCAGACACCATTCTGGGTCTCGATGCCGGTGCAAATGACTATGTCACCAAGCCGTTCAAATTCCCGGTCCTTCTGGCACGCATCCGCGCCCAGTTGCGCCAGCATGAGCAATCGGAAGACGCGGTGTTCACGCTTGGGCCATACACCTTCAAGCCATCGGTCAAGATGCTCGTGACCGAGGATGACCGCAAAATTCGCCTGACCGAGAAAGAGACGAACATACTCAAGTTCCTCTACCGATCGACGGATGGCGTTGTGGCGCGGGACGTGCTGCTCCACGAGGTGTGGGGGTACAACGCGGGCGTGACGACCCATACGCTCGAAACCCACATCTACCGTCTTCGTCAAAAAATCGAACCGGATCCGTCAAATGCACGCCTTCTTGTCACCGAATCCGGTGGGTATCGGCTGGTTTCGTGATCCTATTGATCTGAATCAAGGCCACCTTGAATCCGCTCGACTAAGGATTACCTAAAGCTGCACATGGCCAGCGGCCTTTCGGCCAAGCCATGTACCTCCCTGTTGGACTTGCCCGGGCTTCGTGCCCGGGTTTTTTTTGGCTCACCTGTCGGGGATTCTGATGTGCCGCGCGCTGTAGGCCAGCGTGCACAGATAAAGGCCTGTCCCAATCGCATAAGGCAGCCGCAGCGCGGCTTCGCGCCCCAGCGGCGCCTCAACCGCGCTCACCAACGCGCCAAAAGCCAACATGCCCAGCGGAATTGCACCCCAGCCGAACAGTCGGAACAGGCTGTTGACCCGCCCCAGGATCTCATTCGGTATCGCGCGTTGGCGGTAACTGACCGTGATGACGTTATAGGTGACGGCGGCGAACATGATGGTGAACATGCCAAACGCCACAACCAACACCGAACTTGTCAGCCACATCGCAAGCGGATCGGCAAGAAAGAGCACCTGCGTCCCGACAAACATGGTTTGCGCACCGAACCGTTTGACCAGACGTGGCCCGATCAATCCGCCCGCGACACCTCCCGCAGCGCCCGCCATCATCAGCATGCCATACCCGGCCGAGCCAAGCCCCAGCACCTCTTGCGCAAAGAGGATTGTCACGGTCGCATAGCCCGAGCCGACGGCGTTGATACATCCCAGCAGAAGCGCCAGTTGCAGGATTGTCTTGTGCTGCCACAGCCACGCCGCGCCCTCACGCAGATCGGCCCATGCGCTTTGCACGATGGCCCGTGGTGCGCTTGCGGGAAAGGTGATCAACGCGACCAACCCTGCCGCCACCGCAAAGCTCAGAGCGTCGAACACAAAGGGACTTGGCACCGACACCGCAATCAGCACACCGGCCAAGGGGGGACCGACAAAGCTGCCCAATACCTGCTCGACGCTCCAGATCTGCCCGTTGGCGGCCTCGAGGTCCGACTTTGCCACCAGCGAGGGCAGTGCCGTCTGCGCCGCGTTGTCGCGCAGCACCTCTGCCATGCCCAGCAAGAACGCGAGCGCCGCCAGTGCCCAGACCGTGGCCGCATTGGCGTTGGCGTCGAACTGATCCACAGACAGGATCAACAGGATCACAACGCAGGTCAGCCCGGCGCGCACCACGTCCGACCAGACCATGATCCGCTGCCGGTCCATGCGGTCGATCATCACGCCCGCCGGCGCCGAAAACAGCAGCCACGGCATACGCCCCGCCGCCGCCACCGCCGCGATCAGGAACGGATCGCGCGTGAGCAGGGACGCCAGCCAGGGAAAGGCCAGCGCCGAAATCCCGTCCCCCAGATTCGACACCGCGCTTGCGGAAAACAGCAATCGGTAGTTCCGGTTCCGGGCCAGCAGCATGATGCGCACCTTTCGGGCTGGTGACGGTGATGGGGCCGCGATAGGTTCGGCCCATCTCGAACCGGAGCCTTGCCGATGCCTTTCACCCTTGCAACCTGGAATATCAACTCGGTCCGCCTGCGCGAGCCGATCGTGCTGAAGCTGTTGCAGGAACAGGGGCCGGATGTGCTGTGCCTTCAGGAGTGCAAAAGCCCCGTGGACAAGATCCCTCGCGACGGCTTTGCGGCGGCCGGGTACCCGCACATGGTGGCGCGTGGCGACAAGGGCTATAACGGCGTGGCCATCCTGTCGAAGACCCCGATCGAAGAGGCCGGGGCCTTTGACTTTGCCGGCCTTGGCCACGCACGCCACATCGCCGGACGGCTCGAAAACGGGGTGACGATCCACAATTTCTATGTCCCGGCGGGCGGGGATGTCCCCGACCGGGACAAGAACGAGAAATTCGGCCAGAAACTCGACTACCTTGCGGACATGCGCGACCAGTTCCATGCGGAAAGCCCGGCAAAATCGATCCTTGTGGGGGACTTGAACATCGCGCCGCGCGAAGATGACGTCTGGAGCCACAAGCAGCTTCTCAAGGTTGTCAGCCACACCCCCATCGAGGTCGAAGCGCTGGCCGAGACGCAGGACGCCGGGAAATGGGTCGACATCACGCGCCAGGACATCCCCGATGGACAACTTTATTCCTGGTGGAGCTACCGCGCCCGCGACTGGGACGCTGCCGACAAGGGCCGCCGCCTCGATCACATCTGGGCCACGCCGGACATCTCGAACGCGGGCCATTCCAGCCGCATCCTGCGCGACGCGCGCGGCTGGGAAAAACCCAGCGACCACGCGCCTGTGTTTGCGACATTTGACCTCTAGTTTGGGTTGAGTAACGTTACCAAAACGGTCATGGTCCCCGAAGTGGTATGTAATAATTGGTGACCCTGTCTGTGACGTTTAAACTGACGCCCGAATTCTGGAACATGGCGCGCACAGTGGAACTGGCGCGCAACGACAAAAAGATCGCAGAAACGTATCGCGCCCGACATGCTGCGGATGTTGCACATTTGACAGACGACGCTCTGGTTGCGGCGATTGCAGAGGCGCGTGAAGCCGCGTTTTCCCTTGGTCTAGCTGACAAGGATCTGCGGGCGCGGTTCATCATGCTGGCTGTTTTGCGTGTCCCCCGCTTTTGGCAGGAGGAAACGGTTGCCCGCATTCTGTCGGCACCAACGGGCACACCGGATATCCGTTTTGGTGACGTATGCGCGCTGTTCAAGCGCGCAGCAGAACGGGCGGGCACGCCGGAACGGGTGTGGTGGTGAGCAGGGCAAGACCCATATTCGATTTGATCGAGGCCATCGGTCGCGCCTTGCGTGGACCGTTGCCTGCACCGCCACGACCCGCGCCGCCGCGCCCGGCCCCGCCACGCCCTGCACCGCCGCGCCCGGACCCGCGCCCACCCCGCGACCCAGATCCGGTGCCACCCCGCCCTGTGCCGCCGCCGCCCGTTATGGACCGGGCGCCCGACCCGCGCCCAGAACCTGATACGCCGCCCGAAGGCGACACACAGGGCGATACAAACATGCAGACCGACACCGATCCACAATGCGAAACCTGCGCGGAATGCGCACCGCGTGACATGGGTGAACCGGTAAACCGCCCGGCGCCTCAGGCAACGCAGGGGCAACGGAACGGCTATGACTATCAGCACTTCGTTTGCCCATGGCACTGGTACAGCCCGGACACAGCGCGCATCGAGGAATGGAACTTCGGCGGCGTCGATTTCGACGGATTGCATCCCGTGGATTGCCACCTTTACGAGACCAAGAGCAACTATGACTGGGCCTTGCAACAGGAGGATTGGAGCTCTGGAGGTCGGCCGTTTCTTCGGCCTTGGGCGCAAAATGTTTTTAATGGAATGATTGCCCAGGCACGCCGACAAAGGAATGCAGTGTTACCGCACTATCCAAAGGTGCAACTTACGTGGGTTTTTGGAACCTCAATGACCAAATTATATGTTTTCGAACAGTTTTTGAATCGCAGCTTTGTTCCACCGATTGATGCACAAATTCGCCCGTTCGCGGCGACGGAGGATTGAATGAGAATTGATATGGCTTTGAACGTAAAGCTAAGGCCAAGCGACGCAGATTTCGAAACTGGCGCACAGGAATTTCTCGATCTTCTCACCCGTGTCCGCAAAGTACCGGGATTTGACGTGCCGTGGGTATCTCAATGGAAAGAGCATGGCCCCTTGTATGACGCTTTCGAGGATCGCGAGGCGTTCCTAGAAAAGATCAGAACACATAATGCAGACCGCAAGGATGGGTTCAGCATTTGGGCGCATGGGCATCGCGAGAAATTTGAATATCTCCTTGAGTACAATTGGAAAAATTGGCGCCCGGACATCCTTCTCGGCGAAGTATATTACTCACATCCGGACCATGGCACGGATTTGCGCTTTTTCCTGACGTTGGTTGAAGCCGTTCTGGCATGGCAGCGGCCAATGCATCTGGCCTTTGGGCCCGGCGTCTATATGCGCGATTTTCACCCGCTGGACCGCGCGCGGGTGGGCATACACTGGATCGGGTGGGTGCCGTTCCTCTTGAACCCGTCGGACGTGCCTGAGGCCGAGATTGTCGAGCAGATGCAGGGTGGCACGCTGATTGTGACGCAACGCGCGTTCTGGCAGGCGCTGGATGCGCATCCGAATTTCTCGCAGGCGGCCATTGACCGCGCGCAAGAGGTGGAAATCCGCCTGAACGCCCTTGGGGTGTTACCAACCAACATGGAGCTGTTTCGTGGCGATTGGGGGCAGTAGCGGCCTGCGGTGGCAAACTCCGGATCACCCGCAGCGATCTATTGAGCGGTCCCGCGCACCCTGTGGGACACTGCTAAACGTCACAATGATGGCGCCGCGCAAGAGCTTGTTTGGCATGGCCAGCCGCGCTGCAGTCGCAGACCCCCTTGGCAGCCCCGCCATTCCAATCCATATATCCCCCAACTTTTGATGGAAGGATCGCGATCATGGATTTGGGATTGTCTGCCGGGCCGGATGCGGCTGATCTGATCAAGGACGGCTCGGAAGCGACCTTTATGCAGGATGTGGTCGAGATGTCCCAGACCACGCCTGTGATCGTGGACTTCTGGGCGCCGTGGTGCGGGCCGTGCAAGACCCTTGGGCCGCAACTCGAGGCCGTCGTGACCGCCGCCAAGGGTGCCGTCAAAATGGTCAAGATCAACGTAGACGAGGCGCAGATGATCGCCTCGCAACTCCGCATCCAGTCGATCCCGACGGTCTACGCCTTCTGGCAAGGCCAGCCCGTGGATGGTTTTCAGGGGGCCGTTCCGCAATCCGAGATTGCGGATTTTGTCGACCGCGTGATCAAGGCGGCAGGCGGGGAGGCGCCGGGCGACAGCCTCAACGACGCCGTTGAAGCCGCCGAAGAGATGCTGGGTGAAGGCGCGGCGGTGGACGCGGCCCAGACCTTTGCCGCAATCCTCGGCGAAGATCCCAATCACGCCGGCGCCTATGGAGGCCTTGTGCGCGCCCATATCGTGATGGGCGATCTCGATCAGGCCGAAGCGATCCTCAACGGCGCGCCTGCGGAGATTTCCGAAAGCGCCGAATTGGAAGCCGCGCATGCGCAACTCCAACTGGCCAAACAGGCCGCCGATGCGGGTCCCGTGGCCGAGTTGCGCGCTGCCGTCGAAGCGAACCCGGATGATCATCAGGCCCGCTTTGACCTTGCGCAGGCGCTGCATGCCAACGGCGATGCCGAAGCGGCTGTTGACGCGCTGCTGGATCTCTTCAAACGGGATGCGGAGTGGAACGAGGGCGCGGCCAAAGCGCAGCTGTTCACGATATTCGATGCGCTCAAACCCAACGATCCGATTGTGCTGAACGGGCGGCGTCGGCTCAGTTCGATGATATTTGCCTGACGGGCTGCGCGGGCTAGCTGACAATTCATGATCAAAGTGGCGGACCTTCCCGGGACGATCCCCGTGTTTCCCTTGCCGGGTGCGCTGTTGCTGCCCCGCGCGCGCCTGCCGCTGCACATCTTTGAGCCGCGTTACCTGCAAATGCTCGATGACGCGCTCAAGACAGATCAGCGGTTGATCGGGATGGTTCAGCCCAATGAGGTCGAGGGGCGCAAGGGCAACGGCCTGCAGACCATTGGATGCGCAGGCCGGATCACGCAATTTTCCGAAACCGAGGACAATCGCTACCTCATCACGTTGTCCGGCATTTCACGGTTCCGCGTGGTGTCCGAGATCGAAGGCTTCACGCCGTACCGCCGATGCGACGTGAACTGGGACGGGTTTGACCGGGACAGGGGCCGGACCGAAGACGACCCGGGCTTTGACCGTGACAGCTTTCTGAACACGCTTGGCCGGTATTTCGATGCACGCTCGCTGTCTGCGGATTGGGAGACGTTGAAGGAAGCGGATGACGAATTGCTGATCAATTCGCTGTCGATGATGCTGGACTTTGATGCCGAGGACAAACAGGCGCTGCTCGAGGCGCCGTCGCTCAGCACGCGCCGCGAAACGCTGATCACGCTCATCGAGTTCGATTTGCGGGGCGGCGAAGGCGAGATGATGCAATGAGCGAGAACCCTGTTGACCGCCGCGTTCTCGAAGCGCTCATCTGCCCCGAAACCCATGGCACCTTGCGCTATGACGCGGAGCGGCAGGAACTGGTGTCGGAAGGCGCTGGCGTCGCCTACCCGATCCGCAACGGCATTCCGGTCATGCTGGTGGACGAAGCACGGTCGCTGGACGACGCGCCTAAAGTGCCTGACCTTTCATCAGACGAGGCAGATCCCCTGTAAGGCCTGCGGCCTCGCGGATGAAACCGCGGCGCAAGCCGGGCAAGGCATTCACCAGACCCATTCCGATATCACGCGCGGTCCGGATCAGCGTATTGTCATTTGAGAACAGTCGGTTGAAGCTGTCTGTCGCAACTGCAAGCGCCGTGTTGTCAAAGCGCCGCCATTCCGCGTAGCGGGCAAGGACCTGTGGGCTGCCAAGGTCTTCGCCCCGACGGGAGGCGTCTGTCAGCACTTCTGCCAAGGCCGCGATGTCGCGCATACCTGCGTTCAATCCCTGCCCCGCGATGGGGTGCACGCCATGTGCCGCATCGGCGATGAGGGCCACGCGATCTGCCACAAGGTTTTGCGCCAAGGACAGCGACAGCGGATAGGTGTAGCGCTGGCCCGCCAGACGGATGCCGCCCAGAAAGTCGCCAAAGCGGGGGCGCAGCATGGTCAGGTAATCCAGTTCGGGCAAGGCCTGGAAAGCCGCTGCGTTCTCGGCGGTTTCGCTCCAGACGATGGAGCTTACATTGCCGGGCAAGGGCAGAATGGCGAGCGGACCCGGAGGCATGAAGAACTGGTGCGCCACGCCGTTATGGGGACGGTCATGCTCGATCGCGCAAACCAGCGCGGTCTGGCCATAGCCCCAACCGGTGCGTTTGATCCCGGCGCGTTTTGCCGTGCCGCTGGAACGACCGTCTGCGCCAATGAGGAGGCTGCCGCGCAGCTCTTTGCCCGTATCAAGGGTCACGGTCACGCCGCCGGGCGCCACGGCTTGAGCAATGACCGAACGCCCCGAAAGGTGCGTTATGCCGTCGGTGGCCTCCATCGCGTCAAGCAGGACGCGGCGCAGGTGGCGGTCCTGCACCATGTGGCCCATCGGACCTTCTTCGATCTCGGCATGATCGAAATGCATGAAAAACGGTGAAGGCCCTTCACCCGCGCGCCCGTCTGACACGTTGATCTCGAGGATGGGCTGCGCGTGCGCTTCAAGCGTGGCCCACAACCCAAGCGCTGCAAGCAAGCGGCAGGAGGTGAGCGCAACCGCATAGCTGCGCCCGTCGAATTCGGCGTCGCGCCGAACCTGTTCCGTCAGCGCGTCAATCACCGTCACGCCATGGCCCGACTTGGCCAGGGCCAGCGCCAGCAGGGGCCCGGACAAACCACCGCCGATGATCAGGATATCGTTGCTGCGCGTCATGCCGGGCAATATGGCTGTGGCCTTGGGATTGTCCATGCGTTGCGACGTCGCTACCGTCGCGGCAAAGCGCAAGGAGAGCACCATGTATGACAGATCGGCAGCAGATCTTGGCCGGGCCATCGGTGCGGGCGAGGTTGATCCGCTGGACCTGACCGAGCTGTTTCTGGACAGGATCGACGGGCACGAACTGGGCGATCGCGTCTATGCGCGGGTCACGCGGGACCGCGCACTCGCCGAAGCGTCGGCGGCGTCGGCGCGCGCCCGGGCCGGGCAGCGACTGTCGTTGCTGGATGGTGTCCCGATCAGCTGGAAGGACCTCTTTGATACCGCCGGCGATGGATCCGAAGCGGGATCGAACCTGCTAAAGGGTCGAGTGCCGGACCGGGATGCGGTCGTCCTGGCCAATGCAACCGCGCAAGGGTTGGTCTGCCTTGGCAAGACGCATATGAGCGAATTGGCGTTTTCGGGACTGGGCTACAATCCGTCCACCGCGACGCCACCTTGCGTCAATGACGCAGATGCGGTGCCGGGCGGATCATCTTCGGGTGCGGCGGCGTCCGTGGCCTTTGACCTCGCGCCTGCAGCCATCGGGTCGGATACCGGCGGGTCCGTGCGGATCCCGTCGGCCTGGAATGACCTTGTCGGTCTCAAGACGACGGCCGGGCGGTTGTCGCTGGAAGGGTGTGTGCCGCTGTGTCTGAAGTTTGACACGGTCGGGCCGCTGACGCGAACGGTCGAGGACGCGGCGCTGCTCATGGCAGCGATGGAAGGGACGAAGGCCCCGGATCTGACAGGGGCGTCCCTGCAGGGTGTCCGGATTGCCGCCCTGGAAACCATTGTGCTCGACGACATCCGAGCCGAACCGTTGGTGGCATACGAGGCGGCCTTGAAACGGTTCGAGGCTGCGGGCGCGCACATCGTTCCGCTGCAGGTTCCGGAACTCGTGGATGCCTTTGCCTTGTCCGGTCCCTTGTTCACCGGCGAAGCCTATGGCCTGTGGCGCGACGTGATCGAGGCCAATCCTGATGCGATGTATGCGCAAATCCTCGAGCGGTTTCGGGCGGGCGCCGATGTAAGCGCACCGGATTACACCGGCGCATGGGCCAAACTGGAGGCCGCGCGTGCGGCCTGGGACGCTGTCGTGGCCCCGTTTGACGCTGTCGTGGCGCCAACGGCACCCATCCTGCCGCCCAATCTGGAACGGCTGAACACGGATGGCGCATACTACAAGATGGAAAACCTGATGGCCTTGCGCAACACGCGGGTCGGCAACCTGATGGGCTTGTGTGCCCTGAGCCTGCCCACAGGCGCGCCGAGCTGTGGTGTCATGCTGTTGGGCAAACCGATGTGTGAGGCAGCGCTGTTGCGGTTGGGTGCCGCAGCCGAGGCATCCCTTGGGTGATCCAAAGGACGCCT
>CAZRUV010000027.1:0-32244 GCA_964603315.1 uncultured Rhodobacterales bacterium
CGGCCGAAGACGGCGACAAGCGCATCACATCTTATCGCGATCACGGCCATATGCTAGCCTGTGGCATGGACGCAAATGGCGTGATGGCCGAGCTGACCGGCCGCGAAGGCGGCTATTCCAAGGGCAAGGGCGGCTCCATGCACATGTTCTCGAAAGAGAAGCATTTCTATGGCGGCCACGGCATCGTTGCCGCTCAGGTCCCGCTCGGCGCGGGCCTCGCCTTTTCCGACAAGTACAAGGGCAATGACCGCGTCACCTTTACCTATTTCGGTGATGGTGCAGCCAACCAGGGCCAGGTCTATGAGGCTTACAACATGGCCGAATTGTGGGATCTGCCTGTCATATTCGTCATCGAAAACAACCAATACGCCATGGGCACGTCGACCAAGCGCTCGACCAAATCCCCCTCCTACTGGGAGCGCGGCGCCGCCTACGGCATTCCGGGCGAAGAGGTCGACGGCATGGACGTGCTTGCGGTCAAGGAAGCCGGCCAGAAGGCCGTGGCTCACTGCCGCGCGGGCAAGGGCCCCTACATCCTTGAGATCAAGACATACCGCTACCGGGGCCATTCGATGTCTGATCCGGCCAAGTACCGGACCCGCGAGGAAGTCCAGAAAATGCGGGACGAGCGTGACCCGATCGAGGCCGTGCGCTCCATGCTGCTGACCGGCAAACATGCGACCGAGGATGACCTCAAGGCCATCGACAAGGAGATCAAGGAGATCGTGAACGCCTCTGCCGAGTTCGCGAAGGAGAGCCCGGAACCGGCGCTCGACGAGCTCTGGACAGATATCTACGCCGGTGACACGGCGCCGCAGAACGCCTGAGGGAGAGACAGATAATGCCAACAGAAATCCTCATGCCCGCCCTCTCCCCCACGATGGAAGAAGGCACACTCGCAAAATGGCTGGTGAAAGAGGGCGATACGGTGTCGTCCGGTGACATCATGGCCGAGATTGAAACCGACAAGGCCACAATGGAATTCGAGGCTGTCGACGAAGGGGTCGTGGGCAAGATCCTCGTCGCCGAAGGCACCGAAGGGGTCAAGGTGAACACCCCCATCGCGGTCCTGCTGGAAGACGGCGAGAGCGCGGATGACATCAAAGCGTCATCTGGCGCTTCCGCGCCATCTTCCGCGGATGAGGGAGCGCAAGCGACGGAAGACGCACCGACCGCCGCAGCGGCGTCTGCCGCCCCTGCGGCACCCGACGTGGATCTCAGCCCGGATTATCCCGAGGGCACGCCGATGAAGCAACAAACGGTCCGCGAAGCACTGCGCGACGCCATGGCCGAAGAGATGCGCGCAGACGACACCGTGTTCCTGATGGGCGAAGAAGTCGCCGAGTATCAGGGCGCCTACAAGGTGTCTCAGGGTCTGCTGGATGAATTCGGCGCCAAGCGCGTGATCGACACGCCCATTACTGAACACGGTTTTGCCGGGATCGGCGTGGGCGCAGCCTTTGGCGGTCTGCGCCCCATCGTGGAGTTCATGACCTGGAACTTCGCCATGCAGGCGATTGACCACATTATCAACTCGGCGGCCAAGACGCTCTACATGTCCGGCGGCCAGATGGGCGCCCCCATGGTTTTCCGCGGCCCCAACGGTGCAGCGGCGCGCGTCGGTGCCCAGCACAGCCAGGACTATGCGGCGTGGTACATGCAGGTCCCGGGGTTGAGGGTCGTGATGCCCTACTCCGCCGCGGACGCCAAAGGTCTGATGAAGACCGCTATCCGTGACAATAACCCGGTCTGTTTCCTCGAAAACGAAATCCTCTACGGGCGCAGCTTTGACGTGCCGGACATCGACGACTTCACGATCCCGTTCGGCAAGGCGCGCATCTGGCGCGAGGGCACGGATGTGACCATCGTATCCTTCGGGATCGGCATGCAATACGCGCTCGAAGCGGCGGACAAGCTGGCCGAAGACGGGATTTCGGCCGAGGTCATCGATCTGCGCACGATCCGGCCCATGGACACGGGCACCGTGATCAACTCCGTGATGAAGACAAATCGCTGTGTGACTGTCGAAGAGGGTTGGCCACAGGGATCCGTTGGTGGCTATGTCAGTTCGGTCCTGATGCAGGAGGCGTTCGACTACCTCGACGCGCCGGTGATCAACTGCACCGGCAAGGACGTGCCCATGCCCTACGCTGCCAACCTCGAAAAACACGCGCTGATCACGACGGACGAAGTGATCGCGGCCGTCAAGCAAGTCACATATCGCTAAGGAGCCCGAGACATGCCCATCGAAATTCTCATGCCCGCGCTCTCACCGACCATGGAGGAAGGCACATTGGCCAAATGGCTGGTGAAGGAAGGCGATACGATTTCGTCCGGCGATCTGATCGCCGAGATCGAGACGGACAAGGCCACCATGGAGTTCGAGGCCGTGGACGAAGGTGTCGTCGGCAAGATCCTTGTCGCCGAAGGCACGGAAGGTGTGAAGGTCAACAGCCTCATCGCTGTTCTGCTGGAAGACGGCGAAAGCGCTGACGATATAGGATCAGCACCCGCCGCCGCCGCGCCGGAGGCTGCACCCGCAGACGACGCGGCCGCCGAGGTGTCGGCGCCAGCCGCCGCCGAGAAGGCCGCACCCGCTCCAGCTGCGCCTGCCAAAGACGGCCAGCGCATCTTTGCCTCCCCCCTCGCCCGTCGCATCGCGGCCCAGAAGGGTCTCGACCTCGGCGCCATCAAAGGGTCGGGCCCGCACGGGCGCATCGTCAAGGCCGACGTTGAAAAGGCCGAACCTGCTGGGACGAAGCCCTCGCAGCCCGCGGCTGCATCGAGCCCCGCCCCCGCAGCCCTGTCTTCGGGGCCAAGTGCGGATGTGGTTGCCAAGATGTACGAGGGTCGCGAGTTTGAAGAGGTCAGCCTCGACGGCATGCGCAAGACCATTGCCGCGCGCCTCACCGAGGCCAAGCAGTCCGTCCCGCATTTCTATCTGCGCAAGGACATCCAGCTGGATGCGCTGCTCGCGTTCCGCAGCCAGTTGAACAAGACGCTGGAGGCGCGCAACGTCAAACTGTCTGTCAACGACTTCATCATCAAGGCCTGCGCGCTCGCGCTTCAACAGGTTCCGGATGCCAACGCCGTTTGGGCCGGTGACAAGATGCTGTCGATGAAGGCCTCGGACGTGGCCGTGGCTGTTGCCATCGAGGGCGGGCTCTTTACCCCCGTTCTCAAGGATGCCGAAATGAAGTCGCTCTCGGCGCTGTCGACTGAAATGAAAGATCTCGCCTCCCGTGCGCGCGACCGCAAGCTTGCCCCGCACGAATACCAGGGCGGCAGCTTTGCAATTTCAAATCTCGGAATGTTCGGCATCGACAATTTCGATGCAATCATCAATCCGCCCCACGCTGCGATCCTCGCGGTGGGGGCCGGTGCGAAAAAGCCCGTTGTTGGCGAGGACGGAACCATCACCGTGGCCACCGTCATGTCGACGACTTTGTCGGTGGATCACCGGGTCATCGACGGCGCACTTGGCGCGAACCTGCTGAACGCCATCAAGGATAATCTGGAAAACCCGATGTCCATGCTCGCGTAGACCAATCAGCAAGAACAAAAAAAGCCGGGGCATTGCCCCGGCTTTTTCAGTTCTACGTCAAATGTTTAGACATCTTTGCCAAGCATGTGGTTCATGGAAACGGATGGCTGGTCGCACCCGGCTTCGCCGACGATCCGCGCCGGGATGCCCGCAACCGTTTTGCATGGCGGAACCTCTTCCAGCACCACCGAACCGGCGGCAATCCGGCTGCAATCCCCGACCTTGATATTGCCCAGCACCTTGGCGCCAGCGCCAATCAGAACACCATTCCCGATCTTCGGATGCCGGTCCTCGTCCTCCTTGCCAGTGCCGCCCAATGTCACGGAATGCAGCATCGACACATTATCGCCCACCACTGCCGTTTCACCGATCACGATGGAGTGGGCGTGGTCGATCATGATCCCTTTACCGATTTTCGCCGCAGGGTGGATGTCGATACCGAAGATTTCGGACGCCCGCATCTGGAAGAAATAGGCCAGATCCTTGTGCCCGTTCGACCAAAGGTAATGCGCAACCCGATAGGCCTGCATCGCCTGGTATCCCTTGAAATACAGGATCGGCTGCAACAGCCGGTGGCACGCCGGATCGCGTTCGTAAACCGCAACAAGGTCCGCGCGCGCCGCTTCAATCAAACGCGGGTCGGCTGCATAGGCCTCCTCGACAATCTCGCGTACGACAACCATGGACATCTCGTTGGATGCCAGCTTGGCTGATACCCGATACGACAACGCACGATCCAGCGACTTGTGATGCAAGATACAGGCGTGAACAAACCCGCCCACCAAAGGCTCATCCAGCACAGCCTGACGCGCTTCTTCGGTGATCTGGTCCCAAACCGGATCGACAGAGGTGATGTTTGTCCTGAGATCAGCCATAACAGATCCTTTCGTGGCTCTCTTACCCTACATAAGGGCAATTCGCCAAACGCAAAGCTGTGATGGAGTTCATTCACGGTCGCGATCTTTCCGTGCGCGCACCGGCTTGGGAAATCCGCGCGCTCTGAGTGCCAGCCACGAACGCATCAGGCAAGGTCCACGGTCAGGCTGCGGAATGGCCCGCTGCCATAGCGGGCCGAGTTCTGCGCCACCGCCACATCAAAAACGGCACCGACGCCATCCGCGCCGCGTGCAGCGTCGCTGTAAACCCAGGCTTGCGTATCGACCGTTTCTTCGCGGGCCAACCCCGCGGGCCCAAAGACACGCACGGTATAGCTCTCGGATTCTTCCCCGAGCGGTACATCCGGCAAGTCCCAACTGTCGCCGTCAATCCGTGTGCGACGAACCCAGGAAAATCCAATCCCGCCCGGATCCTGCGTTTGTGTCAAATGCGCAGGCGCATAAGGACGCAGACCATTACCATCGAACGCATAGGTCACCTGTTCATAGGTCGGGTCCTCAAGGGACCGGCGTGCAGGGCCAATACGGTATGTTTGCGCCACCCGCCGGAGGCTCGACAGCAAGTCGATCTGCTGGGGCGCGCCATTCATCACGACGACCCAGGACCCGACGGGCCAGACATCCGGCGTCAGCGCGTCTGTTCCCAACTGCCCACGCAACCGGTGGCTCAACAGATACCGACCCGGTGCCAACAGGTCCGCGTCGCGAAACTGCATCAACTCCCAACCGTCAGGTGACCCGTCACCTATGGCGATCAGGTTGGCCCCATTGAGAAGGGCTGCATCGGAAACGGACTGAAGCGTGCCATGCATCATCTGCACCTCCAACTCGTCACCGCGATCGATCAGTCCAGCACGCGCCTTGAACAGCGTGTTTTGTGTAAAGCCGACAGACGCCCGCGCCGCGAGGATGGAATTCAAGACAAAATCGGAATCCGTGCTGGACTGATGCGCGGCAACCGATCCGGGCCAGGGTGAGCCGGTGACCGCGAGGTAAGGGGCATGGGGCACCTCGTCGCCCGTCAACAGGGGCAAGTCCAGAAATGCGGACGTCAGCGGCACCGGCGGAACGAACGCATTCACCGACGCCAGTTCATCCGACAGCTCGGACGGAGAATAAACCTCCGGCTCAATGCGCACGCCTTCCAGCAATTGCATCGCGCCCATCTCGACCCGGTCCACCCGAAAAAGGCCGGACCCTTCGAACTGATCCGCCGGCACGCGAATGACATCCCCGGCCCCGATGCCGATCAGCGACGGTGGCAGCGCCAGACGCACCGTGTCCCGCGCCACGCGCGCTTCGGCCAGCCAACGCTCGACCACCTGCCGCCCCTCTGGCCGTGTCATGGCCAGCGGCAACTCGGATGTGCTCACGGCGTGCGTCGCATCATCGGGCAGCACCGCCTCTTCGGACAGCACGTCAAAATTCCCGTCCGTCTCGACAAAGCGCAAGCGCACACGCCCGGCCAGATCCGCTTGCGACTCGCGCGCCTGTTCCATGCGCCCGTCAAGATCGGGGCTGATCGCCAGTTCCGCGGCATCCAGGGTCACCGCATCGCGCCCAGACCGCATGAAGAACCGCAACTCGCCTTCGCGCTCGATGGCGTCAAAGCCATAGCGCAGCATGAGGGGCTGCAACGCGCTGCGGGCGTCGTTCACATCGTCGATGATGTATCCGCGCACGGTTCCGTAAAGTGCGTCGGTGTTGATATCATTCAGTCCTGCGCGTGCGCAGATTTCCCGCACAACCGACGCCAGACTGCGCGACGACGTTCGCCCGTTGATCCAATGCCCGCGTGGATAGTTTTCACCATCCGACCAAAGGCTGACTGCGTTGGGAAAGAACGGGTACGGGCGCGCGTCCCAGGCCCATACAAAGGCCCGCGACATGTCCACCATCGGGCCTCCGTAGACCTCCGAAACCGGGTTGTTCTCCGTGTCGTTCCAGTAGCTGTTCATCGCGCGCAAATACTGGCGCTGGATCAGATCATCCCGCGCCCCGTTGGAAAAACGCGGCAGGCTGCTTTCCGATGATTTCGGATCCAGAAACTTGTTGGGCTCGTTTGTGCCCTTGTCGACCGCCGCACAGCCATACTCGGTGAACCAGACCGGCTTCGAGCCGGGTTCCCATGCCGTGGGGGTCGCGGACCTTGTGCCGCCCACACGCTCATGGTGCGGGTTTTCCCACCAGTTCCGAATGTCCTTGTACCGCCACACCCACGGCTCGCCATAGGCCTCGTCGGTGATCGGCGTGCGTATCTGCGCCGCTGCTGCCTCGGTCGAATGGTAAAACCAGTCATACCCCTCACCACCCGCGACGTTGGCCCGCAAATAGTCGAGGTTGTAGATATCGTCCCAGACCGCATCGAGATGATCGTCGCCCTCGCGCCAATCCGAAAGTGGCATGTAGTTGTCAATGCCGATGAAATCGATGTTGTCGTCGGCCCACAGCGGATCGAGGTGGAAATACCGATCCCCGGTGCCGTCTTGCGGCTGATACCCGAAATACTCGGACCAGTCCGCCGCATAGCTGATCTTGGTGCCGGGCAGGATCGCCCGCACTTCGGCCGCCAGCGACACCAGCCGTTCAACAAACACAAACCGGTTTGCATCGGCGCGCAGTTGAGTCATCCCACGCATCTCCGAGCCGATACAAAATGACTCCACGCCTCCAGCAGCGCGACACAACGCGGCGTAGTGCAGAATAAATCGCGAGAATGACCATTCCTCGGCCGGCCCCGTATAATACCCGGGTTGATCAGGCATCGTGCCCGCGTTGAAGTCCGCAGCCGTCACCGTTCCAAAAAACGCATCAATTTCCGCTTCCGCTGCAGCCGTCCCGTCCGGAGAGCCCTCAACGCCCGGCGCCTTCGACAGCGTGATGCGACCGCGCCAGGGCAAGGCAGGTTGCGTCTGCGCATCAGAATACGGATCGGGCAGCATGTTGCCGTCCACCTGGTCCATGAGGATGAAGGGATAGAACATGACCGCCTTGCCCGCGTCCTGCAACGCACGCACCGCTTCGATGACGGACAGATCAGCCGGCGTGCCACCATAGACCGGACGTTCCCCGTTCATAGGCACTTGCTGGGCTGCAACGCGGTCGATCCCGCCGCTGGTCCAGGCCATATTCTCGCCGCGAGCATCCTTGTGCTGGACTTTCGGGCGCAAGGTGCAACTGCCGCATCGCAGATCATCCCCGAACCACGACACGATCATCGACGCCGCCTCGCAGTTGGGCAATTCGTCAACCAACGTGTCCAGCGACACGCGGAAATCAGCATCGCCTGCAGGCGTGTTCACATTGGCACTCCACCGCCCGCGATTGTTGTTCACATAGTTCACCGGAGTGGTCGCCAACGCATACTCGCCCGACCCCGGCATCAATGCGACACCCTTGATGACGCGAGTCAGTTCCTCGTCCGCATCAGCCTGTTCCGGCTGTTCCGGCCGCACCACCTCAAACGAAAACTGCGGTACGCGATTGCCAAAACGTTCGAGCCCAAGGTCCTCGATCACGACATAAGCGGTACCACGGTAGGCAGGCACCTGACCCTGCCCCTCGATCGCCTCCATCAGCGGGTCGGGCAACTGGTCATCCGTGCCGGTGTAGACACGCATCTGCAGATCGCCGCGCGCCAGTTCTGCACCATCGGCCCAGACACGACCAATGCGCACGATCTCGCCTTCGCACACCGCCAGGGCCAGACTGATCGAGTAGCCGTAGGTCGTCGTGGTGGTCTTGGGCGCAGCAGGCGCACCCTTCCCGCCACCGGTCGTTGTCGTGTTTGTCGTTTCAAGAAAATCCGACGCCCAGATCACCTGACCGGACATGCGCATGCGCCCATAGAGCTGTGAGATCGCATTGCCCTCGCCGGAGTTGGTCAACCGAAAGCGGTCGATCCGGCCATGTTCGACAACCGACGATCCCTGCCCCATCAGGCGCTGGTCCACGACGCGCCCAAGCGTTGCTCCGACCGCACGGCCGATTGCAACACTCGACAGCCCCGCCAGGGTGCCACCGACCGAGCCGCCAATCGCCGCGCCCGCTGCGGAAAGTACTACCGTCGCCATCAGCTGGTCTCCTCTGAGGGAAATTCAAATCGCGCCACGATGCGGCGTGCCCAGGGCGCGCTCATTGCGCTCTCGACAACGCCGTGACCGCTATAGGCATGAATGAAACGCGGTGTGGCCCCGATCTGGGATTGCACGCCGAGGTGTTTGGCGACTGCCCCCGCCTTCATCCGAAACAGCAAAACATCCCCAACCGCTGCATCATTGACTGGCTTGGGCGTCAGATGCCGCAAGGCCGCTGCCCACAACCGCTCTTCGCCCTGTGGTTCGGACCAATCCATGGAATAGGCGGGCGGTGTTTCCGGCTCCGCGCCATAGATGGCGTGCCAGACACCGCGCACCAGTCCCAGACAGTCGCACCCTGCCCCACGCCGCGCCATCTGGTGCACATACGGCGTGCCCAGCCAAAGGCGCGCTTCCGCAACCGCTCGTTCACAACGCGCTGTCATCTGCGACTGCCTCCGGTGTTGGCACCCGCCTGGGTCGGATAAGCCATGACCCAATCTTCATTCGGCAAATCCGGGAAGCCCTGAAAATTCAGAATGTTGTTGAATTTCAAACGGCACGTCTCCAGCCGCTTGTCGCAGCCCGCGATCAGCCGGACATCGGTCGTGCCGTCAAAGCTATGCCGCAACGGCTCCCACAGCTCGATCCGGCGTACGCCATCTTCGATACGGTCCGACTTGATCGCACCCCAAAGACCCGCGCCGCTGCCATTCAGAACATCGAGCCGACCGCGCTGAAACCAGCCCGCTTCAAATCCCGACAACGCAGCCCATTCGAACGTGCGGCCCTCGGTTACCTGATCGACCGGCCCTTCATAGAGATAGCCGGGCGTGTCCAGCGCGAAACGACACTGACCGTCGCCCAGAACGGCAGTGCAGGGTTTTTGAAAGATGCGACCGAGGGGCCGGTTCAACGCCTCGGTCAAACCGCGCAATTCCGCGTTGAACGCCCCGCCTGAGCGCCGGATCTCACCGATGGTGCCGCGAAATTGCAGCCACCGCACATCGATCTCCGCCCAGTTCACAAGCCAAGCGCGCACTTCAGCACCGTCGAACCTTCCCGCCTCGATCTCGTCTTCGCGCACCGACGCGTCCGACAGCGCGCCCAGAGCTTCGGTATTGTCCACACTCAACCCGGTGCTTTGCGCCAATGCGGCCGCTGTCAAACCCGTCTCCGCGCGAAAGGTGATGCCGTCAAAGGTCAGATCCCGATCGTGATCGGTGAACCCAAAGGATTGCCCGTCCGCGCGCTCTATCGCCCATGCCCGACACAACGTGGTCAGTCCGGTCGCTGCGTGCTCCAGAAACGCCGCACCCTGCCCCGCCATCAGACCCGCACCTCGATGACAGGCACGTTGGGCACTTCACCCGCCTGAAAGCTGGCAACTGAAGTCTGAATACGGTCCGTCTCGAACCGGACCGGCACGTCAAACTCAAAACCTGCCTTCACAATCACATCCAGGTCCGGCGGACTACCAAAGGTGATGAGGCCAGTGGTCAGATCAACCTCGTAGTCGACCCCCTCCTGCATCTCGTCATTTTCCAACCCCACGCGCACCGTGCCGGACACCGGCTTGGCAATCGGACGACCATAGCTTTGCTCGCCACTGCGATAGGTCTTGAGCAGCTGGAAACTCTGCTGCACCCCGTCGCCGCGACCAATGTCCTGATCCTGAAACGTGGGCGCTGCACTGGCCGAGGTCGATTTGAAATCCGACCAGTCCTTCCAGCGAAACCCGTACATCTGCCCCATACGCGCCTCGAAAAAGGCGATCAGCGTTTCGATGTCGTCAAGCGACCGCATGCCCAAACCCGCATCGTAGCGGCGGCGCGAATGCGCCCAGGGGGTGTTGCGCTCTTCAAAGCCGTTGGCCAGCGTGACAACCTCAGTGCGCCGCTCCGGCCCCCCAACCGACCCAAAGCTCAGGCTGGCCGGAAATCTTACGTCGTGAAAATTCATGGATCAGCTCCCCTGGCCTCTCAACGGTTGCGGTTCGACCGCGCCAGGGCGCGGTTCATCTGTGCGGCGATCTGGTTCTGGCTGCGGGCAAATCCCTGAACGTCCGGTGTCGTGATGTTCATCACCACCGTGGTGCTGCCACCGCCGCCACCGCGCACACCCAGTTTGCCGTCCGGTCCGCGTGCAAGCGGCATGATTGCTTCGGGGCCCGCTTCCCCCATGATCCCCATGCCGCCACGCATACCGAACGGCGTCGTGCCACTGACAACGCCACCGGTGGCAAATGGCATGACCCGGCCCTGACTGAACGGCGCCCCATCGGCGAACGGCAGGATGTTCTGCACCAATCCGCTGACACCGCTGGCAAGCAGGCCGCCAAAATGATCCGTCACCGGTTTGAGCGCGGCGTTGTAGACCGACCGGCTCATCGAGTTGGCCAGCGTCTCAAGCGCATCCGACAGGTTCAAGCCGTCAAAGACCACGCCGTCGAAAGCCTTGCGCAATCCCCGCGACAGGCCCTTCTCCAGCGTCGCCACATCCTTGCCCGTGGCGGCGAGGCTTTCCCGCATGCGGCGCAATTCGCTGTCAAAGCTCGTGACCATGCTCGACGTCGCGCTGAGCGTCTGGCGCAAGCCATCCGTTTCGGCGTCGAGACCGTCGATCTCGTCCTTGTAATCCGTCATTCGGGATCCCCTTTCGTCTCATCGGGCCAGGCGGCCATCAGCGCGTCGAGCCCGTCGCTCAACAAAGGTCTGGCGTGGGCAGACGGCCCCAGCATCAGCAAGAGCTCCGCAGGCGTCAGCGACCAGAACACGTCCGGTTGCAGCCGCAACCCGACCAGCCCCGCCCGCATCAACGCAGGCCACTCCAACCCGGCGCTCATGCGCCAGGCACCACGAAGGCCCGCGCGATCAGTTCTGCCGCCGCACGTGCCGCCGCCATCGGACCACCTTCGATTTCCGCATGATCCAGACGCGCCACGTCAAACGTCGCCCCGCCGCCGGACAAGCCAGCCCGCAGCAGCGCCAACACGTCTGCGCTGGAAAACCGACCCTGCTCGAACCGCTCCACCAGCGCCACCAGCGAAGGCTCGCCAAGCTCGGCCTCAAGTGCGGCCAGCGCACCAAGGGTCAGCCGCATCACATACGGCACCCCGTCGATGACCAGCGACACCTCTCCCCTCCAAGGATTGGCCATGGATCAGACCACAGCCGTAAAGGTCAGCGCGCCCGCCGATGCCATCGCCATCTCGTATGTGGCCTCGCCGTTGTGACTGCCGCTATATTCGATCGACGTCACCTGAAACGGGCCTTCAATGATCCCGAAATCCGGCACGATGATCTGGAAATCCGGCGTTTCACCGTCAAAGAAGATCTGGCGCGCGCGCTCATCCGTGCCCTCGTCCTTGAACACACCCGCCCCCGAGATCGACGCCGACCGCACACCGGCACCGGACAACAGCTCACGCCAGCCGCCCTGGCTTTCCAGACTGGTCACATCGACCGTTTCGGCATTGAAACTCACGCGTGTCGCGCGCAGCCCCGCGATTGTCTCGAACTGCCCGTCCGTGGACATGTCGACCTTGATCAAAAGGTCCTTGCCGTTTTGAGCACCCATTAGAATTCTCCATTTGAAGTGAGTAGGTTCGCGCCCGTCCGGGCGGCGTCAGTCGTCTTCCACGCGCGCGCGGAATATCAGGTCAATCTTGCGGCCGGTGCCCTTGTCGATCTTGGCCGCACGGGCAGACCGGAACCGCAACGACACCAACCGCCCGCGCGACAGTGTCAGCGGCGTTTCGTGCAGCGCGTCACAGACAAAACCCGCCGCCACCTTGGCGCTCGCAAAGCCCGGCGTTTCGGTGACCACCGATACGACAAACACGTGCTCTGCCCCCGAACCGGTCTTGTCATCGTCAATCCGCACCTGCTCGGGGCCCAGCGAAACGTAAAGCGACGGCACCGAACCGCTCGGCGTCGCGTCGAAAATCGCGCTGCCCACCGCGCCGTTCAGGTCGCCATCGGCGACCAGCTCGGCATAGACAGCCTGCTGCAGGGCTGCTGACATGGCATAGCTCATACCGCTACCTCCTCGTCTGCCGCGCAGATCAGATAACGCCCTTCGGGATCCCGCTCTGCGACGCTGCGAATGTGAAACACACGCGACCCGTCCCGCAGCCGCTGCCGCGCCACGGGCCGTTCCGGGCTTCCCTGCGGGGCACCCCGAACAACGATGGAATAGGGCACCATCGAAATCGGCACCCCCACGCTCTGGCTTTCGCGGCCCGCGCGGGCGGTGAGTTCGGCCCAAAGCACCCCGAGAGGAACCCAGACCTCCTCAAAACCGCCCGCGCCGTCCGACACACGCTGCGGCGCTTCCAGGGTCAAGCGGCGATTCAGCCGGGGCGCGCTCATCTGGCACCCCCGCCATAGAGCCGCACGATCCGGTAGCGCTCGATCAGGCTTGCCACGCCAAACGGCATGCAGCCTTCCGCCAGCGCGGTTTCGTCACGGTATTCGTAGTAGTGCGCGGCCAGCAGCAGAACGGCCTGCCGCAGATCCGCCGGGATGTCCGTCCAGGCCTGCCCATACCCGGCGGTCAGTTCGACCTCCGCCATCCCTGAATAGGGAACAGCCGGCAAACGCGCCCCGACAGCACGCAAACGCGGACAATGGGTATCACGCTCCAGCCAATAGGCATCGGCTTCGACATCCGTGCGCACGCCCGAGCGATCCACAAGAACCACGTTCGACACGTCACGCACGGGCGCGAGCGGCAAGGGCTGTGCATCGGCCTCGCGCCAGGTTGTAAAACCCGCAAGAAACGCACGCTCGAACAACACCTTGCTGGTGCGGGCTTCCACCGCCGTCACAGCCGCACGCAGGAAACTGAACAAAACGGCATCCTGCACATCGTCCGTGCCAAACCCGCTGCCCAGACGCAAATGCGCCTTGAATTCTTCAACCGGCAGCGCCGCATCGGGCACCGTGGTCACTTCGCTCAAAATCATGGACCTTCTCCACCGCAATTCTGCGCTCTCCTTCCCGAAAACCGGGCGCACGCCTGTCCGCATTGCTCGGACGGAGGGGAGCAGCTAGACAACACGGCGCACTATCTGGCGCGCGCCCGGCACCCGAGGCCGGGTCGAAACCCGCCCTCAGGCTCTTCGCGTTCATCCCGTTCAGGACGTCGCGAATTTCAGCAGCTTGATCGCGGCAAAATCGCTCACGTCACCGCCCACGCGCTTGGTGGCGTAGAAAAGGACATGCGGCTTGGCGCTGAAGGGATCACGCAGAACACGCAGATCGGGGCGTTCCGCAACAGTGTACCCGGCGGCAAAGTCACCAAAGGCAATCGCGTTGGCGCCGGTTGTGGCGTCGGGCATGTCCTCGGCGATCAGGACAGGGTAGCCCATCAGCGTCGCCGGCTGACCCGCAGCCAGACCGTCAGACCACAGGAAGCGGCCGTCATTGTCCTTCAGCTTGCGCACGAGGCCCGCCGTCTTGGAATTCATCACGAAAGTCGCGTTGGCGCGGTACTCGGCACCAAGGGCATATACGACGTCGATGATGGCATCGGCGGTGACATTGCCATCCTCACCGCTGGCCACATATCCCAGCGTGCCCCAGTCCCAGATCGCGTCATCAACATCCGTGTGCGTCAGGAAGCCCTTGGGCTTGTCGATGCCGTCACCGCTGATAAACGCAGCAGCCTCCGCGCGGGCAAACCTGTCGGCGATGCGCCCCGCCAGCCAGCCTTCGATGTCAAAGGCGCTGTCATCCAGCAAACGCTGCGACGCCTTGGGCAGCGCCGAAAGCTCGTGCAACTGGATCGTGATACGGTCGATGGAGGGGGTCTCCGTCTCGGTCACATTGGACGTTTCCGTGGCCCAGCCCGTGCCCACATCGCCATAATCCACGAGGACGTCATAGGATGTCGCCTCGACATTGACCACGGACGCAATCGACCGGATCGACGCGGTGGCGTTCAGCACGGACTGCACCGTGGCCGATGTCGCCGGATCAACCAGGTAACCACCATCGGAGTTCACCGCCGTGGACAGCGATTTGCCCTCCAGCTCAAGACCCCGCAGGCCGTCATCGTCACCCGAACGCAGATAGGCATTGAACGCCTTCTGATGCGGGGCTTCCATTTCCACGGCACCTGCCAGAGGGGTGCGCGCAGCCGTCATAGTTTTCCGATCCAGCATGGTCAGTCGCTCTTCCGTTTGTTGAAGTTTGGTTTGAAATTCGGCCTGGAAGCCTTTGAACTCAGTCACGAAACCCGTCATGGCCTCCGCAACCTCCTGGGCGGGGGACAAACCTTCCCCGGCCCGCGCCTCACGTGCGGTCTTGCTCATTCGCAAATCCTCGATTGTTGTAGAAAAAAGGCCGCGCGTCAGCGCTGCGCCAGCTCCGCGCGCGCAGCCCGCAGGGCCGCCGCCATGTCGCGCAAGGTGTCGTCCGCCTCCGAGGCCAACGCCTCCGACTTGCCCGCCACCCGCGCACTGGGCAACATCGGGAACGTCACCAGCGACACCTCCCAAAGCTCCAGTTCCGTAAGGACCCGCTGGCCCTTGTCATTCTTCGCCGCCTTGAGCGTGCGGTAGCCGATGGACAAGCCGTCAATCGCGCCAGCCGCGATCAACTCCACCGCCTCGCGCCCCTTGGCCACTTCCGGCAGCAAGCGTCCCCGGACCCACAGGCCCTTTGCGTCTTCGCGCACCTCGTCCCAGACCCCGATGGGTTGCGCCGGGTCGTGCTGCCACAGCATCTTGACGCTGCGCCCCTCGGCTGTGATCTCGGCCAGTGACGCGGCATATGCGCCCTTGGCGACCACATCCCCACCCTGGTCGCACGCCCCAAAGAGGCTTGCATAGCCTTCGATCACATGGCCGTCCTGCACCGCCACAACCTCGCCAAAGCGGGCGAATTTCGTCTCCAGACCGGTCTCTACCTGCATCTGCACACCTCCTCGATTACTGCGGGATCGCCGCCATGATGGATTGAAGCCCCGTGGCCAGCACCGCCGCCACGACACCGTAGACCGTGAGCCACAGCCGCTTCTCCAGACGCTCCATCAGCTCTTCCAGCCGATCCAGCCGGGCCGAGATATTGTCCAGATGCACTTCCATGAGCCGTTCATGCGCCTCTAGTTTCAGGCCCGGCGCACAGGCAAAGCGTTCAAACAGCTTTGCATCATCCATCGCCCTGATCCTCCGCCAGCGCCGGCAGCCCCAACAGACGCCGCTTTTCGGCCTGCGTCAGGAAATCCGCACCCGCCACCCGCGCCCACTGCGCGTCGCGCTCGGCAGACAAGGCGGGCACCTGATCCAGATCCGGTGCCAGGACCACGTCTTCGCCCGTATGCGCGCCCAGCCACTCGGCCAGCGCCGCCGCCACACGCGTCGCCAGCGGCAGCACGGTCAACCGGTAAAACGCGCGGTTCGCCTCCTGATAATTGGCATAGGTCGCGTCCCCCTGAATGCCCAGGAGCATCGGCGGCACCCCAAAGGCCAGCGCGATCTCGCGCGCCGCCGCCTCCTTGGTCTTCTGAAACTCCATGTCCGAAGGTGAGAACCCCATGGGTTTCCAGTCCAGCCCGCCTTCCAGCAACATCGGACGCCCCGCATTGCGTGCGCCCGAATGGTTGGTCTCGATCTCGCTCACCAACCGGTCATACTGATCCCCCGACAGTTGTGACTGCCCGTCACTGCCACGATAGACAATCGCGCCCGAGGGGCGCGCCGCATTGTCCAGCAGCGACTTCGACCACCGCGACGCCGCCGTATGGACGTCCAGCGCCATCGCCGCCGCCTGCATCGGGCTCAACCCATAGTGATCGTCCTGCGGATGAAAGCTCTTGATATGGCAGATCGGCGACACCGGGCCGGATGCATCAAACCGGTGCACCTTGCCGCCCACACGGTACTCATAGGCAATCGGCCAGCCATCCGGGCCGGGCACCACCGACATCCGATCCGAACGCAGCACATGCAATTCCAGAGGCGCGCCATTCTCGCCCGCCACCGCCTCGACATAGGCGTTCCCCGAAAGCAGCAATTGCGCGTACAGCGCCTCGAACAGTTCGGCCCGACCCTGCCCGGGATTGGGCGATTTCAAAAGCGCCAGCAGGGGATGCACCTCGAACCGCTGGTTTGCATCCTGCAGGACCAACGGCAAGGCCGCCGCCGCCTCCGAAATCAGCCGCACCGACCGAAATCCAACCGGATTGCCCGAAAACCCCGACTTGGTCAGCGACACCGCATCCCGCGGGCTCCACGCCACGCGCCCGCCCGTCTGCCAGGCCACAACCTTCCCTGTCGCACTTGCCTTCTGCTCTGGTGCGTCCGCCACAGCCCGGTTCCGAAAGAAATCAAACAAGGGGTGTCTCCTTCACGTGATCCCAAGGCCAACGGCCCGTCCAAAGAAAAAGGCGGCTCAAACCGAACCGCCTTACCGCATGGGGGAACAATCCCCTGCTTCATCTTGCCAAATAAACTCCCCCCGGAGGGTCGCTCAGCCCAGGGTCCGCACCCCTGGCCGCCGAAACGCCCGCGCGGGTTCGATCATCAACTCATGCAGCGCCCAGACCAGCGCATCCAGCCGGTCCGGCGAGCCGCTGCCCTCGAACCCCCGGCGCGTCATCCGCACCATCTCGTCTTCCAGCGCATCCAGCCCCGCCACATGGCTCACCCGCCCCTGCTCATAAAGGGCCGCCACCGGCTCGGCGCGCACCGCCTTGCCGTCTCTCGCGTGCACGCCTTTGTAAGGCACCAGCGGATCCACCTGCCGCAGCATGTCCCGAATGGTCTCGCCGCCCTGATTTACCTCGGCAATCAGGCGATCCGCACCGTACTGATCCACCGCCGCGATGGCCGCGCTGGCCCATTGCATCGGGCTTGCACCCTGAACCGTCCGGTCTGCCAGCACCCAGGCCCGCCAATCCTGCGGCGGGCCGTCCATCACCGCCCCGACCACCACGATACCGCAGGCATCCGAACTGGCCTTCGACGTTGTGGCCGGGTCCAGACCCACCACAACCCGGTCAAAATTGCGCGGCGCCGTGCGGCGCGACGCCTCCAGCATCTCCGTCGTCCACAGCGCGCCTTCCGCATCGCTGAGCAGCACACCGTCCAGTTCCTGCCGCCCCAGCCGGGTGCCCGCATAGCGCGCCCGCACCTCTTCCAGAAAGGAGGCCGCCAGATTGGCCGCATTTGCTTCCGTCGGGGCATGCGTCACCACCGTCGACGGCATCTCCAGAAGGCGCTTCAAAACATCCACATTCCGCGGTGTCGTCGTCACACAGACGCGCGGATCATCCCCCAGCCGCAGGGCAAATTGCAGCATGTCCCAGGTCTCCTGACCCTTCTTCCACTTGGCAAGCTCGTCGACCCAGGCCGCATCGAATTGCGGCCCCCGCAGCCCTTCGGGATCAAACGCCGTGTGCACGCTCGCCACCGCCCCGTTGGGCCATTCCAGCCGCTTGCGCCCCGCCACCCATGCCGGACGCCGGTCGGGCGGCGAGCAGGCCAGAATACCGCTGTCGCCAAAAATCATCACTTCGCGGACCTGCTCGATGGTCTCACCCACCAGCGCCACGCGGGCCGCCCGGCCCTTGTCCAGCGGCATGGACCCCTCGACCATGCTGCGCACCCATTCCGCACCGGCCCGCGTCTTGCCGGCCCCACGTCCCCCCATGATCACCCAATTCCGCCAGTCGCCCTCGGGCGGCAACTGATGCTCCATCGCCCAGAACTCGAACAGAAAAGGGAGGGCGCCCAAGGCGCCCTCTCCCAACTCATCCAGAAACCGCTCCTGCACCGCAACAGGCGCGCAAGCGACCAAGCGCGCACCGAATTTCAGCTCGGGCAGCGTCGTGATCGATGGCATATCCGTTCTGGACAATGCCGCTGCGGGCTTTTCGGAGTTCTCCAAGTTGCGTCTCCGCCTTCTGAGCGCTCGCGACCATCTTCGACAAAGCCGACAGATTGCCGTTCACTTCGGTTTCCTTGATTTCCTCCCCGGTGTTTGCCCGTTCTGTGAGGGCTTGAAACTGCCGCCGCATCTCTGCGAGCGAAGCCTGCACCGACAGCAAAAGCTCTTCGGTCCGGGCTTCTTCGGCCTCCGGGGTAATCAGTGTCATGTAAGTCTGACCTCTCATGCGTTGGGATGATCTCCGCACGAGAAAAATGAAAAAGCGACCGTCGGATCACACCGAGGCCGCTTGCCCACTTCTTCTAGCTTGTCACAAGTTATACGTGTGACCGTTCGATCTGTCAAGGCTGTTGCGTTGCCCCACGCAGCACCCAACGTACGCTAACCTTAACCAAACATTACCAAAAATCGTAACGCATTGAAAAGGCCCGCACAACCGAAGGATGCGCAGCGCAACCGTCACCCGCCGTCGTTTTGCTCCGCGCGCTCGGCCTCTATCTCGCGCCAGCGGGCCACGTTCCGATTGTGCTCGTCCAGCGTCTCGGCAAACGCGTGTCCACCGGTCCCATCCGCCACGAAGAAGATGAAGGAGGTGTCATCCGGCTGCCCCGCCGCCATCAGGCTGGCGCGGCCGGGGTTCGCAATCGGCGTCGGCGGCAATCCCTGAATGACATAGGTGTTCCACGGCGTCGCCTCGCGCAGTTCCGACCGGCGCAATCCGCGCCCCAGCACACCCTGCCCCCGGGTGACCCCGTAAATCACCGTCGGGTCGGTCTGCAGGCGCATCCCCTGGTTCAGCCGGTTCACAAAGACCGATGACACCCGCCCCCGCTCTTCAGCCACCGCCGTTTCCTTCTCGATGATCGAGGCGAGGATCAGCAACTCTTCGGGGCTTTCCAGCGGCACGTCCGGGTCCCGCGCCTCCCACGCGGCGGAGACCAGCAACTCCTGTTGCTCGCGCATCTGCGCCAGAATGGCGTTCCGGTCCTGTCCGCGCGACACCTCGTAACTGTCCGGTGCCAGCGCGCCCTCGGGCGGCACTTCGGGTATCTCACCGTCCAGCACGTCGATATTCTTCAACGCATCAACGATCTGCCAGCTTGTCACCCCTTCGGCCAAGGCCACGCGGTAACGCGTATCCGGGTCCGCCTTCACCTGCGTATAGGCCGCTGGCGCATCCTCGTTGGCGGGTTGAAACTCCGCCTTTTCCACAAAGCGGTTGGTGTTCGGGTCCAGTTCGCGCACCTGCGCGCTCAGCCGGTTCACCCCGATGCGGTAGACCACCTCGGTGCCGCAGGTGCTTGCCCCGCCCCGGGTGACGATGTCGACAATCTCTTCCATCGACGCACCCGGCTCGACCAGATAGCTGCCCGCCTTCAGTTGCGATGTCTTGTCGGCATAATCCGCACCCGCCCGGAATATCCAGCCAAAGGTCACGGCGCCGTCGGCTTCGAGATCGCGGCTCACCCGGCGAAAGTTCGACCCCCGATCCACTTGCAGACAAATCGCCTGATCAAGCGGCCCGGCCGACTCATATTGCGACCGCCCCCACAGGATCAGCCCGCCCAGCACGAACAGGGCAACAATGAGAAACGTGATCGCGTTGGACGCAATACCACGCCACATCAGCTGACCTTTCCAAAGATCACGCTGGCATTGGTGCCGCCAAAGCCAAAGCTGTTGGACAGGGCGTAGTCCACCTTGCGCTCCCGCTTGGCATTGGGCGCCAGATCCACAGGCGTCTCAACCGCCACGTTCTCCAGATTGATCGTGGGCGGGCAGACCTGATCGCGGATCGCAAGGATCGAAAAGATCGCCTCGATCGCCCCTGCCGCCCCCAAAAGGTGCCCCGTCGCCGACTTGGTCGAGGACATGGTGACGTTGCCCGCATGTGTCCCGAGCAGACGCTCGACCGCGCCCAGTTCGATCGTGTCCGCCATGGTCGAGGTGCCATGCGCGTTGATATAGTCGATATCCGATGGCTCCAGCCCCGCGTTGCGCAAGGCCGCCCGCATGGACCGCTCGCCGCCTTCGCCATCTTCGGACGGAGCCGTGATGTGATAGGCGTCGCCCGACAGGCCGTAACCGCGCACTTCCGCATAGATCTTGGCCCCACGCGCCACCGCGTGCTCGTACTCCTCCAGCACCACGATCCCCGCGCCCTCGCCCATGACAAAGCCATCGCGGTCCGCGTCATAGGGGCGGCTTGCGGATTTCGGATCATCGGCGCGCTTGGTGCTCAGCGCCTTGCAGGCGTTGAACCCGGCAATCCCGATCTTGCAGATCGCGGCTTCAGCCCCGCCCGCAATCATCACATCCGCATCGCCGTGCTGGATCAGACGGCTGGCGTCACCAATCGCATGGGCACCCGTCGAACAGGCCGTCACCACCGAATGGTTCGGCCCCTTGAAGCCGTACTTGATCGACACCTGACCCGAGATCAGGTTGATCAGCGCGCCGGGGACAAAGAACGGCGACACGCGCCGCGGCCCCTTTTCCTCCATCATCACAGCCGTGTTCGCGATGGAATTGAGACCACCGATGCCTGAACCGATCAGAACGCCCGTGCGCTCCAGACTGTCGGTGTCCTCCGGCATCCAGCCCGCGTCCTCGACCGCCTGCTGCGCCGCCGCAAGGCCAAACATGATAAAGGTGTCGACCTTGCGCTGTTCCTTGGGCTCCATGTAAGCGTTCGCATCAAAGGTGCCGTCGCTGCCATCGCCGCGCGGCACTTCGCAGGCGTATGTTGTCGCAAGCCCCTCGGGATCAAACTGCGTGATCGGTCCCGCGCCCGACTGTCCATCGAGGATCCGAGACCAACTGGCCTCGACCCCATCGGCCAACGGCGTTACCAACCCCAATCCGGTCACAACCACTCTGCGCATCTGCTCGTCCCCAAATTCCTTGTTGGCCTGCCTCATACCCCGCGCCCGCAACCCTGTTCAAGACCCGTCACGCTTGCGGTTGAGCGCGTCGGCAACCCTGCGCGCCAAATCAAACATGTCGTGCGCCGCAAGGCGCGCAATTTGGCAACGGCCACCGTCACCCCTGCGGTGGTGACTTGCGAATGAGCAGGCGCACCGGCCCCGCCGCATCCTTGGCGTCGCGCAAGGGCACATAGCCCAACGTCTCTGCCAGATGCAGCGAAACAGCATGTTCGGGATCAATCATGCAGACAAGCGGGCCTGTCACCACGCGATCAAACCAGTCATGCGCCGCCTGTGCGGCCTCACGTCCAAGACCCTGCCCGTGTACGTCCGGCGTCAGCACCCAGCCGGCTTCGGGCACATTGTCGAAATCCGTGCCCAGCCCGCGCGCGCCATAGAAAAAGCCCGCCTGCCCGACCATGCGCCCCGACACATGCTCTTCGATGGCCCACTGGCCAAATCCCGTCATCTGCCAATGCCCCGCATTGCGCAGAAAATTGTTCCAGCAGATGTCACGGCTGCGCGGCTGCCCGCCGGTGTATTTCACCACCTCCGGCATCGCCCAGATTTCCGCAAAGCGGTCAAAATCCTGGGGACGCATGGCGCGCAAGGTGATGCGCGCCGTGTTGATTGTCGGCACATTGCGATTCATGTTCTGGTGTCCTGCCCGATCACCGTCTTGTTTTGCCCAAGACTGCGCGCCGCAGCAGCAAAACACAAGAACAAGCGAGGCCGGAAATGAAAAACGGCGCTTCTTTGCATAAGCAAGAAGCGCCGCTTGAAACGGGCCGTGGCCCGAACGTTTCCCGAACGGATCAGGAGGCTTTGGTGATAAAGCCCACTGCGTCACCGAAGGTCTGGATGGTCTCGGCGGCGTCATCGGGGATCTCGATGCCGAACTCTTCTTCGAAGGCCATCACCAGTTCCACGGTGTCCAGGCTGTCAGCGCCCAGGTCGTCGATGAACGAAGCGCCGTCGGTCACTTTGCCTTCTTCCACGCCCAAATGTTCCACAACGATCTTCTTCACGCGGTCCGCGATGTCGCTCATATGACTGTCCTCATGTCTGCCGGGGCCAATGTCACGCCCCCAAGTGGTGTCCCTGATCCTGCCAGGGCGCTGGTCTTGCCCCCTTGGGGCGGTGAAGCACTGGACCTTTGGCAAAGCCCAGCGCCGGAATCTGCGCCGCCTATAGCATATCTTTGATTGATAGCAAGGCCGTCGCGTGCAGGCCTACAACATGGCCATGCCGCCATTGACGTGCAAGGTGGTGCCCGTCACATAGGCCGCCTCGTCGCTCGCCAGATACAGCGTGGCAGCGGCGATTTCATGCGCCTCCCCCATGCGACCGGCGGGAATTTGCCCCATGATTCCAGCCTTCTGGTCGTCCGTCAGCTTGTCCGTCATGGCCGTGGCGATAAACCCCGGCGCAATGGCATTTACCGTGATGCCGCGGCTTGCGACCTCGTAGGCGAGGCTTTTCGACATGCCGACCATGCCCGCCTTGGACGCGGCATAATTGGCCTGGCCGGGATTGCCCGTGGCCCCCACGATGGACGAGATGTTCACGATCCGGCCCCAACGGGCCTTCATCATGCCCCGCATCACGCCCTTGCACAGCTTGAAGGTCGCCGTCAGGTTCACGTCGAGCACGCTCTGCCATTCCTCGTCCGACATGCGCATGAAGAGGTTGTCGCGCGTGATACCGGCATTGTTGACGAGGATATCAAGGCCGCCCATCGCCTCCGCAGCTTGTTTCGGCAGCGCCTCCACCGCCTCCATGTCGCTCAGGTTACAGGGCAGGACATGGGCCCGTTCGCCCAGTTCACCGGCCAGCGCCTCCAGCGGTTCGGTCCGCGTCCCGCTCAGCCCCACAGTGGCGCCCGCGCCGTGCAGGGCGCGTGCAATCTCGGCGCCAATGCCACCCGATGCACCGGTCACCAATGCTGTCTTTCCTGTCAGATCAAACATTTACGTCCCTCTTTTCATGTCTTTTCCCAGCGAATGCGCTCTTACCTGTCGCGTGCCGCCGCAACGTCGTCCGGCGTGCCCACCGCGCGTGTTGCAACCGACCGGTCAATGCGCCGGATCATGCCCGACAGGGCCTTGCCCGCGCCGATTTCCCAGATCTCGGTCACGCCCTGGCTGGCCATCCACGCCACGCTCTCGCGCCACCGGACCGAGCCGGTGACCTGCGTCACAAGGTGATCGCGCAGTTCCGGCGCTGACGCGCATCCCGTCGCGATGACATTGGGCACCACAGTGACCTTGGGCGCGGCGAATTCCACCGCCCCCAGCGCGTCCGCCATCACGGTCGCCGCGGGCGCCATCAGACTGCAGTGGAAAGGGGCCGACACCGGCAACATCACCGCGCGTTTGGCCCCGCGCGCCTTGGCCAGTTCAACCGCGCGCTCCACCGCGCCGATGTGGCCCGAGACAACCACCTGGCCGGGATCATTGTCATTGGCGGCCTGACAGACCTCGCCCTGCGCCGCTTCTTCGGCAACCGCGCCCACCGTGTCAAAATCAAGCCCCAGCAGCGCGGCCATGGCGCCCACGCCCACAGGCACAGCCTCCTGCATCGCCTGCCCGCGCGTCCTGAGCAGGCGCGCCGCATCCGCCACGCTCAGCGATCCCGCTGCACAGAGCGCGGAATACTCGCCCAGCGAATGCCCCGCCACGTAAGACGCCGTGTCGATGGTGATCCCCTCGGCCTCCAGCGCGCGCATCGCGGCCATGGAGGTCGCCATGAGCGCGGGCTGCGCATTCTGCGTCAGGGTCAGCGTCTCCTGATCGCCCTCCCAGATCAGATCGCTCAGCTTTTCGCCCAGCGCCTCGTCAACCTCGTCAAACACGGCGCGCGCCGCCGGATAGGCGTCTGCCAGGTCGCGCCCCATGCCAATGGTCTGCGCCCCTTGCCCCGGAAATACAAACGCGATGCTCATGCGCCCCCCCTTCTTTGCCTTTCAGGTTCCATGCCGTGTAAAGCGCGCACGCATCCGAAACAAGTCGGCGCCGCACGACATCTGTGCACAGATTTACGGTTGTCTCGCGATGGCCATGCATAACATTAGGACCACACGTGTTGTCCCAATGATCAGTCGCACCAGTCGGAGACCCAAGATGCCCTTCGCCAACACCCCCTCAAGCTATGGCTCTGTGACCAAGACGCTGCACTGGCTCACCGCCCTGCTCATCCTCACGCTGTTCCCGCTGGGGCTCGTGGCCAACGATATGGCATACGACATCAAGACCGGGGCCAACCTGAACGAAGCGTTCGTCAGCCGCACGGCATGGCTCTTTTCCCTGCACAAGACGTTGGGCGTGGCGGTGTTCTTCGTGGCACTGATCCGCATCCTGTGGGCGCTCCGCCAGCCAAAACCGGGCCTTTTGCACCCGGACCGCAAGGCAGAAAGCCTTGCCGCCGAGACGGTGCATTGGCTGCTCTACGGCTCGCTGGTGCTCGTGCCGCTGTCGGGCTGGATCTACCACGCGGCAACCAGCGGCTTTGCGCCCATCTGGTGGCCCTTCGGTCAGAACCTGCCGCTTGTCCCGCAATCCGAGACGGTCGCGGCGACGATGGCTGGCGCGCATTGGGTCCTGACCAAGGTCCTGGCGCTGTCGCTGATCCTGCACATCGCGGGCGCGCTCAAGCACCACATCATTGACCGCGACATGACCCTGCGCCGCATGTGGTTCGGCAATCCCGACCTGCCGCAAACCAATGGCACGCACCGCCATGCCGTGCCGATCATCGCGGCCCTCGCAGCCTGGGCGCTGGCCCTGTCCGGCGGCGCGGCCCTTGGCGTCTACGCACCGCAAGGCGCCGGACAAGGTGCCGCCCTCGAAGACGTCGCATCCGACTGGCAGGTGCAGGACGGCACGCTTTCCATCACTGTCACCCAACTCGGCACCGAGGTCGAAGGCACCTTCGCCGACTGGACCGCCGCGATCCGCTTTGACGAAACCGTCGAAATCGGCACGGCCGGCACCGTCGAGGTGACCATCGCCATCGGTTCGCTGACCCTCGGCAGTGTCACGGGACAGGCCATGGGCCCTGACTATTTCGACGAACCCACCTTCCCCACCGCGACCTTCTCCGCCGACATCGTCCCCATCGTGGACGGCTACGAGGCCCAAGGCACCGTAACCATCCGCGACCAGAGCATCCCTGTCACGTTGCCGTTTGGCCTGTCGATCAACGGCGACGAGGCCTCCATGACCGGCAAGCTGACACTCGACCGCCGCGACTTTGGCATCGGCGCCAACATGGCAGATGAAAGCTCGCTCAAATTCGCTGTCGATGTAAACGTCAACCTGACGGCCACGCGCGCCGCCGAGAGCAACGGCTGAGCCGAACGCAGGGCGGACTGAAAAGGCCGCCCTGCATAAAATCATGTCGCGCGGCAGCGCGTCCTTCTGGCAAAACCGCACGAAAAAAAGGGCCGCGCAAACAGCTTGCGCGGCCCCGTCTTGTTTCAGGCGGTCGTCCTAACCGGCTTTCTGCGCCTCAAGCGAAATGGTCACCTCCACCTCATCGCTCGCTGCCGGCGCAAAGGCGCCAAGGCCGAAATCCGAACGCTTCAGCGTTGTCGTTGCATCGAACCCGGCCCAGGGTGTGCCCTGGTTCGGGCCAAAGGGAAACGCGCCGGTCTGGTTCAGATTGGCGTCCAGAACAACCGATTTTGTGATGTCATTCATCGTCAGATCACCGGTGATCTTTGCCGTCTTTTCGCCAGTGACCTCAATCGATGTCGATGTGAACGTGATCAGGTCCTCATCATCTGCGCCAAAGAAATCCGCTGACATGAAGTGGCCGTCCCGGGCTTCCCATCCGGTGAACATCGACTTGGTCGGCATCGACACGCTGACGCTGGAATTGGCCGGGTTTTCCTGGTCGAACATGATTTCTCCTTCAAAACCGGAGAACATGCCGAATGTGGTCGAATAGCCTGCGTGGGTATAGGAGAACACAACCTGACTGTGGCTGCTGTCGAGGATATAGCGTTCTGCGGCCGCGGCAAGGCTTGCCGAGGCTGTCAGGGCGGTGGCCAGAAGGAGAGATTTCATCACGAGGGGTGCTCCATTGGATTGGTGAACACCGTGGAATGTGATGTATCCCGCCGCTCAAGCAACTCCGCACCGTTCAACAGAATGTGCGCAGGGACGAACAGCGATTTTACTGAATAAATCCCGCCGTTGCGGGGTTGGCGCAGACTGAACCTGCGCCGACGCAAGGGCTCAGATCTTGCCGTGCGCGCTCAGCGCCTGCATCAGGGTCGAGCGGGTCTCCGGATCCGACATCGGCACTTCGGCCATGAGCGACCCGTCCGCATCCCAAAGCCGAACCATCTGCGACACCACATCCACCGACACCAGATCGGAAAACGCGCAGGTGTGCACGACAATCGGGGCCGCAAGGGCCTTGGGCTGCGGGCGCACGAGGCGCAATTCGTCCCGGTCCAGATCAATCTCGATCTCGACGCTGGGTTCGGGCCGTCCACCCCGGATCAACGCCATGCCCGCGAGGCCAAGAAAGGCCGACAGCGCCAGTTTGAACAGCATGATGTCCTGGTCGAAGGCCGCTCCGGGCTGGATCCAGATACCCGCCATAGCCAGCAGAAGGACCGTCCCGGCAAAGCGTTGCGCGCCCCGCGCCATCCAGCGTGCGCCGTCGACCGTCCGCACCGGCGCAAAGACCGCGCGGTGCGGCAGTGTTCCCGAAATCATCGCGTCTGTTGTGGCAACCATCGTCCCAGTCCCTCGTTCCATGTCGTCTGTTTTTTGTTAACGAAGACCATCACGGGCAATCGTGACCACAATGGGGCGCGGGCAAGGTAATGCCGTGTGCGCAATGCGGCAGTGCGGACACCACTTTTTGCCTTGCGCGACAGCGTCTGAGGTGTATACGGGCGCATCCCTGCAGCACCTTTTGCCGCGCAGTCTCTCGTGAGCGTTCCGCAGGGGAACATGGAACGCTCTTTGAAATGCGCCTTGATAGAAGTGGAGATAGTCCATGCCGCTTTACGAGCATGTGATGATTGCCCGTCAGGACCTGAGCAACACGCAGGCCGAGGGTCTCATCGAACATTTTGGCACCGTTCTCGCCGACAACGGCGGCACCCTCGTGGATAACGAGTACTGGGGTGTGAAGACGATGGCCTACAAGATCAACAAGAACCGCAAGGGCCACTATGCCTACCTGCGCACCGACGCCCCCGCGGGCGCCGTGCAGGAGATGGAGCGCCTGATGCGTCTGCATGAAGACGTCATGCGCGTGCTGACCATCAAGGTCGACGAGCATGCCGAAGGCCCCTCGATCCAGATGCAGAAACGTGACGAACGCGACAGCCGTCGCGAGCGCCGGTAAGAAGGAGCACTGACAATGGCTGCAAAACCGTTTTTCCGCCGTCGCAAGGTCTGCCCGTTCTCCGGTGAGAACGCGCCCAAGATCGACTACAAGGACACGCGCCTTCTGCAACGCTACATCTCTGAGCGTGGCAAGATCGTGCCGTCCCGTATCACCGCCGTCTCGGCCAAGAAGCAGCGCGAACTGGCCCGTGCCATCAAGCGCGCCCGCTTCCTCGCCCTGCTGCCCTACGCCGTGAAATAAGGAGAAAAGCACATGCAAGTAATCCTTCTTCAACGTGTGGCCAAGCTGGGCCAGATGGGCGACGTGGTGGATGTCAAATCCGGCTATGCGCGCAACTTCCTGCTGCCGCAGAAAAAGGCGCTGACCGCCTCGAAGGCCAACATCGCGCAGTTCGAGACGCAAAAGGCGCAGCTCGAGGCCAACAACCTCGAAACCAGGAAAGAAGCCGAAGCGCTGGGGGCCAAACTGAACGGCCAGCAGTTCATCGTGATTCGCCAGGCCTCGGATGGCGGCAACCTTTATGGTTCTGTCACCACCCGTGACGTCGCCGAGGTCGCGACTGCCGAAGGCTTCACCGTGGATCGCAAACAGGTCGTCATCCCCCGTCCGATCAAGGAACTGGGCCTGCACGACGCCACCGTGGTCCTGCACCCCGAAGTCGAAGCCACCGTTCAGCTGAACGTGGCCCGCTCGGCCGAAGAGGCGGAACTGCAAGCTTCCGGCAAATCGATCCAGGAACTGGCCGCCGAAGAAGAGGCCGCCGCCGAATTCGAAATCCAGGAGCTGTTCGACGATATCGGCGCTGCCGCATCCGAAGACGAGGAACTGGCCGAAACAGCCGGGATCAGCGCAGAAGAGCCTGAAGCCGAGGAAGAGCCAAAGGCCTGATTGCCTCTCGCTTTTTGAAAAACAGAACCGCGCCTTTCCTCAAGGCGCGGTTTTTTTGTGGGTTCACGAAGTTCCCGAAGGGTCTTGGGTGCCACGGCCGGGCAAAGGCCTGCCCCCCGTCAGGTGGGCTTGCGACGCCGCAGGCGCATCACGCCCAGCCCCCCCAGCCCCAGCAGCATGAGCGACAGCGTCGCAGGAAGCGGGATGGGTGTTGGCGAGGCATCTATCGCAAAATAGAAGAACCCACCGGACTCGCTCGAACTCTCATCGTCGAATTCCAGCCGCGACACACCTGAAAACGCGCTGAGATCGGCCAAATAGGAATAGATCCCGTTGGCATCGGGCGTCGTGGCAAACACGTCCGCCGTGGTAACGCTGAGCGACCCCAGCAATATGTCGAAGATGTCGAAGGCCGAAATGGTCACAAGGTCAGTCAGATTGGTTGGTGACGGCGGTTGTATGTCACCGACCATGATCGTGATGTTGCTGGACGGCTGCGCGAAGTCGATGGTGAAATCATTGTTGCAGAATGACGAGAGGGCGCAGAAAATCTGTTGGCTTTGCCCGTCAATGGGCGCCTCGGCCACCCCGATATTTGCACCGCTCGCGGTTGTGGAAATCGTCAGTTCGGGCACGGACAGCGACGGGGCGAGCATGCCAGACACCGGCGACAGGTCGACAACCGCGGCATTCGCGCCAAGGGCGCCAAGCCCAAGCATGGCGATGGAAAACAGGGATGTTTTGGCAAACATGGCAACACGCCTCCGAATTTAAACCTATGGTAGTATGAACCGCCTTGCGTCAAAGCGCAGCAGTATCTTGCCGTCAGTCTCGAAATCGGCAGAGAAGCGCCGTTTGCCCGCCCGGTTTCACGGGCCCGGCGGCAGGTTGCATGGTCCATCATGCCTCAGTCGCGGGTCAAAGTGACACAGCTCGGCAAGAGCCTGCCCAACAGGAGGGTCCGGTCCGAATTGACTTCGCTTCACCCGCCCTTCAAGACTGCGCCCATGCGCATGTTTCCCCTTTTGCCCGCTGTTTTGGCCGTGTCCGCCTGTCTGACCGAAGACCTCGACACGGTCGAGATGGCACCGCGCGCCCTGCCCCAGAACGAGGCCGAGATCGCCTTTGTCAGCAGCCTGTTCAACGACATCCAGACCCGATCGATCGCGGAGGATCGCGAATATTGCGGGCTGATCGGCGTGGACGAGACCGGAACCTATGTCGCCACCGCCCCCAGGCGCGGTCGCACGGCCACCTGCCTGCCGCCCTCGCCGGGGGCTGCGGATTTCGTTGTGCTGGCGTCTTATCACACGCACGGTTCCTCCAACCTCGAATATTTCACCGAAGTACCGTCATTCGACGACATGCGCACCGATATAGAGGACGGTACGGACGGCTATATTGCGACGCCCGGCGGGCGGTTGTGGTATGTGGATGCGCGCGGGCGGATCGCGCGCCAGATCTGCGGGCTGAACTGCATCGTCCCTGACCCCAACCATCTCGAAGACCCCGAGTATTTCGTACGCGAGGGCTATACGCTGGACGATCTGCGCGAGTTCTGAGGCTTACGCGCCGTCCCAGCGCCGCAACATCCAGTACCACTGCGCGGGATTTTCCAGAATCCGCGCCGACAGGCTGTCATTGAACGCGCGCGTCATGGTGATGGCATCCGTATGCGGAACCGGCGCTTCGAAATCGACCTGAAAGGCGTTGCCGTCGCCGATGCGGATGCCATAGGCCGGGATCAGCGGCAGGTCGTATTTCAGCGCCAGTTGCGCGGCAGAGATCGAGGTCAGCGCATCATGCCCCAGAAACGGGATGCGCGCCCCTTTGTCGTATTTCTCATCCAGCAGCAACGCCATGATCCCCCCGTCACGCACATGGCGCACCAGCGCCTTGGTGCCGACCCGGCCCGTGGCGAGGATCGGTTTGCCGCCCGCCTCGATGCCCGCGAACATCCGCCGCTCGTAATGGCGGTTCTTGTTGGGGCGATAGACCGCGCCGCATTCCATGCCCTGCATCTGGAGCACGGCACGCACCGCCTCCCATTGGCCGAAATGGCCCGACAGGATGATCGCCCCCCTGCCGCGCGCCTGTGCGGCCTTGAGGGCGGCGAGACCGGGGCCTGCGGCGTTGAATTTGTGGTGCTGGGTCAGGAATTCGGCGGCATGGTAGACTTCGAACAGGGTGCGCCCCATGTGCCGCGCCATATCCTGACCCAGCCGCGCCCGTTCACCCCGCTTCATGTCGGGAAAGACCCGCACCGCCTCGCGTTCAAAGCGCCGTCTCGCGGGGGGATAGAACCGCATGACCAGCGCCAGCGTGGTCCCCAACCCGCGAGAACGCTGGTCGAAACCCCGCCAGCGCACCAGCGTCAGCGCCGACCACAGGGGCAGGTAACGCAAGTGGTGCAGAACGGATTTCAGCGGCGCGGAGATCATGGGGCGTTATGATCGCTTTCCGAACCGAGACCAATCGAAAAGGCGGAACAGGGTCGCGCGCGGTGCGGCTGTGTTTTCCCTGCCATGACCATAGCCCCGACCCCGCCTGCGAAATCGCCCTGTTCCGTGCCTGTGCCTGTCGGTTACATCCGGTCGCGTGGGAACGTGTGCCGTCGTGCAATATTCAAATCACGGATCGCGCCATTTTCCCCAATCATCCATTCAAGATGCCACCTGAGCGGGAATGGTTAATACCAAATGTCTTGCCAGAAGAAACAGCACCCCAGAATCAGAGGAACTGTTTTTGCATTGAAATCGGGCGTCAAAAAATTTATCCATCTATTTCTGATACTTGAATAAACATCCCTCACCGAACAGGGTCGACCAAACTTCGCTGCTCTGTTGAAAAAGGGTTAAGGGTTTGAAACAGGTAAAACTCTGCGTTAATACTTAATTTAGGCAATTTTTTGCCGATATACGAGTACACGAAAAGACTTTGAAGGGACAGACGATGAAGTTCACCAAAACCCTTGCGGCAGCCGCCGTGAGCATCGCAGCACTGGGCACCGCCGCATCTGCACATACAGTTGGCATCGGCGACAGCGTCACCGGCGCGTCAGCAAGCATCTTTCTGGCGCATTGGCACGGTGGTAGTTCGGCACCAAGGGCCGGGATCCTGATGACAGGTGGGCCGCTTGATACCATGCAATATGCCTTTGACACCAACCTGGGCAGTGTCGCACCACTTGCCACAACCGAGTGGGACACTGGGCTGACAGGCGGTGCGTCCGGTTACTTTGCACTGACGCTGAACAACCTGGTGAACGGCACCTATACCTATCGCCTCGACACGAGCGTCAACAATGGCACATCTGTCGTAACCGCCCCGAGTACGGGCCCAAGCAACGGCAGCTATTACACCGGATCGTTCGTGGTTGTTGACGGCATCAGCCCGGTGCCACTGCCTGCCGGACTGCCCCTCGCGCTGGCGGGACTGGGGGCTTTCGGCCTGATGGGCTGGCGCAAGAACCGCAAGGCCTGATCAAGCCTACCCTCAAACAACGAAAGGCCACCCGCGCGGGTGGCCTTTCATGTTAACGGGTTGCGGGCGAAACTCAGTCGTCGCTTTCCAGCGCCTCGACGGCGGCCTTGAGGTCGTCCGCGCTGACGGTCTTGTCGGTGACAGAGGCGTTTTCGACGATAT
>CAZRUV010000028.1:0-32093 GCA_964603315.1 uncultured Rhodobacterales bacterium
TACACGACGCTCTTCCGATAATCGGAAGAGCGTCGTGTAGGGAAAGAGTGTACAATTTTAACGATCTCGCCGCAGGCACCATCGTTGACAATGAATTTGCCGCGGACGGCGTGACCGTAAAGGCGTTTGGCGGATCCGGTCAGGCCATGATCTTTGACACGGCCAACCCCACCGGGGGCGACGAGGATCTGCGGACCTCGAACCTGGGCAAAGCGCTGATCATTTCCGAAGATGGCGATACGCGTGATCCCGATGACAATGCGCAAGGCGGCAAGCTGCGTTTCGAATTTGACCAGCCGGCGACTGTCCAGTCGCTGACCTTCCTTGATGTGGAAGAGGGGGCGTGGGTCAAATTCTATGACGCGCAGGGCAACTTCATCAAACAGGTTGACGTTCAAACCGCAAACAATGGCCAATGCGTGGTCGAATTCGACGTCGATGGTGTGGCGCGGATGGACGTGATCTTGGGGGGGTCCGGTGCCATCGACAATCTGGTCTTTGATGCGCCCCTTTCGCAGGCCGAGCCTGATGGTGTCGTGGATGGCGAAGAATTTGGCGAAGTCATGGAGCTTGGCTACGACGACTCGAATGCGCCGACCGATCAGGGTGGCGACATGATCACCAATGGCGATGACGTGATCTTTGGCAATGGCGGCGACGACACGATTGATGGCGCCGCTGGCGACGACACGATCTTTGGTGACAGCGGCTCGGGTGGCGCGGTCCTCGGCCGCGAGAGCTTCAACTGGGAAGATGTGTCCGAAGGCGAGGTCGACAGTTCGGTCACGCAGGACACCGGTTCGGTTCAAGTGACCTACACGCGGTTGGTCGACACGGGCGCTCACCAGAGCGAGTTGAGCGATGACGACCTGAACGTGGACGGTATCGATACGGGCGGTGAGACAATCGACGATGACACCGGTCTGCGCTCGGTCACCAATGGCCAGGGCAATGACGGCGATTTCGAGTGGGTGTTCTCGGACCCGGTTGGCAATGTCGAATTCAACATCAACGATATCGATGGCGACGGCGTTGTGACCGTGACCGCGTTTGATGCGGACGGAAACGAGATCCCGGTTCAACTGGTGGGCGGCGACGAATTGACCGTCACCGGCAACGTGGCCGACAGCGATGGCGGTTATGACGACACGGATTCGGACGACTACAACCTTCAGGTCACGATCCCCGGACCCGTAACGCGTATCGTGGTCGAGCATGATCAGGATGGCGGCAACAACTCCGGCATCGTGGTCACGGACATCTATTTCGACGTTCTGGACCCCGACACCGATGGAGAGGGCGGCGATGACGTCATCTCGGGCGGCGCTGGCGCGGACGCCATGTTTGGCGAAGGCGGCGACGACACGTTCATCATCGACGACGTCGCTGACGCGGATGGGGACAATGTTGTTGGCGGCAATGGCCCGGACGACACGGCCGACAACGACGTTCTGGACCTGCGCGGCACCGGTCAGGTCACCATCGACGCGGTGGATGACGGCACCGACAGCGGCGCGCAATCCGGGACCGTGACATTCGAGGACGGATCTGTCCTGACCTTCAGCCAGATCGAAACGATCCTGACCGACCCCCAAAACGAAGCGCCCACGGCCAATGATGACGACATCACTGTGGACGAGGATGACAGCGTTACCTTCGACCCGACGGCCAACGATGTGGACCCCGACGGCGATCCGCTGGAGGTCGACAGCTTTACCCAGCCCGACAACGGGACGGTCACGCAGAACCCTGATGGCACGCTGACCTACACGCCCGACCCCAACTACAACGGGCCCGACAGCTTTGAGGTGACGGTCACCGATCCCAGCGGCGAAACGTCGACCTCGACGGTCAACGTCACGGTCGATCCGGTCAACGATGCACCCGATGCGGTCAACGATGTTGCCGAAACGGATGAGGAGACGCCCGTCACCATCGACGTGCTGGCCAATGACACAGATGTGGACGGCGACGATCTGACGATCACGGCCGCCTCCGTGCCGACCGAGCAAGGCACGGTTGACATCGTCAACAACGAGTTGGTGTTTACCCCGGCCGAAGACTTCTTTGGCGAGGCGACGATCAGCTACTCGATCGAGGACGGCAATGGCGGCACGGACGTGGCCGAAGTGACCGTCACGGTGAACAACATCAACGATGATCCCGTCGCTGTTGATGACATCGCCGAAACCGATGAGGACACGCCCGTCACCATCGACGTGCTCGCCAATGACGAGGATGCCGACGGCGATCCGCTGACCATCATCGACGCGACCGTCCCGCCAGAGCAGGGCACGGTCGACATCGTGAACAACGAACTGGTGTTCACACCGGCTGAAAACTTCAATGGGCCTGTGACGATTACCTACACCGTGGATGACGGCAATGGCGGCACCGACGAAGGGGAAGCGCTGGTGAACGTGGGCGCGGTCAACGATGGCCCGACCGCCAACGATGACAGCGAGATCACCGATGAGGACACACCCGTTACCATCGACGTTCTGGGCAATGACGAGGACCCTGATGGCGACGATCTGACGATCACCGCTGCGTCCGTTCCCGCCGATCAGGGCACGGTCGACATCGTCAACAACCAGTTGGTCTACACGCCCGCACCGAACTTCAATGGCGACGTGACCATCGAATACTCGATCACGGACGGCAATGGCGGCACCGACAGTGCCGAGGTTGCGGTTACCGTGAACCCGGTCAATGACGATCCGGTCGCGGTGGATGATATCGAGACCACGGACGAGGACGTGCCGGTCATCGTGGACCTTCTGGGCAATGATAGCGACATCGACGGGGATGACCTGACCATCCAGTCGCTTGACGTCGACCCCGCCGAAGGCTCTGTCGTGGACAATGGCGACGGCACCGTGACCTTCACGCCCGCTCCGAACTTCAACGGCCCGGCGACCATCACCTATGTGGTGTCTGACGGAAACGGGGGTACGGACGAAGGCGAAGCCGTCATCTCCGTGGGTGCGGTCAACGACAGCCCCATCGCCGAAGACGATGTGGCCGAGACGGACGAGGACACACCCGTCACCATCAGCGTTCTGGACAATGACGAAGACCCGGACGGCGATCCGCTGTCGGTGGTGTCGGCCACGGTGCCTGCTGATCAGGGCACGGTCGAGATCGTCGATGACGAGCTGGTGTTCACGCCGGCGCCTGACTTCAACGGCGACGCGACGATCACCTACACGATCACGGACGGCAATGGCCTGAACGATACCGCGGACGTGGTTGTCACCGTGAACCCTGTGGGCGACGCGCCAGTGGCCGAGGATGACACGGCGGAAACCGACGAAGACACGCCGGTGACCATCGATGTCCTCGACAATGACGAGGACCCCGATGGTGATCCGCTGACGGTGACCGAAGCGACATCGCCCGACGGGACCGTGGACATCAATCCCGATGGCACGATCACCTTCACGCCGGATGAAAACTTCAACGGTCCGACCACGATCACCTACACCGTGCAGGATCCCGACGGAAACGAAGACACCGCGACCGTCGATGTGAACGTGATCCCGGTCAACGACGCGCCCGAGGCGGTTGACGATGCGGACACCACACCGTTCAACACGCCTGTCACAGTTGCGGTTCTGACCAACGACTTTGACGTGGACGGCGATGACATCAACGTGGTCGCGGCGACATCGCCCGACGGCACCGTGGACATCAACCCCGATGGCACCATCACCTTTACCCCCAATGACGGGTTCGAAGGTGTGGCAACGGTCGACTACACGATCGAGGACGAGGAAGGCCTGCAAGACGCAGCGCAAGTCCTCATCACGGTCGAAGACGACCCGCGCGATGGTATCGTATCGGGCACCGATGACGGCGAGCTGATTGACGAAAACTATGATGGCGACCCCGAAGGCGACTTTGTCGACAACGCGGACAATATCTTTGACCCGAACAATCCGCTGACCGAAGACGATGACATCATCGAAGCCGGTGGTGGCGACGACACCATCCTTGCCGGCGACGGTGCGGACCTGGTGAACGCGGGTGAGGGCGATGACGAGGTCCATGGCGGCCCCGGCAACGATACCATCAACGGCGAGGACGGCGAGGACACCATCGCAGGTGGCGCGGGCGACGATGTGGTCGACGGCGGCGCCGATGATGATGACATCAGAACCGGCGACGGCAGCGATACGGTCGAAGGTGGCACGGGTGACGACGTCATCGATACGAGCGATGATAACTTTGCGCCGGACAAGGGCTTCCCGAACGACGACGGTACGCCGATCCCCGGCTTCCCCTTCGGCTTTGCGGCTGATGATGATCCCGAGGATGACCGCGACTCTGTCGATGGTGGCGATGGCGATGACACCATTTCGACCGGCGACGATGCGGACACCATCGTGGGCGGTGACGGCTCTGACGTGATCGACGGCGGTATCGACGACGATATCATCGACGGGGACGACACGACCAACCCGACCGAAGGTGGCGACGACCGGATTGTCGGCGGTGAGGGCAATGACCTGATCACCGGTGGCGTCGGTGACGACACGATCTACGCCGGCAACGATCCCGATCTGGGTCTTGATCAACTGAACATCGAGGATGACGGCTCCAACCCGCTCTTCCCGGCAGATCCGCGCCCCGATAACGGCATGGACACCGTGTTCGGTGGTGACGGCAACGATGTGATCTTTGGTGCCGATGATGACGACGAACTCTTCGGCGAAGAGGGCAACGACACCATCGATGGCGAGATCGACGACGACCTGATCGACGGCGGCGCGGGTGACGATAGCCTGATCGGCGGACAGGGCGACGATACGCTCGAAGGTGGTACCGGCAACGATACGCTGGACGGCGGCATCGGCGATGACGAGATCAACGGCGGCGCAGATCGCGACCTGATCGTGAACGTCAATGCCGGTGACACGGTCGATGGTGGCGGTGAAGGCGATGACTTTGACGTTCTCGACCTGCGCGGTTCAACCGATCCCAACGGGTCGCTGCAAGTCACCTTCACGAACCCGGACAGCAACGGCAACGGCTTTGACGGCTTCGTCACCTACTTTGACGAAAATGGCGACGAGGTCGGCACGCTCGAGTTTACCGAGATCGAGGATGTGATCCCCTGCTTTACCCCCGGCACGCTGATCGCGACGCCGACGGGTGAGCGCCGTGTGGAAGACCTGAAAGTCGGCGACCGGGTCATCACCCGCGACAATGGTATCCAGGAAATCCGCTGGGTCGGTCAGCGCGAGATGACGGGCGCCGAACTGGAGGCTGCACCGAATTTCAAGCCGGTTCTGATCCGCCAGGGTGCGCTTGGCAAAGGTCTGCCCGAGCGTGACATGCTTGTCTCGCCGCAGCACCGCGTGCTGATGTCCGGTGACAAGACCGAACTGTACTTCGACGAAAGCGAAGTGCTGGTGGCGGCCAAGCACCTGACGGGCATGGACGGCATCGATGTGGTGGACGTGTCGGCAACGACCTACATCCACGTCATGTTCGACCAGCACGAGGTGATCCTGTCCGATGGCACATGGACCGAAAGCTTCCAGCCCGGTGACATGACCCTAGGGGCGATGGGCGATGCGCAACGCGCCGAAATCATCGCGCTCTTCCCCGAACTGGAGACGGCGGATGGTGTCGAAGCCTACACCGCCGCGCGTCGCAGCCTGAAAAAGCACGAGGCGCGCCTGCTGATACAGTAAGCGGCGCGGCGCAGGCCCCATATATATGCGGCAGCTCTGCGCGTGATTCGCGCAGGGCGCGAAAAACGGGGCGTCGGGGGCGTACCCGTTTTTCGTGTTCAATCGGCGTTTCCATGCACTATTGTTTCCACTTCGCTGGCGCATGTTGCTGCGACGCAGCGTCAAATTGCTCAAATGGCCGTGTGGGTTAACCAAACGCGGACTATTCCCCCTGAATCCGTACCGAATTTGAATTAGATGCATGCGCAGCGGGTTGTCTTCTGAAAGACGGGTCGCGCCTTCGCGAAACACACGAGTTGGGGGTTGTCACCATGGCGGATATCAACGGAACACCGAACAACGACACCATTCAGGGCACCAACGAAGACGATATCATCACCGCCGGCAATGGTCAGGATCTGGCGTCGGGCGAAGGCGGCGATGACAGCATTCTGGGCGGTGAGGGCAATGACACCCTGTTTGGCGATGTGGGCGTGGGCACGGCCCCCGGTCAGGACGCCACGCCACTGGTCATCGACATCAACAACCTGGTGACGCAGGACAGCGCTGACAACAACGCCCAACCCGGTGCATCCGCTGTATACCGGAACGTAACCGAGCTGGAAGACGGCACACTGGTCTCTGCGCGCATCGTGCTTGTGTCGAAATCCGACCCAAACATGCGCGTCGACCTGTCCGGCGGCAACGGGTCCGAACTCCTGATGAATGGCGCCGGTCCGGGGGACATCGCGGCGTTTCGGATGGAATTCTTCATCCCCGATGCAAATGATCCGACAACCGGCACGCCTGTTGCGATCAATTCGGTCGCGACCATCAACGATCTGGACCGCAACAGCCCCGGCGACCGCGAAGCCGTCATTCTGAACGAAAGCAGCTTTACCGCCTTTGCAACATCCAGTGACACCTCGCTGGACGTGACCCAAAGCGGCGGCACGGTCACGGCCGCGGGTACCGAAGGGAACAATCCGTCGGATCAGGACGCGTGGTTCAGCGCCTCGTTCGAAAACCGGGAGTTCATTGAATTCTCGCTCGAGTCGCGGAACACCAATTCGGGCTTTTCATTCTCGGGCGATCTGATTGACGACGCGATCGTCACACCGATCGACGCAGGCGACGACACCATCGACGGCGGCGGGGGCCAGGACCTGATCTTTGGCCAGGGTGGCGATGACAGTCTGACGGGCGGCAGCGGCGCCGACACGCTGGACGGCGGCGAAGGCAATGACACTCTGGAGGGCGGCACCGGCCAGGATGTGCTTGAAGGCGGTGCGGGCGCCGACACGCTGTCGGGTGGGCAGGGCGACGACACCCTGCGCGGTGGTGATGGCGAGGACCTGATCACGCTGGGGCCGGACAACGATCTGGCCGAGGGCGGGTTTGGGTCCGACCGGTTCACCTTTGACGGACTGGGCAACCACAACATCATCGGCGGCGAGGACGCCGACGGGTCGGATATCGACGTGCTGGATCTCACCGGCGTTCGGGCAAACGTGATCCCGGACGGGCCGAACTCGGAATCCGGTCTGGTGGAATTGCTGGATGACAATGGCAACGTCGCCCGCCGCGTCACCTATTCCGAGATCGAGCAGATCATCATCTGCTTTACCCCCGGCACGCGCATTGCGACGCAGAAAGGCGAGGTGGCCGTTGAAAAGCTGGCCCCGGGTGACAAGGTCTTTACCCGGGACAACGGCTTGCAGCCGTTGCGTTGGGTGGGACGGCGCGACCTCGCCGTTGCCGACTTGCACGCAGCGCCTGAATTTCAGCCGGTGTTGATCCGACAGGGCGCGTTGGGCAAGGGGCTGCCGGAACGGGACATGCTGGTGTCACCGCAGCACCGGATGCTGCTGACCTCGGATCTGGCCGAAGTCATGTTCGAGGAACGTGAAGTGCTGGTCCCGGCGAAACACCTGACGGGGCTGGACGGCGTGGACGCAGTCACCACGACGCAGGTCAGCTACCTGCACCTGATGTTCGATCAGCATGAAGTGGTGCTGGCAGACGGCGCGTGGTCCGAAAGCTTCCAGCCGGCGGACCGGACACTCAAGGGGATTGGCGCCGCGCAACGCACGGAAATCCTGTCCCTTTTCCCGGAACTTGAGACGCTGGAGGGTCTGGACGCCTATGGCGCGGCGCGGCCGTCGCTCAAGCGGCACGAGGCGGAGTTGCTGGTCAGCCGCCTGCTCTAGTCGCGCGCCACGCCGCCCAATCCTCGGGCGTGTCGAGGTCCAGTCGCGCATGTTGACCCGGCAGCGGCACAAGATGGGTCCTGTCTGTGTGTCTGGCCAAAATGCGCTGGCCTCCATTGTCGCCGGTCAACTGTGCAAAGTCGGGCAACAGCGTCGGATCTATCGCCAGAGGATGCCCGGGCTTGCCATCCGCGGTGGCGCCACGCCAGACCAGACTGTCAGGGTGCGCGCGCGTTGCATCCCGGACACGGGCCATGTCGTGGGCGGTGATTTCGGGCAAGTCCGCAAGCAGGATCATGACAGGCGTCTGCGTGACGTCCAACGACGTCACGAGGCGCCGCAGGCTGGCGCCGATCCCATTTGCGGCGTCCGTCACCTCGATCTTGCGGGCCGGTGGCGCCACGCAGTTGTGGCGCGGATGCGGTGCAGGTGGCAGCGCAACGCGGACATCGCCGCTGATTTGCAAGGCGCGCTGCACCTGGCGTGTCAGCAGTGGCATTCCGTCCACGTCCATCATCAGCTTGTCCCGCCCGCGCATACGGGAAGAGGCACCGGCGGCGAGGATCAGGATCGGCATCATGGCCCGAGCCTAGGCTGCAGTCCCGCGTGGGGCAACGTGGATGTAATCCAAAGGACGCCTTGCGGCGACGCCATGTTTGAGGGGGGCAATGCCCCCCGGGGCCTGGAACCGGACGGTGTTCACTGGCGCATCACTGCGCCATCCGGGTCGAAGAGCGCCTGCAATGTGCGTTTTGCGGGGCGCATCTGGCCAAGGATTTCGATCTGCACCTGCAGGTCGTCCGACAGGAGCGCGGTGGGCACGAAGCCGATGGCCACGGATTGTCCCGCGTGGTGCGAATAGCCGCCGGACGTGCAAAACCCGACAACCGTGTCGTCGATCCAGATCGGTTCGTACCCGTGCACATCGGCGTCATCCGCCTCCACGATGAAATTGCACAGGACGCGGTCGGGCGGCGCGTGCAGTGTTTTTTCATACGCACCCTTGCCGATGAAATCTGGTTTGCGGTCCAGCGGAATGAACCGGTCAAGCCCGGTTTCGCGCGGTGTGTAATCCGGCGAGAACTCCGATAGCCACGAGCCGAAGAAACGGTCGAGCCGAAGGGACATCATGGCCCGCATGCCGAAAGGCGTCATCCCAAACGGTTCGCCTGCTGCCCAAAGGTTCCACCAGAGCGCGCGCTGCTGGGTTGCATCGCAGTAGATTTCGTAACCGAGATCGCCGGTGTAAGACAGGCGCTGCACGATACAATCGACGCCACCGACGGTCATCTGCACCACATCCATGAAGCGAATGGCGCTGACATCGTGGCCGCTTGCCGCCTCGAGCACTTTGCGGGCATTGGGTCCGGCGATCTGGAACCCGGTGCGCCTGTCGGAGATGTTTTCGATCTGCACGCTGTCCTGATGCGCGAGGAACCAGCGCATGTGCACGGCCTGTGCACCGTAGGATCCGGTGATCTGGAACTCGGCCTCGCTGAGGCAGGACAGGGTGAAATCGCCGATGATGCGCCCGTTTGGCGACAGCATGGGCGACAGGCTGACCCGGCCCGGCTGGGGTACGCGACCCGCAAAGATGCGGTCGATCCAAGCGCGGGCATTCGCACCGGACACGCGGTACTTGCCGAAGTTCTGCAACTCGTTGATGCCGACATGCGACCGTACCGCCCCAACCTCACGCGCCGTGGCCGCAAATGCGTCGGACCGGCGAAAGGACGGGGTCTCGAAGGTTGGCTCATCGCCTTGGGCAAAGTAGTTGGGCACTTCCATCCCGAACTGGTGGCCCCAGACCGCGCCGAGATCGCTGAAGATGTCGTACATGGCGGAGGTCGCATGCGGACGCGCGGCGGGCAGTTCCTCGTTTGGATAGGCGACGGAAAAGCGTTTCTGGTAGTTCTCGATGACCTTGGGGCGGGTATAGCCGGGGCCGATCCAGTCGCCGTAGCGGGCCACATCCATCGCGGTGACGTCGCGATCGCATTCGCCGAGGATCATCCATTGGGCCAGCATCAGCCCGACGCCGCCGCCCTGGGAAAAGCCCGCCATGACACCGCATGCAGACCAGAGCCCCGGCTGGCCCGGGATCGGCCCCACCAGCGGATTGCCGTCCGGTGCAAAGGTAAAGGGACCGTGGATAACGGATTTGACGCCCGCGCGTTCCAGCACGGGGAACCGTTTGTAAGCGAAATCAACGCTGTCGGCGATCTTGTCAAAGTCATCGGGCAAAAGCTCGTGCCCAAAGTCCCACGGCGTTCCGTCCACGGCCCATGGCTTGCAGGGCTGTTCATAAAAGCCGATGCACAGCCCGCGCCCTTCCTGCCGCAGATAGCTTTCGCCTGCGGGGTCCATGACATGCGGGTGTTCCGCATCGCGTTCGTAGATTTCCGCGATGTCATCGGTCACGAGGTACTGATGTTCCATCGGGTGTAACGGCAGGTAGACGCCCATCATCGCGCCCACTTCGCGCGCCCACAGACCGGCGGCGTTGACCACATGTTCGGCTTGAATGGTCCCCTTGTCGGTCACCACCGTCCAGCCGTCCCTGGCCGGTTTTACTTCAAGCACCTTGCAGTGGGTTTCGATCGTGGCGCCGCCCATCCGGGCGGCCTTGGCATAGGCGTGGGTCGTGCCGGACGGGTCGAGATGTCCGTCCAGCGGATCGTAAAGCGCGCCAATGATGCCATCCGTGTTGGTGATCGGCGCGATCTTCCGGATGTCGTCCGGTCCGATGATCTGCGTGTCGAGCCCCATGAAGCGGTGTTTGGCACGCTCGGCCAGCAGCATGTCGAACCGGTCGCGATTGTCTGCCAGCGTTACACCCCCCACATGGTGCAGCCCGCAGGACATCCCGGTGATCTCTTCCAACTCGCGGTAAAGCTTGATCGTATAGCCCTGCAGGGCCGCCATGTTTGTGTCGCCGTTGAGCGTGTGGAACCCGCCCGCCGCATGCCATGTCGACCCGGAGGTGAGTTCCGAACGCTCCACCAGCATCACGTCGGACCAGCCCAGCTTGGTCAGGTGATACAGGACAGAGGCGCCGACAACGCCGCCACCGATGACTGCGACACGGGTGTGGGATTTCATGTGTGGACCCTTCGACTTGGGCCAGACCGGCCCTTCGGGGAGAGTATATTTTGCAAGATGAAGCGGGGGTGGGGTCAGAGCGACATCACGTGTCGTGAACGGGCAACGCGGTCAGTTGTGGTTAGCCTCGGCCGCGCGTTGGGCGGCAAGCTTGCGGCGCGCCCTCAGGATGATGAGGCGGCGGATCCAGGTGGGGACGTCATTGGCCTTGAGCAGGCGCAGACGTTCCAGAAACTGCTTGCGATAGGCACGCATGCGGCTGCTGTGCGACACATGTTGCGCCGTGATGTGTTCGAGTTGGTATGCGATGCGGGTGATCTGGTCTTTGACAGGGTGCCCGTGTGCCGCAAGCCTGTGGGCGAATGCCAATTCGCGGCGGATGCAGACCTGTTCGACACGCACACGCAGGCCTTCGGGATAGCCGATGCCGCGTGCCATCAGGCGGGCATGGCACATTTCGTGCAGGATACAGGACGCGATGTCGTACATGTCGGCGTCGGCAAGCGTCCGGGCGCCGATGAAGCAGGTTTGCGTGGTCCGGTTGTACCAGGCGTCAGCGTAGCTTGTGGCTTCGGCCGCGATACCGCCGGGCAGGTAGGTCGGGATGTGGGCCAGGCTCACCGGATCATGGTCGGCGATGAGGGTCACGGCCGCCTTGAGCAGATCAAGCGATCCGTTGGGCGCGTTGGTGTGCACGCGCAGCAGAGCGCCCCGGAAGGGCGTGTGATCGAACTGCATGGCGTGGGCCCAGTGCATGAGCCGCCGGTGGAGCCGTCGGGGCAGAGCTGCAAGCCTGGACAGAGCGTTTCTGAACATCTGGGTGTGGTCCGGATCGTTTGCAGTGTCCCGTATGGTTCGGGGCGAAGGCGCAGGTGAGGACGCGGTGCGGCGGTTTTGTGGCTGGTCCAATGCGTTGCGCGCGGGGAATTTGGCCTGACTTGTGATTTGCGACAGGTGATGTCGGGAACGTGCAACCGTGCGGATGCGAAGCGTATCAGCGTTGGCGTGGGACAAAGGAGACGACCATGCGGACCCATGCACAGGCTGTGGTGATTGGCGGCGGAGTGATCGGGTGTTCGATCCTCTACCACCTGACCAAACTGGGATGGACGGATGTCGTTTTGCTGGAGCGGGACGAGTTGACCTCGGGCTCGACCTGGCATGCGGCGGCCAACATTCACGGACTGCATGACAGCACGAATATCAGCCGGATTCAGCATTACACTATGGGGCTTTACAAGGAACTGGAGCAGGAAACCGGGCAGGGCTGCGGTGTTTTCCAGCCGGGGTCGCTCTATCTTGCGCAGACCGAAGAGCGGGTCCACCAACTGCGGTTGCAGGCGGCCAAGGCCAAGCTCTACAACATGAATTTTCACGAAATCGACCGGACAGAGGCGGAGCGGCTGCACCCGCTGGTCGATTTTGAGGGTATCCGCTGCATCATGTGGGAGCCGGAGGGGGGCAATGTCGATCCGTCCGGCGTGACCAATGCCTATGCGACGGGCGCGCGCCAGAACGGGGCCGAGATCATCCGGTTCTGTCCCGTCACCGGCACCGAACAGCAGCCGGATGGCTCCTGGATCGTGCGCACGGACAAGGGCGATATCGCGACGCCGTGGGTGGTGAACGCCGCCGGCCTGTGGGGGCGGGAGGTTGCAGCGATGGCCGGTGTTTCACTGCCCCTGTTGCCAACCGAACACCAGTATTTCGTCACCGAGACGATCCCTGACATTGCGGCCATGGATCGCCGTCTGCCAGCGGTCGCGGACCGCGATGGCGAATACTACCTGCGTCAGGAAGGGCAGGGGTTGCTCGTCGGGGCATATGAAAAGGACGTGCGCTTCTGGGCCGAGGACGGCACGCCGCAAGGGTTCGGGCATGAACTCTTTGCCGACGATCTCGAACGGATCGAGGACAACATGATGCGGGCCATCGACCGCGTTCCGGTTGTGGGCACTGCGGGCATCAAGCGGGTGATCAACGGCCCGATGATCTGGTCACCTGACAGCAACGTGCTTTTTGGCCCGGTGCCGGAGCTTACGGGATATTTCTGCTGCAACGGTATCATTCCCGGCTTTTCGCAGTCTGGCGGGATGGGGCTGCTCGCGGCCCAGTGGATTGTCGAGGGCGAGACGCAATACGACATGTTTCCATGGGACGTGGCGCGGTTCGGGTCCTGGGCGGGCAAGGCGTTTACCAAGGCGCGGGTCGGCGACCAATATGCGCATCGGTTCAAGATCCACTTCCCCGGCGAGGAACGCGCAGCAGGCCGCCCGGTGCGCACGCGCCCCGTGCACGACATGCAACGCGAGATGGGCGCGCAGATGGGCCTGAACTACGGTTGGGAGCATCCCCTGTACTTTGCGGATGTGCCGGACACGGCCGGGTTCACGCGGCAGCCGTGGTGGGACGTGGTCGGGGACGAATGCCGGATGCTGCGGGATCGGGCCGGGATTATCGACATCTCGAATTTCGCGAAATACGAATGCAGCGGTCCCGATGCGGAGGCGTGGTTGAACGCCGTCTTTGCCAACCGGATGCCGCGCGCGGTCGGGCGATCCTGTCTGACACCGCTGATCGGAAAACGTGGCGGGATTGCCGGTGACTTTACCGTGACGCGCACCAGCGCCGATGGCTTCTGGATCATCGGCTCCGGCATGGCGGAACGGTATCATCAACGGTTCTTCAACGCTGTCCCGTTGCCGGATGGCACCCGCTTTCGGTCCATGACCGAAGCGGTTTGCGGGTTCAACGTGGCGGGGCCGGACAGCCGCGCACTGTTGCAGCGGATGACAAATGCCTCCCTCGCGACGGCGGATTTTCCATTCATGCGCAGCCAATGGATCACCTTGGCGGGGATCGAAGTCCTCGCCTTGCGCGTGTCGTTCACCGGCGATCTGGGCTGGGAGCTGCATTGTGCCGTGGAGGATCAGGCCAAACTCTATGCCGCACTGATCGACGCCGGTCGCGACATGGGCATTGGCCCTGTGGGCAGTCGGGCATTGATGAGCCTGCGTGTGGAAAAAGGGTACGGGTCCTGGAGCCGTGAATACAGCCCGGAATACTGGCCGCACGAGGTTGGGCTGGCCGGGCTGATCAAGATGGACAAGGACTTTTTGAACAAGGCGGCCGTCGAAAAAGTGCTCGCACAATCGCCACGCGAATCGCTCGTCATACTGGCGCTGGACGGGGCACAAACCGATGCCTCTCACGCGGACGTGAGCGGAGGTGAGCCGATCTTTTGCGCGGGCAAGGGGGTGGGGCGCGTGACCTCGGGGGCGTATGGCTACACCGTTGGGCAGAGCCTCGCGCTTGGCTATGTCGCAGGTGTTGAACCCGGCGCCGAGGTCGAGGTCATGCTGCTGGGCGCGCCGCATCGTGCAACTATACTTGACGCTCCGCCCTTCGACCCTGCCGGTAAGCGACTGCGTGCGTAAGTTGTGACAGAGGCGGCGGGAGGCGAGCGCCGGCATGGCGCAACTGGAATGACCAGGCCTGTAACTCGCACCAAACCCGTCCGGACTCGCCTCCACTTCAGACCGTCGCGGGTCGTTACTCTAAATAGCGTCACATGGTAAGACGCACTTATGTTGGGAATACGCATTGATCATGAAATGCGCGTTTATGTCTTGAATGGGATAAGAACGCATTTCACGTTACGCGAATTGTTGAAGCTTTACAGGTCCTGGCCGCTCTGGACGCTGATCGCCGTCGGCTTTCTGATCATGTCGACGGGTCATCCGGTCACCCTGCCGCAATTCGAGGGGTTTTGGGTGCGCATGGCCTTTTGGGTCATCGCGTTGATGGTGTACCTGTTGCTGTCGGTGCCTTACGGGGTCCTCTTCGACAAATTCTGGCACCGGTTTGTCGGCACGCCCATTCCCTTGCTGCTGCTGACCGGGCCGCTGATCTTGTTTGCATCTGTTGTCACGGTTCTGGGCCTTGCCGCCGTGTTCGAGCCGCACCATCACGCGGGCAGCATGATCACCTGGCAGATGCTGGCGCGGAATGTCTTTGTCGCGCATGTGTTTGAGACGGCGACGCTTTTGTGGCTGTTGCCGGCGCAGCGGGCGCGCGGCACGACGGCGCGCGCCGTGACGCTGGCGGGACGGCGCATCGCGGTTAAGGATATCGGGCGCGTCAAGGCGGCGGAGCATTATCTGGAAATCCATCTGGCCGACAGTGTCGAAATCCTGCGCGAACGGATGAGCACCTTTCTCGAACAGGTCACACCCGAAGACGGCGTTCAGACGCATCGGTCGCACTGGATCGCGCGCGATCACGCGGCATCGCTCAAGGGGTCAGTGCTGGAACTGGATTGCGGCCAGACCGTTTCGGTTGCCCGCGGGCGGCAAAAGCACGTGCAGGACTGGATGAAGCAGTTTCCGCCCGTTGGCATGGAACGCACGAACGCGGTCAATCCAGCGCGGCGATCCTGAGCCCGGTGATCCGGTTGCCATCGCGGGCCGTCACCTCGAACCGGAAGCCGTGAAAGCTGAACACCTGACCGACGGTCGGGATAGTCTGCGCCTCGTGAATCACAAGCCCCGCGACCGTGTTCGCCTCGTTGTCGGGCAGGTTCCAGTCGGTCGCGCGGTTGATATCCCGGATCGTCATCGCCCCGTCCACGGCAAAGTACCCTTCGGCGTCGCGCTCGAGGGTTGGTTCGTCATCCGGGTCGAATTCGTCAGTGATCTCGCCCACGATCTCTTCGAGGATGTCTTCGAGCGTGATCAGCCCCTGCAGAGAGCCGTATTCGTCCACGACCAGCGCAAAGTGGCTGCGCAGCCGCAGGAATTCGCGCATCTGGTGGTCGAGTGTGGTGGTTTCGGGCACGAAGTAAGGATCGGTTGTCACGGCGGACATATCGAAATCCTCAAGATTGAGCGCACCGTTCTTGCCCGCAATCTCCTTGTAGATTGCGCGGCTCAGATCCTTGGCATGAATGACGCCGGTGATGTTCTCGGGTTCGTCCGCGTAGATCGGCAGCCGGGTGTGGTTTGACTGCAGGCACTGCTCGAGGATGTCCTGCGGGCTGTTTGCGCCGTCGATCATCTCGATGCCCGAGCGGTGCAACATGATCTCTTCGACCGTGCGGTCGCCCAGATCGAGTGCGCCGAGGATCCGGTCGCGGTCTTCCTTTTCAACCACACCTTCGGAGTGGCCCAGTTGCAGCGCACCGGCAATTTCTTCACGCACCGCCATGATATGGCTGTCCGGGTCGATCTGAACGCCGAAGATGCGCAACACACCGCGCACCAGCAACCGCACGGCCGACACGATGGGGGCAAAGATCGTGACGATGATGCCGATGGGGCGCGACACCGCCGAGGCGGCGGTTTCGGCGTTTGAGATGGCGTAGGTCTTGGGCAGCACCTCGGCAAAGATCAGCACCAGCAGGGTCATGACCAGCGTGGCCAGCGCGACACCGCTTTCGCCAAATGCGCGGGTGAAGATCGCGGTCGCGAGCGATGTGGCAAAGATGTTCACGAGGTTGTTGCCCAGCAGGACCGAACCGATGAGCCGTTCATTGTCTTCGGTGATCTTCAGCGCGCGTCGGGCCCCGGCCGACCCACGGTCGGCTTGTGCGCGCAGCTTGCCCCGTGACGCCGCCGTCAGCGCCGTTTCGGAGCCGGAGAAAAAGCCCGACATCACCAAAAGGCCAAGGATCACCGCGCTGGTGATCCAGAAGGCGGCGTCAAGCGTCGAAGCGGGGTCGTCCATTCGTGATTTATCCTTTGTCTGCCCCTGGGTTATGGGGGTGGGAGGCGATGCAATCAAGGGATGGGGCTGTGCAGGTTGAGGATTTGGGCGACGTGGCGGGCCCGGTGCTGGCCTTTGGCGGGCCATACTCCAATGTGCAGGCGACACGCGCTGTGCTGGCCGTCGCGGACCGCGCAGGTGCGATGCCGCTTTGCACCGGAGATATCGTGGCCTATTGCGGCGCGCCGGTCGAAACCGTGGCCACCTTGCGCGCGGCACAGGTGCCGGTGATCGCGGGCAATTGCGAAAGACAGCTTGCGGCGGGCGCGCCCGATTGCGGTTGCGGGTTTGAGGCGGGGACCGCCTGTGACCTGATGTCTGTTGGGTGGTACGGTCATGCTGCCGCGCATCTGAGTGCTGTGGAGTGCGATTGGATGGGAACGCTGCCCGATCTGGTGACTTTCACCCATGCGGGGCTAGTCTGGGGCGTTCTGCACGGGGGTGTCACGGATGTGGCCCGGTTCCTTTGGCCCACCACGGATGACACGGCGTTCGAAGCCGAATGGGACGCGTTCCAGGCGCTGACTGGTCCGCTCGACCGTGTGATTGCAGGCCATTCCGGTATACCGTTTGTGCGTCCGTTGTCGCGTGGGGAGTGGATCAATGCGGGTGTGATCGGCATGCCGCCGCACGACGGATCGCCGCAAACGCGTTATGCGTGGATCGAAGATGGCGCCGTGTCGTTGCGCCATCTCGATTATGACGTGGCGGGTGCCGTCGCTGACATGCGTGCTGCCGGGTTGACGCAAGGTTATGACCGCGCGCTGGTGACGGGTTACTGGCCGTCCGAAGACGTCTTGCCACCGGATTTGCGCCTGTCTCTCGCCAGCGGATGATGCTCCAGCACCAGGTCGGTCAGGCGTTCATCGACAACATGTGTGTAGATCTCGGTGGTCGCCGTATCATTAAAAACCAGCATGGTCTGGATGGCGCGCAAGTCAGCGCCACCCGCCAGCAGGTGCGTGGCAAAGGCATGGCGCAACGTGTGCGGCGTCACCTTGTCCGGTGAAACGCCCCCGTAGAGGGCAAGCGCCTTGATCCGCGCATAAAACCAGTGCCGCGTCAGATGGCCCGACGCACCGCGCGACGGAAAGAGGAACCGTGATGCCGGTGCGCCCTTGCTGACCAACTCGGCGTCCCGTTCGTCGCGCATGGTGATCCACGCAGCGAGCGCCAGACGGGCCGGTTCCGACAGGGGCACCATGCGTTCCTTGCCACCCTTGCCAAGGATCAGCAGCATCTCGGGATTGCCCCGCGCGGCACTCACGGGCAGGCCCACCAACTCGCTCACACGCATACCCGTCGCATAGAGCAACTGCATCAGGCAGGTGTCGCGCAGCTTGTCATGGGTGTTGCGGCCATGGGTCTGGGCCGCGGCCAGCAAACGGTCCACTTCGGCCTCATCCAGCGTCTTGGGCAACCGCTTTTGCGCCGCCGGGGCAGCGATCTGAATTGCCGGATTGTCGCTGCGCCAGCCTTCCTCGAAGGCAAAGCGGTAGAGCTGCTTGATCGCGGACAGGCGGCGCGCACGGGTGGCGCGCGCAAGCCCCTGCGCGTCGCAATGCACAAGGTAGTCTTCAAAGGTGGCCTGGCTGGCGGTTTCGAAGCTCTGTCCCTTCCCGGTCAACCAGGCCGCCACGTCCTTGAGGTCACGGCCATAGGCCAGAAGCGTGTTGCGCGCGGCCCCCAGTTCAGCGGCCTGCGCCTCCAGAAAGGTAGAGATCCAGCGGTCACTCATTGGCGTTTGCTCAGGAGCAGGGTCTGAAGGGCGGTGCGACGTGCCACGTCCTCCAATCCAAGGGCGCGCAGCGTGGCCAGCGCCGTCGCAAGTTGTGCGGCATCGCCTTCGCTGCCGTCATGCGCGAGCGCGATCGTGTCGAGCAGTGCAGCACCCAGGGCGCCGCCTTGCGCCAGCGCGAGGATGTCCGCGTCCGGCGCCGCATCGGAAAACCCGGCCAGCGCGGCCCCTGCCAGCCCGTCCGCAGATGTCCCGCGCGGCACCTCGCCTGCTGCGACGGCGGCCAGAACCGGGTGGCGCAGCGCACGGGTCGGAAGCAGCGCCGTCGCCTGTTCATAGCGCGGTGAGAGCAGCAGCAGTTCGTATGCAGTGTCGGCTGCAGGCCCGCTCAGTACGACCCCTTCCAGAGGTTCGGCAAAAAGCTGGGCAAACGGCACGCGCAACCGTTGTGCGCCCATCAGTTGCCAGACAGGCGGCAGAGTTTTGGAGATGGCGGCGGTGCTGCCGGTCCCGACGGCCGTTTCAAAGCGTTGCAGGGCCAAGACGCGGTCCCAGACCCCGCCGGACGCGGCGGCATTTCGGCGCGTATAAAGACCCAGCAGGCGATTGCCCGGCACCGCACCGATCCGTGCCAGCCGTTCTGCCGCCTCAATCTGCGTCTTCCATCCCGCGTTGTCGCCAAGGTCCGCATTGGCATAGACCACAGGCCAGCCGCGCGTCGGGATCGGTTCCCCGATCGCGGCATGAACGCGAAACAGCAATGCGTCCTGCATCAAGGGGGCGGGCAGCGGGGCTTCGCCCTCGAACAGGTCCGGGTCGAGGAACCGTTCGAGCGCGGCCACCTGCGCCTCGGGCAACAGCCCCAGGGCGCGGGCGCTGCCCAGTTGCAGGGCGGCTGTGCTCCAGTCGCCGTTGCGCGCGGCGCAAAAGACCTCGTGGGCCTTGCCGGGAGACAGGGCCGGTTTGGCACGCAGGATGGCACAAGTCCGGTTGGTGCGGTCCGCGATCAGGCCCATATCCATGGCGCGCCGGAAATGCGCGGGCGACGTGTCGGCACCGGCCTGATCCATCAGCGCCATGGCCGGGTCAAGCGCGCCGTAGGACAAAAGCGTGTCGATCCGCGCAAGGTCAAAGGCGGCGCTGTTGCCCGTGGGCGGCACCGCTTCGGCCAAAAGCAGGGTGAAGGTCAGCTGCTGAAGGGCGGGCAGGCGCAGATTTGGCAGACGCGCCAGTTGACCCGCCAGTCCGGTACCGCTGCTCCCGGACCACAGCGTATCGGGCAGGCCGGTCACGTTTGGCGGCACGAGGCCGATGCGCCGCGCGGCAGGTCCGTCCAGCGGTGTGACGGTGACGTTTGGAACGGTTGCGGATTGCGCCGCAGGGGGTTCATCCGGCACATCGTTCCGGGGCAGGGCCGCGGGCGTCGTTTGCGCGCCAAGCCAGTCAATCGCGCTCAGCGGTGCCGTCTCCTGCGCATGTGCAAAACTGCCCAGAACAGCGCACAAGCCGGTCGCAGCTATCCGCGCCCTATTCCGCATCCAACGTGACCGGCATCCGCGTTTCCTGTTGCGGCGGCGAAAAGTTCGCCCCGAAGAACTCGCCCACATAGGCGTAGCCCACAAGCCCAATGAAGCCGATGATCAACAGAAAGATCAACAGTTTGAAAATGCGACCCATGATGTGCTGCCTTACGTGCCCCGGAGAATTCTTGTTTTGTGAACAGCATATATGGCCTTTTTCCTGAAATCACGTCATTGACAGGCAAATGAGCGAATTTCAGCAAAATCGTGAACCGGCGCGTCACTACCAGTTGCACAAGACAGTGGTGATGGTCGGCATGATGGGCGCAGGCAAGACGGCCATTGGCCGGGCCCTTGCGGCGCGGCTGGATGTGCCTTTCCTCGACAGCGACGCCGAGATTGAAAGCGCGGCCAACATGACGGTGCCCGAAATATTCTCGCGCGATGGCGAGCCGTTTTTTCGCAAGAAGGAGGCGCAGGTGATTGCGCGCCTGCTGGATGAAGAGCGCGGTGTCCTTTCGACGGGGGGCGGGGCCTTTCTGGTGGACGCCAATCGCGAGATGATCAGCGCGCGGGGCGTGTCCGTCTGGCTGAACGCGGATCTCGATCTGCTCTGGCAGCGTGTGCGCCACAAGGACACACGGCCATTGCTGCGCACGCCAGATCCGCGCGCCACGCTGGCCGAGATTTACGACGTGCGCGCACCGGTCTATGCGCTTGCAGATGTGGGCGTACGGTCGGCGCCGGACTTGTCGATCGAGGCCATGGTGGACCGGGTGATCGAGACATTGCTGCGCGAACGCCCGGACGTTCTGGAGGTTGAAGATGCGTGAAACTGTCCACGTTCCTTTGGGAGATCGCGCCTATGACGTGATGATCGGGCCGGGTTTGCTGGCCGAAGCAGGTGCGCTGATCGCGCCGCTTCTGCCCCGTCCGCGCGTGGTTGTCGTCACCGAAAGCCGGGTGGCTGCGGCGCATCTGGAGCATTTGCGCGCAGGTCTGGCCTCCGAAGGTGTGACGATGGAGGCGCTGCAATTGCCGCCGGGCGAGGCGACAAAAGGCTGGCCGCACCTGCAAGAGGTCGTGGAATGGCTGCTCGCCCAGAAGGTCGAGCGGCGTGACGTGGTCATTGCCCTGGGCGGTGGCGTAATCGGTGATCTCGTCGGCTTTGCGGCGGCGATCCTGCGGCGGGGCGTGCGCTATGTTCAGGTGCCCACAAGCCTCCTGGCGCAGGTGGACAGTTCGGTGGGTGGCAAGACGGCGATCAATTCGGGCCATGGCAAGAACCTGATCGGCGCCTTTCACCAGCCCGCGCTTGTGCTGGCGGACACTGCGGCACTCGACACGTTGGCCCCGCGTGACTTTCTGGCCGGGTATGGTGAGGTGATGAAAGCCGGTCTTCTTGGTGACGCGTCCTTCTTTGAATGGCTGGAGGAAAACGCGCCTGCCATGGCGGCGGGCGATATGGGCCTGCGTGTCGCCGCCATCAAACGCGCCGTGCAGATGAAGGCCGACATCGTCACCCGCGACGAGACCGAGCAGGGCGACCGCGCGCTCTTGAACCTTGGCCACACCTTCTGTCATGCGCTGGAGGCAGCGACCGGGTATTCCGACCGCCTGCTGCACGGCGAAGGGGTCGCGATCGGGTGCGGCCTTGCCTTTGCCTTGTCTGCGCGTCTGGGTCTGTGCCCGCAGGAGGATCCAAGCCGCGTCTTCGCGCATCTTCATGCCATGGGCATGAAACACGCGCTCACCGACATTCCGGGGGCGTTGCCGGGGCCCGAGGCCCTGCTGGACCTGATGGGTCAGGACAAGAAGGTCGTCGCCGGCACCCTGAATTTCATTCTCGCGCGCGGGATTGGCGAGGCTTTTGTCACGCCGGACGTTCCGCGCGATGCAGTGATCGCTGTGCTCGAAGAAGCGCTCGCCTAGCTGCAACACGCGGTGCGGCACAAAAAATGTGACATGCCGCGCCAACCGTGGTACCGTCTTCTTGCTTTTTTTTGGCATTTTTTAAACACAATTTTTTTGATGGAGGCTTTTTTCCATGGTTTTTCGTATACTTATGTTTGCTGTCACATTGGCAGCCCTTCCTTTGGTATCACACGCAACGGTCCTGAATTTTTCCTTCGGAGGTACGGTTGAAAGCGTCAATGACGGCGCCAACGCCAACTTGCCGGGTGGTCTGGGCCCTTACTCTGTGGGGACGACACTGTCGGGTTCGTTCACCCTCGATACCGCGTTGCTGACAGGTGGAGCGGGCACGTCGGCGAGCTACGCGGGCGCCGTGGACAATCTGTCGGTCATGATCGCCGGAAACACCTACACCAATACAGGCGCTGGCACCGCAACGGTAAACAATGACGACATGGCCGGATCGTCAGCGCCATTGCGTGACATGTTCCTTGCCAGTTTCTCGGTGACAGGCCCATCGGCTGGCGGCGCGCCCGTGTCGGGGTTTCAGTTTTCGCTCGGGGGCACAGACGCCTTTGCCGCCGGTTCGCTGTCGGATGTCGACGCGCCTACGGTCGCAGAGTTCCAAAGCCTGTTTGCCAACGACAACAACGACGGCAACACCAAGTTCCTGACGTTTTTTGACTCTGTGAACGGCGGGTTTTCGGACGTGCGCTTTGATGTCGACACCCTCGACGTGGCCCCGGTGCCTCTGCCCGCCAGCGCCTTTCTGCTGTTGCTTGGTGTGGGTGGACTGGGTGTGATGCGCCGCAAGCAGAGGTAGGCGCAGCCCAAACGAAAAAAGCCCGCGATCCGGTCGCGGGCTTTTGTGGTGTTCACCTGATCTTTTGGATCAAAACGGAATTTCATCATCCAGATCACGGCTGGGGGCAGGGGCGCTGCTGCCCTGACCGCCGCCATAATCGCCGCCACGATCATCGTAACCCATGCTGCCACCGCCGCCGGTGTCTCCGCCAAAGGAGCCTCCACCACCGCCGCCGCCATCACGACCATCCAGAAAGGTCATTTCGCCCGCATACGGGCGCAACACCACTTCGGTGGAATAGCGATCCTGACCGGACTGGTCCTGCCACTTGCGCGTTTCCAGCTTGCCCTCGAGGTACACCTTGGACCCCTTGCGCAGATATTGCTCTGCCAGCCGGGCGAGGTTTTCGTTGAAGATCGCAACCGAATGCCATTCGGTCCGTTCGCGCCGCTCACCTGTATTGCGGTCTTTCCAGGTTTCCGAGGTGGCAATGCGCAGATTGCACACCTTGCCCCCGTTCTGGAATGTCCGCACCTCAGGGTCGCGCCCCAGATTGCCGATCAGAATGACCTTGTTGACCGAGCCTGCCATGTACTTTCCCCTCGCTGTCTCGCCTGCGCCGCCGGAGCTGATTCCGGCAGGCTTGGATTGCCGTGCAGACTAGCGCGCGCGCCCGTCAACCGCCAGAGCAACACTGTGCGTATCAAGGTTAAAGAGATGTGAACCCGCAAGACTGGTCAGCCCGCGCAAAATCGCCTATCGTCCGCGACATCGGGCAGGAATGGTCTTTTTGGGGGCGGAATGCGTGCAGTGTGGGTAGCAGCGGCTGTAGCCGCGCTGGTGGCGGACAGTGCGTCGGCCGACCTCTTCTCCAAGAAGAACCGCAGTGGCCTTTTCAAATCCCAGACCAAGATCCTCGATACCCGCGCCCGGAGCCAGTACAACAACTCGGTCCGGTTGCAACCGCCCAAGGTGGTCACACCCACCAAATGGGACACGGGCACATCGCCAAAATACCGAGGCCGCTACAAGGGCCAGTACTTGAGCGTTGCGAAGGCTGCGGCCCGCCGTCACGGCGTGCCCGAGGATCTGTTCCTGCGGCTTGTGCAACAGGAATCCGGTTGGAACCCGACCGCCACGTCGCACAAAGGGGCCTACGGGCTTGCACAGCTGATGCCCGCAACGGCGCGCTATCTGGGCGTTGACCCGCGTGACCCCGCCGAAAACCTTGATGGGGGCGCCAAGTACCTCAAGGAACAATACCGCGAATTCGGCAGCTGGCGGCTGGCCCTCGCGGCCTACAATGCGGGCCCCGGCGCAGTGAAGAAATACAACGGCGTGCCGCCTTTCCGCGAGACCCGCAACTACGTCAAGATCATCTGGGGCAGCTAAGGCGCCCTGTCATCGTGCCGATTTCGCCTTAAACGTGCCATCTGTGTCCGCTACGCCAACGCAGCGCAGCACAGCAGGGACACGAGAGCGAACGATGATGAAAGCCGGCCAATCGACCTTCGACGAACGCATTTCGCGCATCAACAAGGGCAAGCCGTTGAACGCCGCCGACGTCGTGTCGCCGCAACACCGCAAGAACCTGCTGCACAATGCCAAGAAACGCCGCCGCGTACATCTGGACATGATGGCCGCGGGCGGCATTGCGGGTGCCATCGCCGGCATGCTCTTTGCCCAGAATATCGGCCTTCTGTTCCTGATGTCGCTCGACTGGATCACGCTTCAGGGGCTTGTGCTGTCCGACTACAAGATCGCCGCCTACCTCGCCGCTTGCGCTTTGGGGCCGGTCGGGTTCGTCTTCAGCGTCATTCTCAGCCGCAAATCAAAACGCGCAGTGCAATTCTGGTTCGCCTATATCGTCGGCGCCCTTGCCGCCAACCATATCGAGGTGCGGTACGTGGTCGAATTCATCGTGATCCCCGGTTTCTGGGAATATATCGGCACATACACGTCAGCCAAGGATGTCGTGAACGACGCGGTCGCTACTCAGCCGCAATTTTGATCACAGGCTCCATCCGGGCAAGGATGTCATCCGCAAGGTGACATTTGATCTGATGCCCTTCGGCAAGATGGCGCACGGGCGGCACTTCGCGATCACAAAGCCCATCCGGCACTTCGGATTTCCAACGGCATCGCGTCTGGAACGGGCAGCCCGGGGGTGGGTTCATCGCTGACGGGATGTCGCCTTCGAGCACGATGTGTTGCTTTTCCACCGAGGTGTCCGCAATGGGCACCGCAGACAGAAGCGCTTCGGTATAGGGATGATAGGGGGGCGAGAACACCTGTTCGGTGTCACCCAGTTCCACCACATGGCCCAGATACATGACCATCACCCGGTCACTCAGGTAGCGCACGATGGACAGGTCGTGGCTGATGAACAAAAGCGTCGTCTTGTGCTCGCGCTGGATCTCCATCAGCAGATCGGTCACCGCCGCCTGCACCGACACATCGAGCGCTGACACGGGCTCATCCGCGACAACGATCCGCGCGTCTCCGGCAAAGGCACGGGCAATCCCGACGCGCTGTTTCTGGCCACCGGACAGTTGCCGCGGCATGCGATCCGCAAAGGCCCGCGGCAGCTTGACGAGGTCCAGCAGTTCCAGCATGCGCTGTTGCCGCTCGGCCTCGTTCTTGCCGACTTTGAAAATCTCAAGCGCACGAATAATCTGGCGACCCACGGTCATTGAGGGGTTCAGCGTGTCAAAGGGGTTCTGGAACACCATCTGGACATCCGCCACCGTCTTGGTGTCGCGTTCCTCGATCGGTACGTCCTCAATGGATTTGTTGCCCAGCAGGATCTGCCCTTCGGTCGCCGTTTCAAGCCCCATCAGCACTTTGGCAAAGGTGGACTTGCCGCAGCCGGATTCGCCCACGATAGCCAGGGTCTCGGACTCATGTGCCTCGAAGCTGAGGGTTTCGTTGGCCTTCACCACCTTTTTTTCACCGGACGAGAACAGCGCAGAGGCAGCGACCTCGTAGTATTTCTTGAGGTTGTCCATCTTCAGGACTACATCCCCGATCTTGCCTTTCTCTTTCGTCTCCACTCCCGTGAGCGGCGCGTTCCAGTCGATGTCCCGGAACTTCAGGCACCGCGTCTCGTGGCTCGCATCCTCATTGGCCGGGTACATCGGAATGGCCTTGTCTTCGTTGCAGAGGCCGTCTTCGAAATAGTCGCAGCGCGGGCCAAAGTTGCAGCCCGGCGGGCGCTCGTGGGGCAGGGGGAAATTGCCCGGGATCGCCACGAGGGGGCGCGCGTTCTTGTCCGCCCCCGGCAGCGGGATCGACCGGAAGAGCGCCTGCGTATACGGATGCTGCATCTCGTCAAAGACCTGCTCGATGGAGCCGCGCTCCACCGCTTCGCCGGAATACATCACGCAGAGCCGGTCGCAGGTCTCCAGCACAAGCCCGAGGTTGTGCGAGATGAAGAGCATCGAGGTGCCGTATTTCTTGCCCAGATCCTTGACCAGTTCGACCACGGCCGCCTCGACCGTCACATCAAGCGCGGTGGTTGGCTCATCGAGGATCAGCAGCGACGGTTCGGACATCAGTGCCATCGCGATCACGATCCGCTGCTGCTGGCCGCCCGAAAGCTGATGCGGAAAGCTGTTCAGGATGCGCTTGGGGTCGGGCAGCTTCACGTCCGTAACCACCTGCAGCGCGCGGTCATAGGCATCCTTTTCCGACATGCCCGCATGGATCATGGGCACTTCCATCAACTGCTTACCGATCTTCATGGCCGGGTTCAGCGACGCCATCGGTTCCTGATAGATCATCGCGATCTCCGAGCCGCGAATGTCCCGCAACTCCTCGGCGCTCATCTCCTGCAAATCACGGCCCTTGAACTTGATCGACCCGCCAACGATGCGCCCGTTCTTGCCCAGATCCTGCATGACCCCAAGCGCCACGGTCGACTTGCCGCAGCCGCTCTCGCCGACCAGGCCCACGGCCTCACCGGGTTGCACCGTGACGGAAAAATCCATCACCGCCGGGATTTCCCGCAACCGCGTGAAGAACGAGATACTCAGCTTGTCGATCTCGAGGATCGGCCCGTCATAGTCTTGCTTCGCCATCCGTCTGAACTCCCCGCCAGGTCCTTTCGACCTGATCCTTCTTCATCTTGCCAAATAAACTCCGGGGGTCCGGGGGCTGGCCCCCGGTCCCGCCGGTTCCATCAATCCTTGAGGCTTTCTTCGCGCAAACCGTCTGCCAACAGGTTCAACCCCAGTACCAGGGTCATCAAGGACAGCGCCGGCGGCAGAAGCGGGTGGATATAGGCGCGGATCAACTGCCGACCTGTGTTGATCGTCGTGCCCCAATCCGGGCTCTCGCTTTCCAGACCCAGCCCAAAGAAGCCGAGCGTACCAAGCAGGATGGTCGTATAGCCGATGCGCAGGCAGAAATCGACGATCAGCGGTCCCCGCGCGTTTGGCAGGATCTCCCACAGCATGATGTACCACGGGCCTTCGCCCCGGGTTTGCGCGGCGGCGACGTAATCGCGTGTCTTGATGTCCAGCGCGAGGCCCCGCACGATCCGGAACACGGTGGGCGCGTTGACGAACACCACCGAGACAAACACCAGAAGCACCGAGGGGTCCGGGTTGATCCCGTCAAGCCATGTGGGCAGGCCCGGCAGCTTGAAATTGTCCGAGTTGATCAGATAACCGTTCTCGGTGTTCAGCGACAGATAGCCCCACAACATGATGCCCAGCACGATCACCAGCAGCGGGGTGCGGATGGCAGGCTGCGTCCGGTAGCGCGAGTTCAGCAGGACGCAGGCAAAGATCACCGGGAAGAGGAACAGGACCAGCCCCATGATCGCCGGGATGCCCGCTGCTTTGATCTCCGGGGTCACCAGCAGGTAGAACAGCAGGATGACCGGGAAGGCGAGGATCAGGTTCGCGATAAAAGACAGGATCGTGTCGAGCCGTCCGCCATAATAGCCTGCGGGCAGGCCCAGCGTGACACCTGCGAGGAACGCAAAGAGCGTCGCCAGCGGCGCGATCTGCACAACCACCCAAGCGCCCTTGAAAAGACGGCTGAAGACGTCGCGCGCGAGGTTGTCGCCACCCAGCAGATACCAAGCGTATTGGCCGTCTTCGGCGCCGAAAAGTGGCGTCCCGGGGGACTTGTTCTTCATCCCCGACACCTGCGTGAGGCTGTCATGTGTCGTGATCCAGTCGAACACGCCCGCCATGATCCCGGCATAGACCCAGAACATGACCAGCCCGAACCCGATCATGCCGACGGTCGAGTCAAAGAGCTTGCCGTAAAGCCCCAGTTTGCGCTTGTAGAGGATCGAAACCGTGTAGGTCGCGATCAGCGCAATCCACACGGGCAGCAATTGCTGGCTCATGCCACCGACGATGCCGACAAGTTCCGGTCCGCCCACGGCCCCCAGAAAGATGTAGGCCAGCAGGACAATGAGAAGGGCAAGGCCGGTATATTTTGTCGCCATGCGCGCCGTGCCATAAAACCCCTGCGACGAACTCAGCGTGCCGTCGGGATTGGTCACAACGCGCTCGCCCGCCGAGGCGACGCTCATCACGATTTGCACCACCACGGCCACCGCGAACAGCGCCGCAATCACCCCCAGAGCGGGGTCAAGAAATTGCCCAACGGGCCCGGTCCATGTCAAAGGATCCATGCTCTTGCTCCCTTATGAAATGCGGATGCGCGGGTTGAGGAAGATGTAGCCCACATCCGAGATCAACTGCGTGATCAGGACCACAACCACCGACACGACGGACACGGCCAGAAGCAACTCGATGTCGTTGTTGCCCGCAGCCTGCACCAGCAGCCAGCCAAAGCCCTTGTAGTTAAAGAGCGTCTCGACAATGACCACGCCGTTCAGAAGCCACGGGATCTGCAACATGATCACGGTAAAGGGCGCAATCAGCGCGTTGCGCAGGGCGTGTTTCATCACGATGTTGCCAAAGCTCACCCCCTTGAGCCGGGCCGTGCGGATGTACTGTGCGGTCATGACCTCAGTCATGCTCGCCCGTGTCATCCGCGCGATGTACCCCATGCCATAAAGCGCGATGGTCAGCACCGGCAGCGTGAAGTTGGCGAATGTGGCGTCTTCGACGGCTTTTGTGGCCGAGCCGGAAAAGAGCGTCTTTCCCTCGATCCAGCCCGCTTCGGCGAGAATGGGCGACAGCCCGAATTTCGATGACGCCAGCAGCGCGATAAAAACAACGCCGGACACATATTCCGGTGTGGCCGTCGTGGCGATCGAGAAGGTCGACAGCGACCGGTCCAGCCCCGATCCCTCGCGCATGCCCGCCAGCACTCCCACGATCAACGCCAGCGGCACCATCACGAGCAGCACAAACCCCATCAGTTTGCCTGTCGCCACCAGCCGCACCCAGACCACGCTCGACACCTCATCCTTGAACACCAGCGAAAAGCCCCAGTCGCCCTGCAGGATGCCGCAACGGGTCGGACGCTCGTCTTCGGGTGTGTCAGGCGCGTAGCATTGCGCAATTTCCTTGCCTTCGGTCGTCGTGCCGGTCCAGCCCGGCGCCACGCCAAGCCAGCGCCCGTATTTGACAAACATGTTGTCCGTATACCCGCGCGCCGACAGCCAGGTGTCGACCTGTTCTTCGCTCATCCGAAAATTGCCCTGGGTCTTGGCCAGCTTTTCAAGGTTCGGGTAGAGGTTGGTGAGGAAAAAGACGATGAACGTCAGGCACAGTGCTGTCAGCAGCATGACGCCCAGTCGTCTCAGGATGAAAAGTCCCATATTTTGGCCCCTGTTGGGTGGCTGGTGGACACCATCGCGGGTGACCGTTGGTACATGCCGACGTCGTTAATTGCGCCGTGCCGTGCTGGACCTGTTCATGGCCCTGGTTTGGTTGATTTGGGTCGGCGCCTCTGAAGAATGCCCGTTTGTTAACGAGCATGAGGCAACACAAACAGGGCAGCCGTCAACAGGGCCATTGTGGAAATCGGGGTCTGAAACCGACTTTTGATTAGTCTGTTTGCGACATGGGGCGCTGATTGCGGCTCACTCAACCAGAGCGCGCAGGTCGTGGCGCCTTGCGCGCGGCTTGCCGCAGGGCGGACGGCGTTTGTCCGGTATGTTGCTGGATGAAGCGTGTGAAATACGCAGCCGAGCCAAAGCCAAGATGCCGGGCGATGTCCTGCACGGGCGTTTTTGTTTCGACAAGCGCAATCCGGGCGGCATAGAGCGTGCGTTCGGTCAGCAACTCGGCCGCGGTTCGGCCCGTCGACGCCTTGCAGGCGCGCGAAAGGTGCGTGGGCGTGACCCCGAGCATTTCGGCGTGATCGGCCATCGTCATGGCCTGCGCGTGGTGGGATACGACGCTGGCGCAGAACGCCGCGGTCAGCCGCGCGGCCGCATCCACCTTTGCAGGCAAGTGATCGGGCAGCGCGATTTGGCGGCGCAGCCAGACGGAAATCAGGGCCACATGTGCATCCAGCGCGTCCTGCGCCAGAGGGCGGGCCTGCGTCGCTTCGCGCTGTGCCGCGTCAAAAAGACTGGTGATCTCGTTGATCGCCGCCACATCGCGCAACCGCAACTGGCGCGCCGTCTCCGGCAGGCGGACGTCCGTCCCATCCGGTATGAGCGCAACCTGTCCCATGCCCTGCCGCCCGAGTTCCAGCGAGAACAGCGTGCGGGCCGGGATCAGGATGGCGTTGTGCGTGCCCACGCCGCGCCGTGTGCCATTGAGCAGCAGGCGCCCCTGTCCGCGGGTGATCCAGATGATCAGATGTTCCGGCCGGTCATGGGCCAGCGACAGACGCCAGTCCTGCGGTCCGGTGAGTTGGGCGAGGGTCGTGATCTGGACGGGTGAAAGGGCCATGTTGATTGTGTTTGGACGATTTTGCCGGCAATCTGCCCACAAATTCAGGGGTGAACAAGCTGTTTTGGTCAAGCGCGCGTGAGTGTGGCAGATGCGATCCAGCGCCAGTGCGGGAACCGCGCGCGAAACCACGTCCGCTGACGCTTGGCATATCGGCGCGTCGCGATTGTCGCCGCTTCGACCGCGTGCGGGTGATCTATCTCGCCGCGCAAAAGGCCCATCGTCTCCGCCACACCAATAGCCCGGCACGACGGCAGAGCGGGGTCGTACCGGTCTGTCATGGCCGCTGCTTCGTCCAGCGCGCCGCCGGACAACATCGCATCAAAGCGTCGTGTGATGCGCGGCGTCAGCCATTCCTTTGGGCTGTCCATCACCAGCCCCTGATACGCGCCATCACCGAGCAGGGGTGGCGGTGTGTCGTCCTGCCAGTCGGACAAGGCGCGGCCCGTGGCGCGTTGGACTTCCCAGGCGCGCTGCACCCGCGCGCGATTGGCAAGATCAATCCGCGCCGACGTTCCCGCGTCCAGCGCGTCAACCATGTCCTTCAGTGGCAAGCCGTCCGCTTCGGTGCGAATGTCGGGTGGTGTGGCGGGAATGTCGGCCAATCCTTCGACCAGCGCCGAGAAATAAAGCGCGGTTCCGCCGACAATGATGGGCCGCGGGCCATTGAGGTGCGGTGTCACCTCGCGCAGCCAATGCCCGGTCGAATAGGGGGCATCGTAGGCCACATGGCCGTAAAGGGTGTGCGGCGCGCGGGCCTCCTCTTCGACCGTTGGGCGGGCGGTGATCACGCGCCAACACGCGTACACCTGGCTCGCATCGGCATTCACGATCACGCCGCCTTGCGTCTCCGCAATGGCCAAGGCCAGCGCGGATTTGCCCGACGCCGTCGGGCCCGCGATCAAAACCGGCAGCTGCGGGTCCAGTGATGCGACGATGTCGCCGATCATGCGCGTTTGCTCCATTGAAAACCGTCCCGATTTACGACAGGTTGCGCGCAAATTCCAAGAGCGGGGGCGAACGATGAGTGATCAGGCAGTGGCAAGCGAGCCAGCGGCCACCTTTAACCGTGTCATGCTGAAAATTTCCGGCGAGGCGCTGATGGGCGATCAGGGCTTCGGCCTGCATCCCCCCACGGTCGAGCGGGTGGCCCGCGAGGTCAAGGCGGTGCACGACATGGGTGTCGAGATCTGCATGGTGATCGGCGGCGGCAACGTGTTTCGCGGCCTGCAAGGCTCGGCGCAAGGAATGGAGCGGACAACGGCCGACTACATGGGCATGCTTGCCACCGTGATGAATGCGCTCGCCATGCAATCCGCGCTCGAAGGGTTGGGGGTGTTCACCCGCGTGATCAGCGCCATCACCATGAACGAGGTGGCCGTCGCGCCGTGCGGCACCTTGAGAAAAAGCGTGTCTGCATCTTTGCCGCTGGCACCGGCAACCCGTATTTTACCACCGACACCGCAGCGACCCTGCGCGCCAACGAGATGTCCTGCGAGGCGATCTTCATGGGCAAGAACGGGGT